>NZ_CP085636.1:4822500-5126666 GCF_027571385.1 Shewanella sp. MTB7 | reverse complement strand
AAGGCTAAAGAGCAAATCTTGGCATTTTTTGCTGGATTAGGCGTGGAGTTTACTGGTGAGTTTCATTTGTTAGGTAAGGATGAGTGGTTTTCACCGCCAGCTTCGGGCTCTGCAGCGCCAAAACAGATGGTGATTTGCCCATGCAGTACGGGGACTTTGGCCTCCGTCGCGACAGGTATGAGCAATAGTTTGTTAGAACGGGCTGCCGATGTGGTCATTAAAGAGCGCGGACAATTAATCTTGGTTCCGAGAGAAACTCCCTTTAGTTCTATACATTTAGAGCATATGTTATCACTTTCTCGGCTAGGGGTAACCATCATGCCAGCTTCCCCTGGCTTTTATCATGATCCCAAATCGATTCAAGATCTGGTAAACTTCATGGTCGCTCGGATTCTTGATCATCTGGGCGTGGAACATGAATTATCAAATCGCTGGGGTTATGAGCAAAAATAATACCAAAGATCGCATCAAGTAAGATATCTTATAAGGCTATGCTGTGAGCACTATGAAACACACGATTGAAGAGATGATCTCTGTTGAAGAGATTGACCAGAAACTGGATCTGTTAGCTGAACAGATCAATGCACACTATGCCGATAGCGAACGCCTACTCATGGTTGGTTTGCTTAAGGGTTCCGTGGTATTTATGGCGGATCTTTGTCGTCGTATAAAAGGCCATGTAGAGATCGACTTTATGTCTGTTTCTAGTTACGGCAACGCTATGACGAGTACTCGTGAAGTTAAAATTCTCAAAGATGTACAGTCTGATATTAAAGGACGAGACGTATTGATCGTCGAAGATCTTATCGACTCTGGTAATACACTGAATAAGATCCGTGAGATGCTGAGCTTACGTGAACCTAAAAGCCTCGCACTTTGTACTCTACTTGATAAACCTGAGCGTCGTGAAGTTGATGTTCATGTCGATTTTATTGGTTTTACCATTCCTGATGAGTTTATTGTCGGATACGGTATCGATTATGCTGAGCAGTATCGTAATCTACCCTATATCGCTAAAGTGATTCCATTAGATTAAGTTACTTATTTAATTAATTTGAAAAACCCCGCCGCAGGCGGGTTTTTTTTTAATCATATGTTCCAATATAGCCTGATGGTTAGCGAACTATTATTATTTTCGTCTAATACCAGCAGTTTACTCAATAGAACATATTCAGATTTTTCTTCTCGGTGACATATCGACATTAGGATTCACATGGCAAATAAAGAGAATGCCCCTATTTACGCCCTTGAGATCACTGATCTAAGAAAAACGTATAAAGGTGGTGTTGAAGCGGTCAAAGGGGTCAGTTTAGCGGTTGAGAAAGGTGACTTTTTTGCGCTTCTTGGTCCCAATGGTGCAGGTAAGTCAACGACGATTGGCGTGATCAGCTCACTGGTACAAAAAACATCGGGCAAAGTGTCAGTGTTTGAGCATGATATTGACCATGAACTTGAACTGGCAAAATTGTGCATTGGCCTAGTGCCACAGGAATTTAATTTTAATCAGTTTGAAAAGGTACTACAGATAGTCGTTAACCAAGCGGGCTATTATGGCGTTTCACGATCTGTTGCTATGGAGCGTGCGAAGAGGTACCTGACTCAGTTGGATTTATGGGAGAAACGAGATAGTCCAGCCATGGCGCTTTCTGGTGGTATGAAACGCCGCCTTATGATTGCTCGTGCCTTGATGCATGAACCAAAATTACTCATCCTAGATGAACCTACAGCAGGTGTAGACATTGAGCTTCGACGTTCTATGTGGACCTTTTTGACTGAGCTAAATCAACAGGGAGTGACGATTATCTTGACCACTCACTACCTGGAGGAAGCTGAGATGCTGTGCCGTAATATTGGTATTATTGACAAGGGAGTCTTGGTTGAATGTACCAGTATGAAGTCACTGCTTAGTCGTTTGAATCTTGAAACCTTTATTTTAGATCTCGGTGCTGATTTGAGCCAAGTCCCAGAGCTCGAAGGCTTTCCCTGTCGTTTAACTTTTGCCCATACTTTAGAGATAGATGTTGCCAAAGAGCAGAGTATTAACCATGTTTTTGCTCAGTTGAGTGAGCAAGGTATTGAGGTTCTATCTATGCGCAATAAAGCGAACCGTTTAGAGGAGTTGTTTGTGGAGTTGGTGAAAAGAGGCGCTATTCAGACAAATAAGAGTGGTGAACTACAAGCGTCAGTTAACAATGTAGCGGTTGATAAAGGGGCATCAGCATGAATATGAGAGCCCTATATGCAATAGCATTTAAGAGTATCTTAACCAAAGAGATTAATCGTTTTACGCGTATCTGGGTACAAACGTTAGTGCCTCCGGCGATAAGCATGACGCTCTATTTTCTTATTTTCGGCAATTTAGTGGGTAAACGTATTGGTGAGATGGGAGGGGTTTCTTATATGGAGTTTATCGCTCCTGGCCTTATCATGATGTCTGTGATCACCGCGTCTTACTCTAATGTAGCTTCCTCATTTTTTAGCGCTAAGTTTCAGCGTAATCTAGAAGAGTTAATCGTCGCACCAGTACCACATTATGTGATTATTGCTGGTTATGTGGGCGGTGGTGTCGCTCGAGGTTTATGTGTCGGTGCTATTGTGACGTTTGTGGCCATGTTTTTCGTTGATATTCGCTTACAACATGCTGGATTGGTTGCTGTGACGGTATTACTAACTTCAATCTTGTTTTCATTAGGCGGTTTAATCAATGCGATATTTGCCAAAAGCTATGATGACATCAGTATTGTCCCTACTTTTGTACTGACGCCACTGACTTATCTTGGGGGCGTATTTTACTCCTTATCTCTGTTGCCTGATTTTTGGCAAGGGGTGTCCCAGCTTAATCCTGTGGTCTATATGATTAATGTATTTCGCTATGGTTTCTTAGGCTATGCGGATATCAGCATTCCACTCTCGATCGCTGTGATGGTTGGATTTTGTGTCAGTTTGTGGGCGTTGGCTTATTACTTAATTAGCCGTGGAATTGGCTTAAGAAGTTAATTTTCATTTTCTAGGTAGCGTATGACTTCAAAAGCTTGGGGAAAATCTTTAGCCCCAAGCTTTGCACTACAACAGTGGCCAGTTAATTTCGGTCATATTTTCTCTTTTCTTCATATAAATTTAATCACTAAGCTCATTAATTAGCTCATTTCCGCTATCAAATGTTAAACACTTCTCTATTTATCCTCAATTAATCAATAAACCCCCCTTATTTAACGCCAATAATAATCGTCAATGGCAATTTTTTAGCGGGGCGTTTTAGGACGGATTCACTAAAAATTTAAATTTTATCAGTAAATTAACTTTTAAAAGACCCCGTCGTTACACCCCGTATATTCCTGTGAATACCCCTTAATGCTCCTACCCATCATGGTTTTAATATCGCTAAATGAAGTCAGCCCCGAAGTTGTTCAATCCCAGAAGGGCTGATTCAAAAGCAAGTTTGATTGACGTGTATATAGATAAGAGTTGACGACCTATATAGGGACTTAACTTCTCAAACCAAAACATGACATGAGAGCAGGTTAGTGAAACAGGTTTTAGGGAAATAAACACTTTACGGCATAAATAACTAACTATATATAAATTGAAATGAGGATTTAACCATGGAAACAAATGACAAAATCGAGCTAATTGAAGAAACCTTGTTAGAAAATGTATCTGGTGGACGAGAGCAGGAATTCTGTATCAGCTGTCTTAGTTGCATCCAATGTATTTTTCAACCTGATTAATAGAGTTTAGCTATCTCAATGCTCGTTAAACGCAAATTAAAATACAAATAAATAAACTTAAATAAGGAATTTACCCATGAACGCAAATAATAAAATTGAACTAATTGAAGAAGCACTGTTAGAAAATGTATCTGGTGGACGTGCGGAAGCATTTTGCTTGGAGCTTTGTTTTGAGTTTTGCTTATCACTTTGTTTTGATGACTAAATTAATATTAACTACAAATTGAATTAAACATTTAATAAATTAAATAGGATTTACCCATGAACACAAATAACAAGATTGAACTAATTGAAGAAGCATTGTTAGAAAACGTATCTGGTGGACGTGCGGAAGCATTTTGCTTGGAGCTTTGTCTCGAGTTTTGTCTATCACTTTGTTTCGATGACTAAATAGAGTATTAGGCTAATGCTCGGAACTGCAGTGTTCCGAGCATCCTGCCTTACAAGGAGATATATCATGGAGAAAACAACATTAAGTGAGGTACTGGCCTACAGTAATCCGGCAGTAGAGAAGCGCTTTATGGAGATTTATGGCATAGATAAAGCGGATACAAGCGTCATCTTCAATAGTGCAAAAAAATGGCTGTGGCTCTGTTACCAAAGACGTAATCTGGGCATAGATATTCAGTTATCTATCGATACTCCCCTTATCGTTATCGATGAGATGTGGCACAACTTTATTCTCTGCTCTAACGATTACATCAAATTTTGTAAACATTTTTTTGGTCATTATATTAACCATATGCCAATGACTAAGTCGATGGAAAAGGAGTTCAGAGATTCAATGGAGGGCAAGGAGCCACAGGTGATTGCTCAGGAGATGTTGGAAAAAAAGCGTTGGCAATATGAGTTTGTGTATGACCAGTTAGGTAAAGAGGAGTTTCTGCTCTGGTACAGGGAATACCCTAAAAAATATACCCCTAGTGCTTTATTAAATCTGGCTTTGAATCGTCAAGAACGATTAGGTGACGAGACGGTGCTTACCCCTGAACTGAGCCAATTTACTAAGCAAACCATTGCTGTCTAAGGCGTACAGAAACCTCATTATGCAGGAGCTCACTATGAAAAAATTAACTGTAGATAATCAACCAAGTCATGTTGGCAGCCAACAAGCACAGGATGAGAAGTTTGTACTCATTGAGGAGCAGTTATTGAATAACGTTGCTGGCGGACTAGCTTCCTCGTGCTCTGATATTTGTTTGCCGGGTCGTTGTGACCCTATATGTATGCCTATTTGTATTTCTGAGTGATTCCCCCTAAATAACCTGTTCGGAGGCTATATGAAAAAGTCAAAGATAGAAGCTGTACTCGCTTACCAGAATAAAAATGTTACCGATCGTTTTATTAAGCTCTATGGCGTTGAAGAAGCTGAAGCAGTAGAGATATTTGAAGATGTAAAACGTTGGTTATGGATGGCTGCAGAAGCGCGTGAACAAGGAATTGATCAGCCTGTTGTTATCGACCGTGCATTAGTGGTGTTGGATGAAATGTGGCATAACTTTATGTTATTTACCCGTGACTACGGTCAGTTCTGTAAGGATTTTTTTGGTGGCTATATTCATCACTCTCCTATGACAGCAGAAGGTGTTGCTTCGGCTGAGAGTGAGCTAGATGGCTATTCTCTATCTGAGCGTAAAACAGCATTAATGAATAAGAAGCGTTGGCAGTATGAGTTTATTTATGATCAGCTAGGTGAACACACATTTATGCGCTGGTATAAGCAATATCCTCAGCGTTATACATCTAAAAGTTTATGTGAGATGGCATTAAACACAGAGCTTAAACGTAGTGAGTCATTGCTACAAGAGTTAGCTCGACGTCATGCAGAACTTTCTGATGCGGCTTAATTTAAACATATGGTTATAGGAGCCTGTCATGGAAGAGCTAAGTCCATCTAAACAGCTATTTAGAAAAGAGGTTTTAGAGAAAGGTGATACCCACTCTCTAGGGACCGTTTTTCTAAGGCAACCTAAGGAGTATCAGTGGATAGCTGTGTTAATGTTTCTGGTTGTCTCCGGCTTATTGGTTTTTCTTTTTGTTGGTTCTTACACCAAATACGCTGACGTATTTGGTGTGATTACGGTTGATAAGGGATTAGTTAAGGTCAGTGCGAGGCGAGAGGGCCAAATTATAGAACAACTAGTTCAGCAAGGAGATTCGGTAAACAAAGGTGATCTTCTTTATGTGATCTCGACAGATAGACACAGTTCTTTTGACCAAAACTTAGATCAAAGCATCTTAGCTCAACAGATGGAGCTGCAGTCTTCCTTGGCGCGAGACATTACCATCGCAGAGGAGGCATTAGGCTTAGAGGTTGCTTTAATTAAAAGCAAAGTTTCATCGAAAGCCACTGAGATTAGACAGATCAATGAGCAGCTAGCCATTTACGATCAAAGAGTTGAGTTATCCTCTGCTGGTCTGGCTCGTAATGAAAAGTTATTAAAGGCGGGTCATACCAATCAAGCTCAGTTGGACCAAGTGATTGAGGAGCATTTATCGCTGCAGTCTAAGCGAAATGATCTACTGATGAAGTTAAATTCGACTCAATCCCTGTTGGTTGAGCTTAACAATGAACTTGAACTTAAACCTGGCCACTTCAAAGAGAAGCTCAATCGCCTGAAGCGCAACTTGATTGAGAATAAGCAAAGGATCACTGAGGTTTCATCCAATATCGATTACCGGGTCTATGCACCATTAAATGGGGTGATAGGCAATCAGCTGACCCATGTAGGGGAGTTTGTTCGTCCTGGTAACGTGATGGTGAGCCTAATCCCACAAGATTCACAGCTTCAAGCTGAGCTTTACGTACCGGCGACGTCTATCGGCTTTATTAAGCCAGCTCAAGAGGTGTCTATGCGCTACAGCGCTTTCCCATATCAACATTTTGGTCTGCAGACCGGTAAGGTGTTGAGCGTGTCTAAAGTGATCTCTCTTCCGGAGGAACTGGAAACCAGTGTTGAGTTAGCTGGAGCGGTCTACAAGGTGATCGTTGGCTTAGATTCGCAGTCAGTGAGCGCTCAAGGTGAAGAGATCACATTGGGCGTAGGAATGGAGTTGGAGGCGAGTGTAAAACTGGAGAATCGCAGCTTAGTTCAGTGGGTTTTGGAACCAATTTATAGCTTGAGGAACAGATAAATGTCATCTCTTATCGATAGAATCAATTTTTCAGGCGGTCATGTATTACCCGTTATTCAACAAACAGAATCGGCTGAGTGTGGACTTGCCTGCATGGCGATGATCGCGAGTTATTATGGCCACAATACTGACATGTTCCAGTTACGCCAACTGCATCGCGTGTCGATGAAGGGTTCTACCTTAAAAGGGATGACAGACATTGCTGGCAAGGTGGGGTTAACTCACAGAGCGCTTAAGTGTGATCTTGATGTTGTTAATCAGCTCAAAACACCCTGTATTTTGCATTGGAATTTAGATCACTTCGTGGTGTTAAAGAAGGTCTCTGGTAATCGATATCACTTGCATGACCCCGCACTGGGTGAGCGTATCTGTACCAAAGAGGAGCTTTCGACTTGCTTTACTGGGGTGGCGATGGAGTTTACCCCATCTGGTAACTTTAAAGTTCAGGAGGAGCCACCTAAAGCCACACTCACCTCTTTTTGGTCAAACCTTGTTGGCTGGAAACGATCTCTCTTGACCGTATTCCTGTTCTCTATGTTGTTACAGAGTTTTATCTTAGTTACGCCTATTTATATGCAGCTCACCGTTGATGATGTGCTCATTTCTAATGATTACAGTCTGATGAGTATACTGGCATTCGGATTTGGTGGTGTGTTGCTCTTACAGGCGCTCTCTACGGCGCTGCGCTCTTTGGTGATAATGTTACTGGGAAACCAGCTGTCATTGCAGATGAACTCAAATCTTGTTCGGCATCTGTTTAAGTTGCCGATGGATTTCTTTGAAAAGCGACATATAGGTGATGTTGTTTCACGATTTCGCTCATTGGATTCTCTCAAAAACCTGTTAACCACAACCTTGATTGAGAGCTTGGTTGATGGATTAATTGTGATAGGCCTGTTGGTGATGATGTATATCTATAATGTCGATTTGATGCTGTTGGTATTAGCTGCATCAGGTTTATATTTGATTGTTCGTTCAATCTCTTATAAAAAACTGAGAAGTGTCAGCCGTGAGAATATTGTGTGTACGGCAAAGAAAGACAGTAACTTTATGGAGTCAGTTAGAGGGATACAAAGCATTAAGCTGTTCACTAAAGAGAGTGACCGACTGAATCTATTTGATAACTATAATGTTGATACGGCAAATACTTCGATTAAAGTGGAGCGTTTACGTGTGCTTTTTAGTTGGACTAGTATGTTGATTTTTGGGTTAGAGAATATTTTAGTCATCTATTACGGTGCCTCTATGGTGATGGATAATCTGCTCACTGTGGGGATGCTACTGGCTTTTGTCTCTTATAAAACTCAGTTCGAACAGAAAATAAGTAACTTAATCGATAAGTATATTGAATTTAAGATGTGTTCATTGCACCTAGAGCGTCTTGGTGACATCACTCTGACTCAAGAGGAGGCTGATTTAGGTGAAGTCGATGAAGAGTTTAATGTGACTGGATCCTTGTTGATGAATAAGATCTGTTTTAGTTATTCTGATGAAGAGCCAGATGTCCTGAGTGAGATTAACCTCTCTGTGAAACCAGGTGAATCAGTGGCTATAGTGGGGCCGTCAGGTTGTGGTAAAAGCACCTTGATGAAGGTGATGTTAGGCTTACTCAAACCTACATCTGGTGCGGTGATGGTTGATGATCAAGATATTAGAAAGACAGGACTGCTCAATTTCAGAAGCCAAATTGCCAGTGTGTTGCAAAACGATCAGCTGTTGTCAGGTACCATAATGGAAAATATTAGCTTTTTCAGCCAAGATCCGGATAAGAATTGGGCAGAGGAGTGCGCCCAATTAGCCGGGATACATAAGGATATATTGGTGCTACCTATGGGATACCGTTCGCTGATAGGTGATATGGGCTCATCACTTTCTGGTGGGCAAGTGCAGAGATTACTTTTAGCCAGAGCCTTGTATAAGCGCCCTAAAATTCTATTTTTAGATGAAGCAACATCGAGTTTAGATCTACACGCTGAGCAGCATGTGAATAATTCGATACGTAAGTTGAATATTACTCGAGTAATGATTGCTCATAGGCCGCAAACGATTATGTCTGCTGATAGAATTGTTAAGTTTGTCAAAGGCGAGTGTATCGAGGTGAATAAAGAAGACTACGGTAAAGCGAGAAGAGTGGATAACCTACCAACACATACTATGCCGGTAGCATCGAGTGCTAGATAATTGTTTACGGTATTAACTCCCTTGTTTTATCTAGATTGATATAAAACAAGGGCGTTTTGTTAATGGTGGTCACAGATCTCTTCATCGTTCCCAGGGCTTTTACTGTCGATAATGGCTTTTCTTTTTACCATATCCTGAAAATGTTTTAGCTTACCCTCTAGCTCCTCTCGATAAAGACTTTTACCCTGACACTTTTGTAAAACGTAATTACAGGTTCGTACAACAGAGCGCCACCTGGGTTTTTGCGGTAAGGTATTTAGACCGAAGTACCGCTCCATGGCTCGGGCTCTTATGCGTCCATCGTCAATTCCCACACTCCATATTTTACTCTGTTGAGCGAGTTCGAGCTTGCTGGTTTGCGTCGATTCCTCCCACATCTGTAGCGCTAAGTGCATTAACTCAATCAACTGATGTCGGATCTGCTCTGCTTGTTCACTCTCACTTAGGCTCAGAGTCGAAATTCGAGATTCTGCTTGAACAGCATCAGTGTCGGTGGCAGCACTGCTACCAAAGGGGACTTTTTCAAGTTGTTTTATTGAACCATTCCCGTTAGCAGATTCCTCTTTGTATGTCGGAGTCAATTTGGTTTTTCTCGAAAGAAAAATATACAAGGTGAGACAAACAAGTAACACCGATAAAATAAGAATAAGTATTATCGTGGTATTTAAGCCTGATGACTCGCTTGGTTCAAAAGTAAAGGTGCTGCGAATATTCTTTGAGTGAATGGTATTTTTCAGTGTCAACTGCGAGTTAAGAGTATCCGCATAGATGCGCCAATACTTACTGGATGCCTCGTAGTCTTGTACTTGTTCATTGAGTTCAGCCATTGCCGTGTAGAGCTGTTTTTGAAAAGGATACTCCTTATACTGATTAACCTGTTGGAATGCTTTTTCATAGTTTTCAGCAGCCTTATCAAGTTGGTCTTTTTTCTCCCATACTAAGCCTTGAACAAACCAGTATTTAGGGTTTTTTTCCGAGGATTGAATTAAGTTGGTGGTGAGTCTGGATTGATCTAGCCAGTACTGAGCTTGCTCAGCTGAAACATTGTCAACCGATATTTGAGCCAGTAAAATGTAGATCTCAGCTAGGAATCTAAATGAATTGAGCTGTTTTAGGCTCTCAACAGATTGACTTAATAGTTCAATAGCCTTAACAGGATCACCATTTAATTGAAAGGTTTCACCTAGGTTTGAAAGTGTTAAAGCAGCTTGAAGCTCTCGGCCTAATCGAGTGTAGATAGTGTAAGCATTCCTGTATGAAACGATGGCCTCATTGTAATCACCTTTATCTTTATAGAGGGAACCTAAATTATTGAGCACACTGGCTTGGCCAAGTTCATTATGTTCTGCCGTATGAATGTCGTAGCTTTTTAAGAGCAAGCTGGTGCTGGTTTCGAGATCGCCATAGATATGATAAATATTGGCCAGATCATTGTAACCAAGTGCGATAAACGTGCTGTTTTTAAGCTTGATTGATAGGCTGAGTGCTTGTTCAAAAGTATCAAATGATTTTTCATAATCACGCTGATGAAAGTAGATAACCCCTAACTGCCTGTTTACCTGGACCTGCTCTATTTGGTTAATCTTGGTATATTTGGCTAATACTTGATTTAGCATTAGCTTTGCAGAGTTTAGATCGCCCGATTGTTGATAAAGTTTTGCAAGAGAGAGGGACAGAGAGTAAAAACGTTCAGAGTCATGAGCGGTTTGTTTTAGTTGCTGCTGACAAATTAAGATTGTTTGACTGGTATCTTTAATTTCATTACGACTGGTTAAACAAGTTTCAGCATAGACTCCCGGGGAAAAGAGAAGACTAAGGGAAAACACTAAATAGCTGACCAAGCTATAGTGATAGTTTTTGAACATACTGGTTCATCCTTGTTAATTTTAATCTGTTATTCAGGGCTCATGTTGAACTTTTTGTTCAATCTTAGGCTTTATTCTTTAATGTTATGCTTTTCGGCAACCAATTTTAATTTTGGACGTTTTTAGTTTTTTTCTTTTGTTTGTTAATAGTTTACTAAGCTAACAAACCCTAGTTTTGCGAGGTAATCAACCTTGTTAAGCCCTCAAATCATCCTTACTTCTATTGTTAAAATGCATCAGGTTAGTGATTCGTACAGTGTGCACCTAACCATTGTTAACACATTGGGTATGTGATGGGTAGCGATGAACCGGGTGTTATAGGGAAAATACAGTGCCAATTTGGCAGAGTTTTAATTTAAGGATGGAAAAATGAAAACAACTACGAATAAAGATAAAGCAAGCATCGCAAATCAAACTTTAGCTGAGTCTGGCAGTGTTCAAAATAATAGAATAACGCTTATTGAGGACGCTTTATTAGAGTCTGTATCGGGCGGTAATGCCGTGGATGGCGGCATCTGTATTGGTCACCAGTTTTGTGAAGTTCCGCCACATAATGATCGCGGTTAACAGAAGTTGAATGAGTGAGGAATAGCGTAAGATTATTGCGCTGCTTTATCTTCCACTTCCATTTTAATTTGTGATTTGCGAGTATCGAGGAGTATTATAATTTTTTTATTACTAGCTATTATCTCATCAAAGTAAATATTTATTGTTTCTATTTCAGCAAGATATTCAGGATCACTGGTCTCTTTTTTCTGCCAAAACTTTTGACGTCTGACTTTTTGTAACTCACTGGTTCTTAGGATCTCGAAGTAACTATTTTCTTGATTTAACCGATAAGTCTCAGCTTCGAGTAGGCGCATCTGTTTCTCGATAGAGAGAGAGTCATCGGTGAGTAATATTTTAATTGGATCGATTTTATTTTCACGCTTATCGGAATCCGTCTCGGTTGTTATTCCTAGATCAAACTCTATTTTTAGTTGACTGAACTCTTTGGGGCAGGTGGTTTGACTGAATACGACCTTTTCGCCTTTGACACACTTATAGATGATATCGGCTTGTGCCTGATTCATTATAAATAGCGCTATGATTGTAATGAATATTCTGGCCAATTGGCTGTACATCCTATGTATTGCCCTTATTAATTACAGTTGTTGGTCAGAATGACCTAAGGATAAAAACCGTTGATATCTCTTGTGGAGCACTTAATCAACTAATTCTAAATACTATGGCGTAACTTGACCAATAAAACCAGTTTTTTGCAACTTAGATTTAACAGGGTACATTGAAAAGTAACAGTAATTTTGAGTGTAACGAGGTGAAAAGGAGAGAGTAGGGGCGTAATACCAATCAGTATAAGAAGTTGATCTACTCAGAGTGTTTTTTGGCAAACTAATTCAAGGCGAATGGATGACATAATGGTTGTTCCCTTGTGAGTTCATTCAACGCAGAAATAGGCAGCCAAAAACACTCCTTACAGGCGAGTTTTAGCGGTTCTGATCCTGTGTTAACGAGCTTAACCGTAGAATAACTATGCTCTTCACTCGTTGCCTTGCCTCAGGACCGCTAAACTCTCGCTGAGCGATCAAATCTTTATACTGATTGGTATAAGCAGTTATGCCCCTAAACAACTATCGTTTAAAGCAGAGGTTATCGATAAGACGAGTTTTTCCCATATAGGCTGCAACAAGGATGACGAGTTCGCTTTGCTCATCAGTGACCTTAGACAGATCGTTTGCGCTACGAAGCTCTAGATAGTCAGGCGTAAAGCCTGCTTCGATAAGAGTCTGCTTACTCTTCTTAATCGCTAATTCAATTGAATTGCCCTGTTTGACGTCAGCACAGAGCTTGTCCATGGTCTGTTTTAATATGGCAGCTTGACTCTTTTGTGTTGCTGTCAAATAACCATTACGTGAACTCATGGCTAAGCCAGAAACCTCGCGTATGGTATCGACCCCAATGATTTCAATTGGCAATGAAAGATCTTCTACCATGGTTTTGATGATCATCAGTTGTTGAAAATCTTTACGGCCAAATAGCGCGATATCTGGCTGGACGATATTAAATAGCTTACAAACAACGGTTGCTACACCACGGAAGTGACCCGGGCGACTAGCACCACAGAGTTGATCGCCAATTTCTGGCACTTCAACATAGCTCTGTTGACCCGTACCTTTGGGATAGATGATCTCAGGCGTTGGGGTGAACAATAACTCTGCTCCCGCTTCACTCAAGGCGAGTGTATCTGCGGCTAAGGTTTTGGGGTAAGCATCGAGGTCTTCATTTTGTCCAAACTGCATTGGGTTAACGAAAATGGAAGCAACAACATGGTCAGCGCGTTGAACAGCCTCTTTAATTAGGGTGATATGGCCTAGATGTAAGTTTCCCATAGTAGGCACAAACGCGATACTCTCGCCTTTTGCACGCCAAACTCGAACCTGTTCTCGGATCTGTTGAATCTCTTGAGTGGTGATCATTTTACTACTGTAATACCTTAATCACTGCTGACTATTGAAGGTAGATAGTCAGCATATAACTTAGTTTAAAAGCCATTAATAGATAGCTAACTAGTGGCTTTACTCTTATTTTCAGCTAAATGTATGCTCGCTACCAGGGAAGATCCCTTTCTCTACTTCATCGATGTAAGCACGGATGGCTTCACGAATTTCACCGGTTTGCTTGAGGTAGTTTTTAGAAAAACGTGGAATATAGCCGCTGGAGATCCCAAGGACATCATGCATAACTAAGATTTGACCATCGGTGTCAGCACCAGCACCTATGCCTATAACCGGAATAGTCAGGGCTGCGGTTATTGCTTGAGCTAAGCTTGCTGGAATACATTCAACCACGAGTAGCTGGGCACCGGCAGCTTCTAATGCTTTAGCTTCATCAAGAATACGTTGAGCATTATCAGCATCTCGCCCTTGGATTTTAAAACCACCAAATACGTGAACGGATTGAGGGGTTAAGCCCAAATGAGCACAAACAGGGATACCACGTTCAGTCAGTTTAGTGACGGTTTCAAGCAGCCAATGTCCGCCTTCAACCTTAACCATGTTAGCACCTGCCTGCATCAGTGTGGTGGCATTGAGCATGGCTTGTTCAGGGGTGGCATAGCTCATAAATGGCATGTCGGAAATAAGCAGTGAATGCTTAATACCACGGCGAACACAGCGAGTATGGTAAGCAATATCTTCTACTGAAACTGGTAGCGTATCATCATGTCCTTGAAGCACCATTCCCATGGAGTCCCCGACGAGTAAAACGTCGACTCCTTCGCTATCGAATGCACTGGCGAAGCTGGCATCATAGGCGGTTAGTGCAGTGAACTTTTTACCTTCCTGCTTAAATTTGAGCAGGGTAGAGCTAGTTATCTTAGACATAGTGGTGATCTTAATCGGGTTTATTAATGTAAAAACGATACATAAGTAGCAACACAATGAGGCAGTTACTTAGGTCTATACCCAAGCTAATACTAGATATGCTGAATCCTGCATTTCGAGCTTGCTTGGGCATCAGTTTTAATCTTAGTAGTGTGCTTTATATGCTAACTAAGGGCTGAGTTCAATGTTATCTGACTATTTGTTCGATTTGAGCCGCTAATTCAACATTAATTAATTGATTGAGTGGTGTCCCACAGGGCAGGGTTATCCTAGGTGCAATATCAGCCAGAGGTAGAAGAACAAAGCTGCGTTGCTTCATGCCATAGTGAGGGATGATGAGTCTAGGAGAATCTATGATTTGCTTACCATAGAGTAAAATATCAAGATCTAAGGTACGTGGGCCCCAGCGTTCCAATCTCACTCGGCCCTGTTCGTTCTCTATTTTTTGTAATGCATCAAGCAGTGCGATAGGAGAAAGAGCCGTGTCGAAGCTGGCAACAGCATTGACATAGTCAGGCTGCTCAACTTCACCCATTGGCGCTGAGCGATAGTAGGGGGAGACGTTAAGGGAGGTTAACCCGTTAACAGGATTAACCTCAGCGAGTTCAGCCAGTGCAAGACACGCATTATCTAACTGAGACACCGGATCGGTAAGGTTTGCCCCTAACGCTACAAAAACCTTAGTCATTACTCAGCAGGTTTTTCTGTCTTATTGGCTGGCTTGCGTCGCTTACGCTGATTTGAGTTACGATTACGACTGCCCCCTTTATTGGTTGAGCGAGCGATCACGCTACGTTGCTCCTCTCCAGCATCGACAAAGCTTCTCCACCATGAAGCGGATTTAGCAACAGCACCGCCTTCAGCATCACCTCTTAATAGCAACAGATCGTAGGCTGCGCGGAACTTAGGATTTTCGATAAACTTGAAGGCGCGGGTACCTTGGTTACGATCAAAGCGTAACTGAAGCTGCCAAATATCTTTCGCCGGCGTACTGAAACGACGAGGAATGCTGATGGTCTGGCACTGCTGCTCCATGACATCCCCCATCGCCGCATAATAAGCATCATACAAGCTTAGACCGCTTTCGAGTGCAATATCATCGGCACGTTGGGTCAATGGATACCACAGGATAGCGGCATAGAAGAAAGCGGGTGTTACCGTTTTTTCAGCGTGTACACGTGCGTCAGTGTTTTTCATGATCACTTGCAGCATCTTAGTCGTAGGACCTTTAGGGTCTTCGGTTAGTAGCAAGTCTACAAGCGGAAAAAGAGGTTGAAATAAGCCAAACTTACGCATCATGGTAAAGTTGTTTTCAGCCTGACCGTTGAAGAAAAGCTTGAGTACTTCTTCATACATACGGGCTGCAGGAATATCTTTAAGTAGCGGCGCTAGTTCATAGATAGGCGTCGCAGTTTTCTCTTCAACAGTCATACCAAGCTTGGTCGCGAAGCGTACGGCTCTAAGCATGCGCACAGGATCTTCACGATAACGCGTGTTAGGATCGCCAATCATTCTGATGGTACGAGAATTCAGATCTTCTAGACCGCCACCGTAACTGTGGATCGAGAAATCACTGATATCGTAGTAGAGGGCGTTGATGGTGAAGTCACGACGCTCAGCATCTTCATCGATACTGCCATAGACGTTATCACGCAGCAATCTACCTTCTGCATTGGTTTTTGAGATTTTCTCTTCAGTATCTACATGGTGACCACGAAGGGTTGCCACTTCAATAACATCACGGCCAAAGACGATATGGGCTAATCGAAAACGTCTACCGACGAGTCGACAGTTACGAAACAGACGTTTGATCTCTTCAGGTGTGGCATTGGTTACCACATCAAAATCTTTAGGTTGCAAGCCCAATAAGATGTCACGTACGCCTCCACCTACCAAATAAGCTTTAAAGCCTGATTTATGTAGGCGATAGAGTACCTTTATGGCATTTTCGCTCATCTGACTACGAGATATTGAGTGGTCTTGTCTCGGAACAACCGATAAGCTCAGGCCTGTTTGTGTGGTCTCTTCAGTTGTTTGGTTATTATCAAATAACTGCTTACAGAATTTGGTTATACGGCGAAAAATGGGACACCTCGAACATAGCACTGAGTATGGGTTGCAATAAGGCCGCTATGATAACTCAAATAAGGGAGAATGAGTATATAGAACCACCAGCTCGGTGGCAGATATTGAACATGTGAGTACTTTTATGGTGGAATTAACGCTTAAAGAATGATTTCAGCCTGTTTGGGGATGGTATTGAGATCAAATTGAGCCACAGCTTGCGTTAGCATAACGTGAATGTCAGCTTGCTCTGGAATGGACTGTTGACCTAAAAAAATGAGTGCAGCATTTAGGCTTGCCTGAGGTTTGAGAGTGTCGATAGCTGGGGCGTGGTTCTGCTTAGAGAGTTTCTTCCCTGGAGCATCACACACTAAAGGTAGGTGTAACCAGAGTGGGACGTTATATTTAAATTGGCTAAATAAGCTTATCTGTCTGCCGGTAGGAATAAGCAGGTCGCACCCACGAACCACTTCAGTGATCCCCTGATAGGCATCATCCATCACCACAGCAAGTTGGTAGGCATAGAGACCATCACTACGTTTGATAATGAAATCTTCAGCGGAAAAGTCTGAATCTAACATCACTTCACCCATGTGCAGATCTCGAAAATGGTTAGCTGCCACAGAGTTGCGGATCCTGATAGCACCTTGGGTATGTGGGATTTCGAGTCGACCGCAGCGACCATCATAGGTGCCACCCATCGTTTGAATCTGTTTACGGGTGCATTGGCAATAGTAGGCGAGGTCTTCAGAGAGTAAGTGTTCGATTTTTGCTTGATAGGCCTCAACACGCTGGCTTTGGTACAGAACTTCACCATCCCATGTTAAGCCATAGGCCATTAAGGTATGTAATATATTTTGGGCTGCGTTAGGGATCTCTCTGGGTGGATCGATATCTTCGATGCGGACCAACCACTTTCCTTTTTGTGAACGTGCTCTTAGGTAGCTTCCCAGTGCAGCGACTAAGGAGCCAAAATGTAAAGGTCCAGACGGAGAGGGAGCGAAACGGCCAATATAGGTTGTCGGAGCTTTAGTTGCATCGATATATTTCTGTTGGCTCAACATGACGATACCTGTGACTGAGTTAGTTGGAAGTATTTCGTTGGAAGTTTATAGAGAGAAAAACGAAGAGAGAACGACTGAACGTTAGAGTCAAGTATGCGGAGCTATGATAGCCCCGCTTACTTTGCATCATTAAAAGACAGATTAACCAGCCATCTGCTTTTCTTTGATCTCCGCAAGTGTCTTACAATCGATACATTGATCGGCTGTTGGACGTGCTTCGAGTCTACGGATACCAATTTCTATTCCGCAAGAATCACAGAATCCGAAATCATCTTCTTCAATTTTCTGAAGTGTTTTCTCGATCTTTTTAATCAGCTTACGTTCTCTATCACGAGCACGAAGTTCAAGACTGAACTCCTCTTCCTGAGCTGCACGGTCGACAGGATCTGGGAAGTTTGCGGCTTCATCTTGCATATGGTTAAGAGTACGGTCGACCTCTTCACGCAATTGATTTCGCCAAGCGTCCAGAATCGTTCTGAAGTGACCCAGCTGAGCAGCGTTCATATACTCTTCACCAGGCTTTTCCTGGTAAGGTTCTACACCTGCGATAGCGAGCACGCCAAGTTTTTTAGTGCCTATTGGCATAACCCATCTCCTGTTAATCGTTTGCTTTATTGGGCGCTTGTATTTTACGGGCGCTATCTATATCAGAAAGAGATAAACCAAGCAAACTTTTTGTTTCCGTTTATCGATATTCTTTGACTATGTCCCCTATTCTCAATTAATTCAACTTTTAGGGGTGAATTAAAGTTTGACAGGGCATGATTTAATCAAGGAGGCCTGATTTGGCGACATTTCTGCACAATAGGCTAATATTTCTACGCCAGCTTTATGGGCCTGATTGAGCAAGTTTGCGTAATCAGGATCTATGTGTTTTGCCGCTTGAACCGACTCAATACCGGTATGCTGAACCACGAACAGGAGCACTGCACGATGACCTAATGAGACCATTTCCATCAACTCTCGCAGGTGTTTCTGTCCTCGAGTGGTGACAGCATCGGGAAAGTAACCTTTACCGTCTTCCAGCAAGGTGCAGCTTTTTACTTCAACATAACAATGGGGCTTGGGAGATTCATGGGTGTCATCGTCACTCAATAGAATATCGATACGGCTATTTTCACTGCCGTATTTTACTTCTCGCTTGAGCTTGCTATAACCCTGAATTTCAGTGACCATTCCCGATTTTATGGCATCTTCGGCCAGTTGATTTGCACGCCCCGTATTGATACCTATTATGTCTCCTTTGTCAGACTGTGCTTGCTCCCAGGTTCTTGAATATTTTCGCTTAGGATTATCAGATGTTGAAAACCACACTTTTTCACCTTCAAAAAGGCAGTTCCTCATAGAACCCGTGTTTGGGCAGTGAATGGTCACTTCACTGCCATCACTTAAACGTATGTCGGTTAGGAAGCGTTTATAACGTTTGAGTAGTATTCCCTGTTCAAAGGGCGGAGTAAAAAGCATGCATAAACTCATTGGCAATGAATAGTAGGGTTAGATTAGCAGTAAAGCTCAAGTCATTGTCAATTCATACCAATCAGTATAAGCAGTTGATCTACTCAGAGTGTTTTTGGCAAACTAATTCGAGGCGAATGGATGATGGAATGGTTGTTCCCTTGTAAGTTCATTCAACACAGAAGTAGGCAGCCAAAAACACGCCTTACAGGCGAGTTTTAGCGGTTCTGATGCTGTGTTAACGAGCTTAACCGTAGAATAACTATGCTCTTCACTCGTTGCAAAGAACATGGATGTTCTGAATGTCGTTAATGCAGGAGCAATTAATGACCTTGCCTCAGGACCGTTAAATTCTCGCTGAGCGATCAAATCTTTATACTGATTGGTATCAATCCCTCTTTATCGATAAATTGCTTTTTAACAAAGCAGTCTGATATTCAAGGAGATACCTTTAGGTATTCGCTTCATTGCAGTACACTTTCTGACAATGTTCGAATCCATTTATAAGAAATATCAGTAGATAAGGATATAGGCATGACAGATTTAATGGTAGTGAGCCTGACTAAAGATGCTCCAGCGGCCCATTGGGGCAGTGCAGATGTCACTTTTCAAAATAATAAGGCTGTTATCCACCTTCAAGGTGGGGATGAACTTCGTCAAATCCAACTGGCAGCTCGTAAACTGAGAAACCTTGGACTCGCTAGGCTGTCTTTAGAGGGAGAGTTGTGGGATCTGCACTCTCAATGGTCTTTAGCACAAGGTTTTGCCACAGCAAAGTTTGTTCCTGAAATCATTTGGACCGGAGATGAAGCGACTCAGCTTGAGCTGACACATCGTCTTTCAAGTGCCAGTTTTGCGCGGGATTTAATTAATGAAACCCCGGAAAATCTTGCACCGGTAAAGTTGGCCATCTTAGCTGCTCATTGGTTGTCTGAAATCGGTGGGGAGAAGGTCACTTACCGTATTATCGAAGGTGCTCAACTGTTAGAGGAAAAGTGGGTAGGTATTCATGCCGTCGGTCGTGGCAGTGAGCGTCCACCGGCTATGCTTGAACTCGATTACAACCCTTTGGGTGATGATGCACCAGTATCAGTTGCACTTGTGGGTAAAGGGATCACGTTCGACTCTGGTGGTTACAGTATCAAGTCGAGTGAAGGCATGTTAGGCATGAAATGCGACATGGGCGGGGCGGCGACAGTGACTGCGGCTCTGGGTCTTGCGATGAAGCAGGGATTGAATAAACGCGTTAAGCTGTTTCTCTGTTGTGCTGAGAACCTGATTAGTGGTCATGCTTATAAGCTAGGTGATGTTCTCACTTACAAGAATGGGGTTTCAGTGGAAGTGGTTAACACAGATGCAGAGGGACGTTTGGTATTGGCCGATGGCCTGCAAGCTGCGTGTGAAACCGGTGCGCCTTTAGTTATCGACGCTGCAACCTTAACGGGAGCGGCTGTGATGGCTGTAGGCACTAACTACAACGCCATCTTCTCTCCACAAAGCGAAGTACTCACCATGGTTCAAGCAAAGGCTTCAGAGGTCGGTGAGCGAGTTTGGCCATTGCCGTTAGATCCTTGGCATAGAGATATGTGTCCGTCGGCTTACGCCGATACGGCCAATAGTCGTCCGATGAAGGGCGGTGGGGCTGGTGGTGCATCTAATGCGGCTGGTTTCCTTTGGCGTTTTGTTTCACCTGAAGTGAACTGGTTGCATATGGATTTGTCATCGGCTTTTGCAGACTCTCCTAACTCTTTGTGGGCGGCAGGTGGCACGACTCATGGCATGCTGACCATCACTGCGTTACTGCAGGACTAAAAAGATTTTACCTGGGAACTACGAGTGCCGGGCGGTAACTCGTAGTTGGGGGCTGTCTAGCTTTGTCTTGAGCTCGCGACTTATAAGCTTGGTGCTGTAGATCGCAGTTTGTCGCAGCGAGTTAGAGATGACGAAAGGGAGATATTCCTCCTTCTCCAATATCTGACTCGCTACATGCCTAACGTTTAGTTCGATAAAGATCAATAAAGTTGAACGTAAAGTGCTAAGTGCTGAGGAAAGTTCAATATAAGGTCGTATTTTTTCCTTAGTAGGATCGACTATTCCCTTCCTAAAACCCTACTTTTTTTATGGATTATCAAACTTATAGTGGATAGTCCATTGCTGCTTATTGTTGCATAATTGTTAAATTAATTTAATTCGTCCGGTATTTAAGAGATCGCTCGTTTACCGAACATTCATGACAAGCTCAAGGGAATGAGACCGCTTATGTATACTCGTTTTGATGAATTTAGTATTAATACCA
Source organism: Shewanella sp. MTB7 (assembly GCF_027571385.1). NCBI lineage: Bacteria > Pseudomonadati > Pseudomonadota > Gammaproteobacteria > Alteromonadales > Shewanellaceae > Shewanella > Shewanella sp. MTB7. The sequence continues at coordinate 5,105,495 of NZ_CP085636.1, read as the reverse complement.
AAACATTGGAGTTGCTGATTGGCAGAGAGCTAGTTCAACTCGATGAGCGCTTTTTTTTGCTGTTCAGATTACTTATTGAGTATTATCCTGCTCATTGCGGTAAACAGCAGTGTCTGGATTATATTTGGCCCAATACTGTGGTTTCGGATATGTCTCTTGCTAAATTAGTGTCTAATACCCGCAAGCTGTTTAAGCAAGCTGGCTGTGAGGTGTCGATAATTCAAACCGTTCATGGTCGTGGTTATCGATTATCTAAAGAGTTGGGACTGCAGCTTTGTAGTCAAAACTCACTACTTGAGAGACCTCGAGCTGTAACGATGGAGCCTAGATTATTCAGTGAGGGGCCTATGTCGGAGTTCTATAAAACTAAGCTTGATGTGCATGTTGGTGAGTCTGACATTTCCGATGGTACAGCGATTCTAAGTGGGTCATCTCCCAGACGGGATAATAAAGAAACGGTTACTCTATTTGCTCGATTATTGATCCAAAAAGGAAATCTTATTGTTATATTTTTGCTACTGAGTTTTATTGCCATCTTGTTGTTTAATTATCATTTCATGCCCTCCTTTTTTACCTTTCCAGCGACTAACAAAATGAACAATTCGACTGGAATGCTCTCCAGTCATTCTCCTGAAACGATAAGACGAATGTTATGGATCGATGGTCATTCTGATAATGATATCGAGAAGATAGGTATTTCATGAGCATAATATTGATGTAAGTCCTGTTATAACTATGAACTTATGGCTTAAGTTATTATTTTTAAGTGATTTTAGCTCCATTCAAAGTTTTTCAATGTCTTTCAAAGTTTATCTGTAGCTAATTATTTAGCGTCATGATATCAATATGACATTGAAATTCACTGCTATCTCCGAATGAGACAAGCGCCATGGTTAGTTCTCTATTTTGGGTACTGATGGCAGAGGGAATCAATATAAATACCAATCGGTATAAAGTAAAAGTTCTTCAATTTTCTGCCTTAATCGGCAGCATTTTTTTTATCTAAAATTGTCGGTTAAGACCCAAGACTGCAATATTTGATATTCGACGCCTGAGGGACTACTGGTCGAAACATAAAGGTGTACTTTCTTTGGTGTCAAAGTGAGTGAAAAAGGAGGACGTTGCTCAGGTAGGTATTTGGCTTTTCTGAATAAACTGATATGGGGAATAAATGTTGTAGGCTGCTCTTGTTGAACTACATTGTTGCCCCCCTGGGTCTTTTCTCTGACAGCTGTATTCATTGCTATTTGCTGCATGAGAGTACGACAATCATCGATGATGAGTTGTAGACATGGGTCCTCGACTTTCCCTGATAAGCAGAGCACTTGAGGTTTTCTAAACAGGGTAAGTGTGTCTAGGGTGACACTGAATGCTGGCCAGCAGCGTGCTGAAGAGCTATGTCGGGTATCTAGCATATGCTGCAGTTGATATTGGCTATGTATGTCCAGAGATCCTAGAAACGCTAAGGTCATATGGAAATTACTCGGACTCACTTTTTTACCGTCAATGTTCAGCTCCGCTTGCAGGGTAGATAATTGAGAGTGTTGAGCGTGTGTCGGTGCAATACCGAGGAAGAGTCTTTTCATCATTTAGAGTGCTTGTCAGTTCCAATAAGCCAGTTATACCATCATTAATCCATTTCATCATCACATGCTAATTCACTTATGGGGTAATCGTTAGTACACTGGGTCAAAGTGATTTTGAGATACGATTTCCATTGGATCAGCTACCCGTACTAAGCCTGCTTACTCCGCTAAGAGAAGCCTTCAGTCAGCATCATCAAGTGATATTAGAAGCGCCCACTGGTGCTGGTAAATCTACCGCGCTACCTTTAGCTATGTTGGATTGGGATGAGCTTAAGGGCAAAATCTTAATGCTCGAGCCTAGGCGTGTCGCAGCCAGAAGTGTCGCTCACTACATTGCTAGCCAACGAGGCTGCAAAGTAGGTGAAGAGGTGGGCTACCGGGTGCGTGGTGAATCTCGTAGTCAGGCATCGACCCGATTAGAGATCGTCACTGAAGGGATCTTAACGCGAATGATCCAACAAGATCCTGAGTTGAGCGGGATCGAGATGATCATTTTCGATGAGATCCATGAACGGCATCTGACCACAGATCTTGGCCTTGCGCTGGCACTTGAAATCCAAGGCTCATTTCGTGAAGATCTTAAGATTTTAGCTATGTCGGCTACGCTTTCCGGTTTGTCGTTAACTGAGTTAATGCCTAATGCTATCTCATTAAAAAGTGAAGGCCGCAGTTTTCCCGTTGAGCTCGCTTATCGTGCATGCACTTCGCCGCAAAAGAATCGTTCACCGCATCACTGGATTGAGCATATGGGCCGATGCATCGTGGAGCTACTCAATGATGACTGTCAGCTTAGCCAATATAGTCATGGCTCTTTGTTGGCATTTCTTCCTGGGCAAGGGGAAATAATGAAGCTGCAGGAGTTCCTAAGCAGTCGCCTGGATCTCAATCAGTTTTCAATATGTCCACTCTATGGCAGCCTACCACCAAGGGTGCAAGACCGAGCGATTGCCGCTGCCACTGATGGCAAGCGTAAAGTGGTGTTGTCAACTAACGTGGCCGAGTCGAGTTTGACCATAGATGGGATCACTATGGTGGTCGATTCTGGCTATAAGCGACAGGCGAGCTTCAATGCCAGAACCGGTGTGACGCGTTTGTCCCTAAAGCGTATTAGTCAGGCATCTGCAGCTCAACGTTGTGGCCGTGCTGGCCGTTTAGCCCCTGGTTATTGCCTGCGCCTTTGGAGTCAAGAGGAGCAGGGCAGATTACTCAAAGCCGATGAGCCAGAGATAGTGCATTCAGATCTCATCCCTATGGTACTTGATGCTGCTTGCTGGGGAGTCAAATCCCTTGCTGAACTGCCCATGCTCACAGCGGCATCTAAGCCCAATGAAAGTGCAGCTTGGCAGCTGTTAGAGATGCTTGAGGTAGTCAATAAACAGCGACAAATCACTTCCCATGGACGACAAGCCTACGAGCTTGGTTGTCATCCTAGATTGGCGCACATGCTGCTTAAGGCAAAATCTTTGTCTAAGCATTCAGGCGAACATGAGCTGACAGGGCTTGCCTGTATTTTGGCTGGAACATTAGAGTCTAGATCCCGTGGACGCCATGGCATCGATATCGGTGGATATCTCAGAGAGGCGATTCAAGGTGAGTCGGGGCAGCAGGTGCGCCAGTGGATGAAAAAACTAAAGGTTAATCCAGAATTGTCTGCTTGTATTGCTAAGGCCTCTAATGAAGATATCGCCTTGCTGCTTGCGTTGGCGTTTCCGGATAGAGTCGCAAAAAATCGCGGTGTTTCTGGATATCTTCTGGCTAACGGTACCGGCGTGACTTTGCCTGAACATGATGCTTTGTCTTCAGTTGATTGGCTGGTGATCGCCGATTTTCAGGAGAGTGAAGGACGAACTAGCGGCCGAGTGTTTTTGGCGGCACAAATTGATGCAACGATGTTTAAACATCGACTCGCGTTTTTGGTCACCAAACAAGAACACTGTGGTTGGGACGATGCTAAAGGCCGTTTTTACGCCGAAACTCAACAGCGTATTGGCCAGATAGTCTTAAGTAAAACGGCGGTGAGTAAACCAGATCCCGAGCAGATCAAATCAGCCATTATCGAGCAGATCCACAGTAAAGGCCTTAGTTTGTTAAACATGAATGACAAGGTACTACAGTTGCAAAATAGGCTTGCCTTAGCGGCTAAACTCGATACGGGGTCAAATTGGCCTGATATCAGTGACTATCAGCTTATCGATACATTATCTGATTGGCTTGGCCCCTATCTCAGCGATGTCAGAAGCTTGTCACAATTGAAGTCCCTTGACTGTTATACTCTGCTGCTTAATCAGCTCGAGTGGAGTGATCAACAGCGATTGGAGGCTCTTTTTCCCTGCCATTGGCCCATGGCGACCGGCACTCGAGCTGGCATCACCTATGATGATGGCGGTAGAGCGCTGTTAAGTGTACGCCTGCAAGAAGCATTGGGGATGGCCCAAAGTCCAGTACTCGCTAATGGTAAGCTCACGGTGACCATGGAATTACTCTCCCCAGCACACCGGCCTCTGGCACTGACGGCAGATCTGGCCAGTTTTTGGCAAGGACCCTATGTTGATGTAAAGAAAGAGATGAAAGGTCGATACCCTAAGCATTTGTGGCCTGAGGATCCGGCCAACACATTGCCGACCCGTTTCACCAAGAAAAAGACCTTAAATCAGAATTCGTAAGGGCAGAAAACGAGTGATGAAAAGTAGTAAAGGTAAGAGATAAGTTATTCGTTTTCAGATTAGATAAGCGACCTTGAAACAGCTTCAGGAGCGCACCAAGTATTTTTTTCAAGGCTATTTGTCACCAATGGTCTTGGCTACATGATAGATTATTCGGAATAAAGATGACAGATAAAGAGACACCAAAGAAACCAGCCCGTAAGGCACCAGTTTCTGGAGCCGCAGTGAAAAAAACAGCGCCCAAGAAACGAGCTTCAAAAGCCAAAGCAGCGAAAACAGCTAAGAGGCCGTCCTCTGGATTAGCTCGGCGTATCTGGTCTATCTGCTGGAAATTAGGGCTTATTTTGTTTGTGGCTGTATTGAGTTATGGCATCTATCTGGATCAGGTGATAGCACGTAAATTTGAAGGACAAAAATGGCATCTGCCAGCTCAGGTATTTAGCCGCTCAATGGCATTGTACCCAGGGGCTGCCGTGAGTCATGCTCAGTTGATCGCTGAGCTCAAGCTACTGGGTTATCGTAAAGTGGCCAATCCAAGACAGGTGGGGGAGTTTTCCGCATCTAAGACTCGGGTTGATCTCTGGCGTCGTCCCTTTCTGCATCCAAAGGGATCTCAGCTAGAACAGAGAGTGATGATTGCTTTTGATTCTCAGGGGGTCAGTTCAGTAACAAGGGCGTCAGACAAACGACAATTAGCTGTTTTTCATCTTGAGCCTGTGTTGCTAGATCGTATCATCACGGGCGATGGTGAAGATCGTTTGTTCGTGCCGACAGATAAACTGCCACAACCCATTATCGATTCACTTATCTTGGTTGAAGATCGTAACTTCTATGAACATCATGGGGTGAGTCCATTTGCTATTATTCGCGCTGCTATGGTTAACATTAGCGCCGGACGAACAGTGCAGGGAGGCTCAACCTTAACTCAACAGCTAGCGAAGAACTTTTTCCTCTCTAGTGAACGTTCCTTGGAACGTAAGATCCGTGAAGCCTTGATGGCGATCATTATTGATTTCCGCTATGAAAAAGATGAAATTTTAGAGGCTTATCTTAACGAAGTGTACATGGGACAAGACAAGTCTCGTGGTGTTCATGGCATGGGCTTGGCTTCTCAGTTCTATTTTGGTCGCCCTATTGCTGAGCTCACTTTACCCCAGCAAGCTTTCCTTGTTGCCGTCATCAAGGGCCCCTCTTATTACAACCCATGGCGTTATCCAGAGCGTGCATCAAACCGTCGTGACTTAGTGCTACGCCTTTTAATGGAGGACGGTAAGCTAAGTGTTGCGCAATATACCGCCGCGGTTGAATCGCCCTTGGGTCTGAGAAGTGCTAATAAGCCGGTACATCAAAAGTTACCGGCGTTTTTTGCGGTGGTACAACATGAGTTGGCTAGACGTTTTGGTGACTCCTTGTTAAAGCAGTCTGGGATAAAGGTTTACACTACACTCGATCCTATGGCGCAAGAAGCGGCGGAGAAAGCGGTGAAGAAGACCATGGCTCGCTTAGGGAAAAATGATCAGGATCTGCAGGTCGGTATGGTGGTAACAGATAAGTATTCAGCCGGTATTGCCGCTATGGTCGGCGATAAAGCACCTGGTTATAAAGGGTATAATCGTGCGGTTGAGATAAGACGCCCAATAGGTTCATTAATTAAACCTTTTGTCTATGCTACTGCCCTAAATCAGCCGGCGAAATACACATTGGCGACCCCATTGAAAGATCAACCTATCACCTTAAACAACGGCCAAGGTAAGAGTTGGTCGCCGCAAAATGTCGATAAAAAATTCAGAGGCGAAGTGCCACTGTTAACGGCGTTTAAAAAGTCGATCAACGTACCGACCGTCAACTTAGGTATGGCGATAGGTGTCAGTAGTGTGGCGACCACGCTTGATAAGGCGGGATGGAGAGATAAGGTATCAGAGTATCCTTCAATGCTGCTGGGGGCAGTTAATGGCTCACCATTAATGGTTGCTCAGGTCTATCAAACTATCGCCGATAACGGCCATTACCGCCGATTGTCATCGGTTACAGATGTATTGGATATGGAAAATAATCCCTTGCCAGTCAAACGAGTGGAGCAGAGTGAGGCTTTGAATCCTAGCACGACTTACCTAGTACAATATGCCATGACTCAAGTGGTCAAATCCGGCACGGCAGCCAGACTTGGACGAACTTTCCCACATACAAGGTTAGCGGGTAAAACTGGTACCAGTAATGACTCTCGTGATTCCTGGTTTGCCGGGTTCGATGAGCGTAACGTCGCTGCTATTTGGGTGGGCCGTGATGACAATGGCAAGACTGGTCTTTATGGCAGCAGTGGTGCCATGGCGGTGTATCTGGACTTTCTCGGCATTCGCCCACCGATCAGCTTAAGAAGAACGCCAATCAGCGGTGTGGTTAATGGCCATTTTGACAAAACTACCGGTGTTGCGAAACAGGCTGGCTGCGTGAACTCCATTGCACTACCAGCATTGGATGCCAGTTATCACCCAGCTAAGAATTGCGGTGAACCCCTTTCATGGTGGCAGCAACTTACAGGGGGGTGAGTTAACTTTGTTTGGAACTTGCCTGATAGCAAGTTCCAAATATTTTTACCGATATTATTTTATCTTGTCACAAGAATAAACAATCATAAAAGACTCGGGTAATTTTTATAGATCCAATCGACAATTGTCATGATCCTCGCATCTCGCTTCTTGGAGGTCTTATAGGCAATATAATAGGTGAATCCTGAATAACAGGAAGGCAGATCTAATTTAACTAAGGTGCCAGAATCGAGTTCGACTTTTAATGTTTGCTCTAAGCCTAATACAATACCTTGACCGTAAATGGCTGCTTGAACCGCTAACATATTGTGGTTGAAAATGATTTTTTTCTGTGAAGAACTCGTGACTAAACTATTATCCCTAAACCAAGATTCCCAATCAACACCATAATCTTTATGTTTAGAATACAGTAAACAATGTTGATCTAAATTATCAAGGGTTATCTCATTATAAAGCTCAAGGTACTTAGGGCTGCAAAATGCAATTAGTTTCTCTTTAACCAATGGAATGATAGTGTAACCATCCTGAGACTCTCTTGTTACGATAAAAATATCAGCAATCATGTCACTCATTTCAATATCATTTTGAAACATGCCAACATTAATATTAAGCTCTGGATAGAGTTCTCTAAGCTGTTCCATTTTGGGTACTAGCCAGCGAGCTGCAAGAGAGGTATAGGAGTGAACTCGAACCTCACCAGACATGGTCTGTACTAAGCTAGAACAAACACTGTTAAGGTCATAAAATACTGGGGAAAGCCGTTGCCTAAGTTCTAGACCTGCATCGGTTAGATTTATTTTTCCTGCATTGCGATAAAATAGTTTTTCTAAAAAATAGTCTTCCAGTTGTTTAATTTGTTGCGATACCGCACTTTGCGTAATACTCAATTCATTAGCGGCTAGAGAGCAGCTTTCTAATCTTGCGCATGACTCAAATATTTGCAACGCCCTTAATGGAATATTATTATTCATTTTATACTACATAAATCCAATACTATTTTGATGAGATTAGCACAAGAGTTTATGTTGAGAATGTAATCGTGCGCACATTAAAACATTATATATTATCATGGAGTTATAAAATTTCTTACAACAAGATTAAACTCACGAAACACGATGGTTTCGTGAGTTTAATATATCGTTACTAATGTTTTAAATCTCATTAGTTGGCTCTGTGTTAATCACTTAATTAAAATATTACTCAGATCTTGAGTTAACTCTTGAAGAAACTCCTCGGCTTGATCAAATACCCCAAGCATTTTAATAAATCCATGAATCACGCCGTTATAGCATCGGTATTTGACTGACACACCACAGGTTCGCAGCTTTTGTGCATAAAAATACCCATCGTCACGCAGTGGATCGAATTCTGCCGTGTAGATAAGTGTTGGAGGTAAGTCTTTATGGGATTGTGCTCCCAATGGCGAGCAGTACGGGTTTTTCGCATCCGCTTCGCTACGAAGATAATGACTCCAGTAATATTTCATACTTGCTTGTTGCAATAGGTAACCTTCAGCATTAGCCAGAGCAGAAGGTGTTTGCCAACCATATTGTACTGCTGGGTACACCAACACTTGATAGGCTAGTTTTGGTCCAGCTTCGTCACGCAATCTTAAGGTCACTGCAGCGGCAAGGTTGCCACCAGCACTGTCGCCAAAAATACCAATACGCTTAGCATCAAGCCCCAATAACGCTGCATGTTCAAATATCCACAGTGTTGATGCATAGCAATCATCCATAGGAATAGGAAACTTATGCTCAGGGGCTTTTTGATAATTGATGGCAATCACCACCGATCCGGTTCGATTCGCCAAGGCTCGGCTAAAATGGTCATTAGTTTCAATATTAGACACGACCCAGCCACTGCCATGGATAAAAATGAGCGCGGGCTGTAATGTGTCAGTATTACTGCTTTCTGGTCGGTATATTCGAATAGGAAGATCCGCTGTTGGCCCTGGAATAAAGCTATGTTCAATTGTGGCAATGGGTTCAAGCATGCGACTGGCTTGGACTTTAACCAGTTCATTCATCTCTAAACGGCGTGACTCAGCAGGCGTCATATCTTCATAGGCTTGAGCACCTGAATCACGCAATTGCTGTAAAAAAAGTGCCACTTTGGGATCTAACTGCATACTAGTTTCCTTCTCTAATACCGTGAGCAAACTCAATAATAGTTTTGCTATTGCAGTATTAAATTGTGTTAATTTACCGTCTAATAATAAGCATTGGGGAATTCAGATGGCGTGGTTAATCATTAAATCTATGACGTCTTCTGTGCAGTGGTTTGAACCTCAGTGCTCCCTTTTAACCTAGGCCTGTTAATCTCAACTCGTATTAAGGGGGCCACTGGTTTCATAGAGCTTGCAGAGCGATTGACCAACATCTGATACTCTAGTGTATTTAACCGCTTCCAATGTAAGTCCTGCTCCGTCACTGTGCGAACCGCCTTTGCTGGTTGTCCGATTAAGAGTTGCTTGGGCTCCCCTTGAAACCCAGCTTTAACAAAGCTCATTGCAGCAACAATGCTGTCTTCTCCAATCACTGCGCCATCCATCACTACGGCATTCATGCCTACTAGTGCATTTCGTTTGATCACGCAACCATGCAAGATTGCGCCATGACCAATATGGCCATCTCGTTCAACAATGGTATCTATGTCGCAATAACCATGCATGATGCAGCCATCTTGAAGATTGGAACCTTGTTGCAATATCAAGCGACCATAATTACCCCGCAGTGACGTATTGGGACCAATATATACTCCCGCTTCAATAATCACATCGCCAATTAATACCGCGGTTGGGTGGACATAAGCACTTGGGTCAACAACGGGAATTAGTCCTTCAAATTCATAACACGGCATATCAAATTCACTCTTCAACCCACTAGATGGTACTTGGATTAGTCGTATTTATTTCCACTCGACCAAACCGAAATTTAGGTAAAATATTTCAGAATCGTTTGCATCCATGACTCTGAAGTGAATACTGTTATCGTCCCACTTCCAAATTTGAGTTTTTACCGTGGCCCCCGGATACAATGACTTAGTCAACCGTGTTTTAAAGCGCGTTAAACGTTCAGGTTCTCCAGGAAACATCGCTTGGATCACATGACGACATGCTACACCTGCAGTACTGACTCCGTGTAAATTAGGCTTAGGGTGACCAAACTCTTGGGCATATTCCCAGTCAACATGTTGTGGGTGATCATCTCCTGACAAGCGATAGATCAACGCTTGGTTTAGAGGGATATACTCTACTATCTCAAAGTCTGGTGCGCGTTCAGGAATTTCAACGATATCTCTTGGTGCTTTAGGTCCACCAAAACCACCGTCAAACAAAGCACAATCCCAACTCTCATTGGTAAAGAGTTTGGTGCCAGCCTCATTAAAGGTTTCTCCAATATGTTGAGCCAAACAGCCTCGACCTTCACCACGATCGAACAATCCCTTTAGCAATACCTTAGTACTCAGCTTGCCGGGGTTGATAGGTAATGGTTGATGAATATGCAGGTCAAATCCCCAATGCAAAGAGCCACCCCAATTAAAGCCATAATCAATGGTTTTCGTGACTTCCGCATCCACAATTTGAGTGGCGGCAAAAATAGGCAATACTTTTAACTGTTTTTCGTAGACATAATCTAAATCAGTTTTACCATCACTCCCAGCACCACATCCCAGTGCAAATAGCATGACATCTCTAGCGGTATAGTCATTAATAAATGGGCCATAGGTTTGCCCTTGCATCTCTAATTTCAATGCCATCTGTACATCCTTTCACTACCGACAACCAGTTAAGATAAAACCTGATATCTCATGTGGATATCAGGTCTTATCAAACATTTTTTCTTTAAAGCCTATCTACCTTTCCAAACAGGATCGCGCTTTTCAGAGAAGGCTAATGGACCCTCTGTCGCGTCTTCTGAACGTAAAACTGAAGGGTAGTTCTTCAAACTTCCAGTACGAATATGGCGATAACCTTCTTCGACTGATAGTTCAGCTGTTTCGCGATAAATCTCTTTAATTGCGGCAATGGCTAAAGGTGCACCTTGCGCGATTTGCTGTGCGAGTTCCCGAGCTGTTTCCATCAACTTATCGCTTGCAACCACACGGTTTACCACACCCCAACGAAGTGCTTCTTCAGCGCCCATACCGCGACCTGTCATCATCAGTTCATTGACTATGGCTGGTGGCAATAACTTAGGTAGACGCAACATTCCACCACTGTCTGGTACTATGCCTAATTTGGCTTCTGGTAAAGCAAAGCTGGCATTTTCAGAACACACAATCATGTCTGCCGCTAACGCAAGTTCGAAGCCACCACCAAATGCATAACCATTAACCGCTGCAATCACTGGCTTATCGAGATCAAAAATCTCTGTTAGACCAGCAAAGCCACCTGGGCCAAAATCCGCATCAGGCGCTTCACCTTCAGCCGCCGCTTTTAGATCCCAACCCGCAGAGAAAAAGCGTTCGCCAGCACCGGTAATGATAGCAACGCGCAGTTCAGGGTCTTCGCGAAATGCCAAGAAAGCTTCACCCATTTCAAAACTTGTTTTTGCATCAATTGCATTGGCTTTTGGTCTATCAAGGGTAATTTCTAAAATAGCGCCATTACGTGTAATGTGTAGTGATTCACTCATGTTAATACTCCAATATAGAGCCACTAGGGACTCTTTTATTAAAAAGCTAATTAGGTTAACTTCACATAAGAAGTTTTTTTTGTACTTTACAAGTACAAGTTCTTGGGAAAGACTTTTTTATTTCAACAAAAGATGGGACTTTAAATTTCGCTAAATTATTAGCGCAGTATGTTAATATTTCTTCAACCGTTAATGATTGACCTTCATTAAATATCACAAATGCTTTTACCGCTTCATCACGAATTAAATCAGGCACACCAATCACTGCGGCATCTTGAATAACAGGATGAGACATTAAAACTTTTTCTATTTCAGTACTGGAAATATTTTCACCAGCACGCTTAATCATATTTGTCTTTCTATCAACGAAATAAAATAGGCCGTTGTCATCGACATAAGCTTTATCACCGGTGTAAAGCCAGCCCTCTGGACTTAGCACCTCCGCTGTCGATTTAGGGTCTTGATAGTAACCTTTCAAAATCGTTCGACCGGGGACTCCTTTTACCCAGAGATCACCGATAACATTTGGAGCAAGCTCTTGGCCTTCGTCATCGGTAATCTTAGCTTCGTATCCAAGACCTGGTCGACCAATAGAGGGCCAATGACGCTCTTCAGCAGGGCTATCACCAATTAATCCGACGAGTGTTTCTGTCATGCCGTAGGAGTTAAAGAGTTGCACGTTAAATCGGCTTTCAAAGTCTTGTTTTTCTTGATCTGAAATATGCATAAAAAACAACATATCTCGTAGGCAATGTTTTTGTTCAAACGGCATTACAGGTTGCAACATCAAGGTGCGAACTATCATCGGCATACTATGAGTGATCGTGGCTTTGTAATCACAGACTTGTTTCCAGAATTTGCGTGCACTGTACTTCTCTAACATCACCAATTTCGCGCCAACAGTGAACGCTGCCATCGCGGCATTACATTGAAAATCGATATGAAAACTTGGCATCATGGTTAAATAGACATCGTCAGATCTCAGGCTGGTTTGCCACGCCGTAAAATAGCCCGCAAACTGCAAATTACAATGAGTGATCTCCACACCTTTTGGTTGAGAGGTTGTACCTGAAGTAAATAATATCTCAGCAACATCGTCGCTGCTGATGGTGACCATCTTGGTGAGTTCTGATGGTTGATCACTTATCAATTTATCGAAGTTCATTGAGCTCGGTAGTTCAGAGTTCGTCGGTCGAGTGACGAGAATACTATTTATCGAGTTACTTTCTTCCTCAACCATTCTGGTATAGATTGGTAGGAACTCTTCTTCTATAACGACGGATTTTACTGAGCATTTATTAATAATGAATTTACTTTCTTCAAATAAGTACTGACAATTAACAGGCACAATAATGGCACCTACTTTTGCTAATCCAAACCAGCAGAATATAAATTGTGGACTGTTATACAACCGCACCGCTACTCTATCTCCATGCTTAATACCTAAGCTGAGAAATAAGTTCGCCGTTTTATTTATTTCATTATTTAATTGACTATAAGTATATTCTAGGACATCGCCAGCAGCATCCTCATAAACCAAGGCTGTGTTATTACTAAATTTACGAGCACGTTCTTCCCACATGCATCTTAAGGTTTTGCTACCAACGATATCCATTATTCTAGCCTCACTTACTCTCAGATACTTTCGCTAAACCTTTTTCACTTAAGCTCTGAATTTGTTCTGCTGAATAACCAATGTTCTCCAAAATTGCAGCGGTATCCATACCGTGCTTTGGCATACCTCGCCAAATCTGACCTGGGTTATTCTTAAACTTAGGCATTACGTTCGGTCCTTTGCAGGTTTTTCCATCAATGTTTTGCCACTGTGTGATCGATTCACGAGCAATATATTGTGGGTTGCCTTCTAACTCAGGAATCGTCAGTACTTTTGCGCAGGCGACTTTCAATTCAGCAAACCTTGCCAATACTTCTTCAATCGTCTTTTGCGCTAAGTATTCATCTAAACTGTCTTCAACTTGTTGGCCGAATGGACATTCCACGCGGTGAATAAGTTGTGTACCTTCTGGAACCTCTTCACCGCCATAAAGATGAGTGATATTCATATCTTTGAACATCTCTTCAATCTGCATGGCGCCGACGAGTTCCATCACGATGTAGCCATCTTTACACTTGTATAAGCCACAACCTGCGTAGTAAGGATCTTTACCTTTGGTCATACGTGGACAAACTTCGCCGCCATTGAAATGATCCATCATGAAATACTGACCCATACGGAGCATCACTTCATACATAGCGATATCAATACTTTCACCAATACCGGTTTCACGCACTCGGTATAAAGCGGCGAGGGCAGAGGTGGTTGCTGTCATCCCAGAGAAATAGTCAGCAGTGTACGGAAATGCTGGCATCGGTTGGTCTACGTCACCGTTTTGGATTAGGTAGCCACTGAACGCCTGTGCAATCGTATTGTAAGCTGGCAAGTTTGTGTATTCATCGGTGCCGTACTGGCCGAAACCAGACAAGTGAGCGATAACTAACTTCTTATTCTGTTCCCATAGCACTTCATCAGTAATACCACGGCGAGCGAATGCCGGACCTTTACTGGCTTCAATGAAGATATCGGTGGTTTCCATTAATTTAAGGAATGCATCACGGCCTTCATCTTTAAAAATATTCAGCGATAGCGCATGGAGATTACGACGTGATAATTCAGGGTAGTTTGGTTGTACACGAATGGTATCGGCATAAGCTACGTTTTCAATCCAAATGACTTCAGCGCCCCATTCTGCAAGCATCTGCGCAGCGAAAGGACCCGCAATCTCAATACCAGAAAACACCACTCTCAAACCAGAAAGAGGACCAAACGTAGGGGTGGACAATTTTTTTGACATGATACCCATCTCTCTTATATTCGAACAAAAATTCATCACGGCAATAGCGCCGGGAAAATAGTAATAATTAGGATTAATTTAATAGGTGTAACGGGCTGTTCAAACTAGGTATTCACCAACTCAATACCTAGTTTGCTTTATCGCAGTCTCAAATTAGCGATAACGTTTCAACACTTCACGACCTAAGGTCAAGATCTGCATCTCGTCTGAGCCACCAGATACGCGGTCTACACGAATATCACGCCACATACGGCTGATTCTGTGCTCGCCAGCGATTGCGTAACCGCCTAGAACTTGCATGGCAGAATCGATAACTTCGAAGCCTGCATTTGCACAATAAAATTTGCACATAGCAGAGTCACCCGATGTCATCGTGCCGTTATCGCACTTCCAAGCTGCTTCATAAACCATGTTTTTCATGCTGTTAAGCTTGATAGCCATATGAGCAAATTTTTCTTGGATCAACTGGTAGCGACCGATAGCCTCACCAAATTGCACACGCTGATTGGCATACTTTGCTGCATCTTCGTATGCACAGTAAGCGGCACCATAGTTAGTCAATGCCACTAAGAAACGCTCAGAGTCAAACTCCTCTTTAACGCGCATAAAGCCATTGCCTTCAATGCCGAACATGTCTGATTCTTCTAGTTCGAATTCGTCAAACTGCAGCTCACAGCAGCTGTCCATCTTCAGACCAAGCTTTGGCAGCTTGCTCATCTTGATACCCGGCTTAGACATATCGACAAACCACTCAGTAAAGATAGGCTTCTCTGAATCGGCATCTTTAGCCATAACTACAATATAAGGTGTGCCGGCGGCACTGGTAATGAAGCACTTGCTGCCAGTTAGATAGACCTTGCCATCTTTTCTCTTATAAGTGGTTAACAAGCTACCCACGTCAGAACCTGCACTTGGCTCAGTGATCGCTGAGTTCCACATCTGCTTACCTGTGCCACGCAGTGCCATGATCTTATTGATCTGATCTTGGTTTCCGTGTCTGAGCATTGTGGCAATACCAGGTAGCTGGTACAGAACATAGGTTGGTGCGCCTAATCGGCCAAGCTCTTCCCAAATTGCCGTTAGCGTCACCATGCCTTCATTGAATCCATCGTACTCTTCAGGAAGCAACAAGCTGTCGATCCCCATTTCGGCAAGTTCTTTAACAAAGCGCTCTGGGTATTTACTGTTTTCATCACACTCTGCGAAGTAGTTTTCCCAGTTCTCTTTCACCATTAAGTCGCGAATACCAGAAACGAATAACTCTTGCTCGTCAGTTAATTTAAAATCCATCATTTATTCCTCTAAATTACAATCAGTTGTCTCAAAGCCGGGCATAAAGGCCTCACCTAAGAGTTCCATTTATTTTTGCGAGCATCTTTTAAGAAAGAGATGATAATCATGACGTTAACTATGATTAGCGGTGCTCCACCGGCAATAATTGCTGTTTGTAGGGGTTTCAATCCGCCTAGTGACAACAGCACGATACCTATGACACCCACAAGTACAGACCAGCCAACACGGACCCAAATAGGCGGCTCGTTATCAGCATCAGCACCCTTACAAGTGGACATGGCTAAGGTATAAGAACAGGCATTAACTAAGGTGACCGTTGCGAGGAAACATAGAATGAAGAAGCCCCACATGGTGACAGTACTAAAGGGTAATGCTGCCCAGGTTTCGATAATCGCCCTGGCGGCACCATATTGTTCGATAAGTTGCGGCATATTGATGAGATTTTCATTCATCAAATTCATGGTGTTACTGCCAAGAATGGTCCATAGGAGCCAAGTTGAAGCAGTCAAACCAGCGACCATAGTTAGACAAAGTTCACGTACAGTACGACCACGAGAGATCTTAGCGAGGAAGATACACATCTGGATGCCATACACGACCCACCAAGCCCAGTAGAATACGGTCCAGTCTTGTGGGAAACTGCCTTCACTGACCGAAGCCGTATTGAATAACATGCGAGGAAGTAGTTCTAACATGATGCCCACAGAGTCAGTGAAATAGTTCACAGTGAAACTGGTTGCGCCAATAAGGAATACCCAAACAAGCATGATAATACTGAGATAACTTCTTAAATCACTAGCGATCTTAATCCCTTTAGTCAGACCAAAAGCGACACAAATTGCGTTGAATACAATCCATGAAGAGATAACGATAGTGTCAACGGCTGGGGTACGTGGAATACCAAATAACCATTGGATACATTCAGTTACCAGAGGTGTGGCTAAACCAAGACTGGTACCCATGGCTAGAATCAACGCCACGACGTAGACGTTATCGATAAAGGTACCGATAAACCCTTTGTGGTATTTACCTAAAACTGGCTCTAAGGTTCCGCTGGGGCGAACCACATCCATTTTCTTTACAAATAGGAAGTAACCCAAAGCCACAGTAAAGAATCCGTATCCCATCCAAGGTAAAGGTCCCCAATGGAATAGACTATATGCAAGTCCTAGCTCTTTGGCTTGAATAGACAAAGGCTCAATATCAAAAGGGGGATAGGTAACATAGTAGTAAACCTCTAATGAACCCCAGAACAACACCGCTGCCGAGGTACAAGAGGCAAACATCAGAAATACCCAGCTTGCTGTACTAAACTCTGGTTTTTCCTGACCTAAGCGGTTGTTAGCGTAAGGTCCCCAGGTCAACCAAGCCCAACCGGCTCCCATGAAGACCATGTACCACTCAAAAAGCCAACCCCAAGAGTGAGTTAGATAGTGGAATACTTCGCTGATAGCTAAATTAGCGGCATCCAAGTCTCTTACTGTCAAATATGACAGTAATATGACGGCAAGCAATGAAGGAAAAAAGATTTTCGGGTCAATAGTAACCTTCTTCTTTCCTACAGTGGAATCTACATCGGTAGTTTTTTTATTCATCTTAATAAATCTCAATCTTATTTTAAGAGGACAAAATTTAAAGTTTATAAGTTTTTTAATCTGTGTATTTTCAAACTTAGTATTAGCTTATGGTCAGTCAGGGGTTATGTTCCGACTCTCAAGGCAAACTATTAAGAATGGGTTAAGGACGCAAATTTAAATAACCTAACGTACCTTTTGTTTTTTCTAACCAATCGACTTTAGGTAATGATTTAATGATGGTGACTTATTAAATAATGTCTTTTGGTTTTCGGAATAATAATGCACGCCATTAATGTCATATACAGTGATCGTTATCACGAACGTTTTAAATAGAGGCGAATGCAATAAATAGCCTCTAAATGAATGATATGCACATCACAAAAAATGGTCCTGAGATCGTTTTTTAACATGACTGAAAGTTGTCAGTAATTAGACGTTGCTGTTTGTTGTTTACTTTTGACATTTATTTTAACTTATTGTTTTTAATCTTTTTTATAGTTACTATTGCTTGGTGGTGATAAACGTTTTAATGCCAAATTTACGGGAGTAAAATATATTTTTTATGATACAAAACAATATTTCTAATAGTAATATTAGTACTACTAAAGATGCTTATTAGTAGGGCTAATATTAATATTATAAGTACTGGGTTGTGCTATTAGCAGAGCTGATATGGTTATTACTTTTATAGTTGAAAGTGCTAAGGTTAAGGCTGGTTCATGCCTAAACTTAACGATTATTAGAGTTGCTAATAGTAACGTTAGAAACACTAAAGATGTTAGAAGTAACAACTCTTAATAAGTGTGACCAGTATAACATTAGCATTGCTAATTCTGGTCTTATAATTGTCCAATCTGATGAAGCAATAAGTATTAATAACCCGCACGCTTTTAAACTTCAGATTTAGAATATAATGTAGGCATAATAAGTGTATCTATAAAATCGATATATTGAAGTTATTGATACGTTAGATTGGCAACAAATAATAATTATGCAGCGGTTTGACCGTCAAAGCATTATC
This sequence comes from Shewanella sp. MTB7, assembly GCF_027571385.1. NCBI lineage: Bacteria > Pseudomonadati > Pseudomonadota > Gammaproteobacteria > Alteromonadales > Shewanellaceae > Shewanella > Shewanella sp. MTB7. Next base: position 5,087,317 of record NZ_CP085636.1, on the reverse strand, counting down.
TGAGGTTGTATCGGTGAGTTCCTTGAGAATATAGCCATAAACTAAATTTAGAAGTGTGTAATGTCTAAACTGGAGAAATAATGAAAATTATTACGTGTTACAAATTAGTTCCTGAAGAGCAAGATATCGCAGTGAAAGCTGGCGGTGTTCTAGACATGAGTAAAGCAGCACCGAAGATCAATCAGTTTGATCTCAATGCAGTAGAAGCCGCTGTCGGAATCAAGGCAATGGTTGGTGAGTGTTGTATTACGGCGCTAAGTATAGGCGGTAAGGCTTTAGACAATCCTAAAGCCCGTAAAGATATTCTCTCTCGTGGACCCGATGAATTAACTGTGGTCGTTGACGATAAATTTGAACAGGCGCTTCCCCATCAAACCGCTCGAGTTTTAGCTGCTGCTGCGCAGAAAAATGGTTTTGACTTGATTATTTGTGGTGATGGTTCTGGTGACTTATATGCCCAACAAGTGGGTTTACAGCTCGGTGAGTTACTGGGCGTCGCGACCATCAATGCCGTAAGTAAAATCATTTCAGTCCAAGACGGTAAACTTACCGTAGAAAGATCCTTAGACGATGAAGTGGAAGTATTGGAGATCACGTTACCAGCAGTTATCTCAGTTTCCACCGATATCAATGAGCCATCTATCCCATCAATGAAGACTATTTTGGCAGCCGCTAGAAAGCCGGTGACTAAGTTAAGTGTCGACGATCTCGAACTTGCTGAGATACCTGTTCTGGTTGAATCAGTATCAGTATTGGCGCCAAAACAAAGCGATCGTAAGAAGATCATTATCGATGGTGATGATGAAGCACAAATCGCTGCATTTGCAGATCACCTGCGTAAAGCACTTAATTAAGGGAAAGAATGATGAGCAAACTGTCTAGTGTATGGGTATTTAGCGATGTCGCCTCCCGTTTACCTGAAGTTATCGCCGCTGGTGTTCAGTTAGGCGAAAAAGTGTCGGCTTTTGTACTGGGATCTGAAGATGAGATTAGCAAGGCGTACTCATTGGGTGCAAGCCATGTGTATTATTTGGGCGAAAAAGAGTCCAGTAAAATAGTTGAAGATTACGCGGCTACCATAGCTCAGATCATCTCTAATGGTGACCCTCAAACTTTAATGCTGCTAGGCGCCACTAAGCGCGGTAAAGCATTGGCGGCTAAATTAGGTGTACAACTTAATGCCGGTGTTATCAATGATGTCTCTGAAGTCACTGTGGCTGACGGTGTCACAGCTAAGCATATGGTTTATGGCGGTTTGGCCATAGGCGAAGAGAAAATCACATCATCCATTGCGATAGTGACGCTTGGGAATGGTGTATTTGAAGCGGTTGAAGTCGATACCTCAAAAACTGGTGAAGCTATTTCAGTTGCATTTGTTGAACCTAAAGCTGCTATTAGGTGTATCGAGCGCCGTGCTAAGCAAGGTGAAAGTGTCGACTTAGGTAAGGCTAAGCGCGTTATTGCAATTGGTAGCGGTATTGGTAAACAAGAGAATCTGCAAATGGCAGCGGAGCTCGGTGAGGCTCTAGGTGCTGAGCTAGGCTGTTCTCGACCGATTGCTGAAACAGAAAAGTGGATGGAGCGTGAGCGTTATATCGGTGTCTCTGGTGTTATGTTAAAGCCGGAAATTTATTTGGCTCTTGGGATATCTGGCCAGATCCAGCACATGGTGGGTGCATTAGGCTCTCAGACGATTCTGGCGGTCAACAAAGATAAGAATGCGCCTATTTTCCAATATGTGGATTACGGCATTGTCGGTGACTTAAATAAGGTGGTTCCGGCACTGATCAACGCCTTTAAAAGTTAATTTAAGCGCGGGGCGTTTTGCCTCTCCAGCAAATACCGAGTGAACATAAGCCCGGTGTTAATACCAAAACTATGTGAAGAGTAAATTTGTATGTCAGAAGATGTATTTGACGCGATTATCGTTGGAGCAGGGCTTGCAGGATGCGTTGCCGCATATGTTTTAGCAAAAGAGGGAGCGGACGTCCTCGTTATTGAGCGTGGTAATTTTGCCGGAAGTAAGAACATGACAGGAGGCCGACTCTATGCCCATAGCCTAGAGAAAATTATGCCTGGTTTTGCTAAAGAAGCACCAATAGAAAGAAGAGTGACCAAAGAGAAAGTGACCTTCTTAACCGATGATACCGGTGTCACTTTAGATTATCATAATGGTCGAGCACAAACCTCTGTTCAAGAATCTTATACTGTATTAAGAGGGGATTTTGACCAATGGTTGATGGCGAAAGCTGAAGAGGTGGGTGCCCAGTTTATTAGCGGTATTCGCGTTGATGAGTTGATCACCAAAGATGGAAAAGTTATTGGTGTTCGAGCTGACGGTGATGAGTTGCTGGCTAAGGCAGTCATATTGGCTGAGGGGGTTAACCCCGTGCTGGGTGAAAAACTAGGCATGATAAAGCCTAAAGTTAGTGCTGGCGTAATGGCCGTAGGCGTAAAAGAGTTGATTGAACTGCCAAAAGAGGTCATTCAGGACAGATTTAATCTCTGCGATGATGAAGGTGCGGCTTGGTTATTCGCTGGCTCACCTGCAAATGGTTTGATGGGCGGCGGCTTTATTTACACCAACAAAACTTCAGTGTCACTGGGGATCGTTTGTGGATTACACGATATAGGCAGTTCAAATAAAACCGTTCCGCAAATGTTGGAAGATTTCAAAAACCACTCAATGATTAAGCCATTGATTGAAGGTGGTAAGCTACTTGAGTATTCGGGTCATGTGGTACCTGAAGCCGGATTGAACATGGTGCCTAAATTGGTCGATGATGGCGTATTGATCACCGGAGATGCTGCAGGTTTCTGTTTAAATATTGGCTATACAGTTCGCGGTATGGATCTTGCCATAGCCTCAGGAGAAGCGGCGGCTAAAGCAGTTTTAGCCGCGCGTGAAACTAATGATTTTAGTGCAGCGGGTTTATCTTCATATCAGACTCTTTTGGAAGAGAGCTTCCTGATGAAAGATCTGAAACTGTATAAAAACCTACCAGCTTTTATGGAGACTCCACGGATCTTTAACCAGTATCCGAAGATGGTTGCCGACATAATGGAAAGTTTGTTTACTGTTGATGGTCGCGAATCGCAACCACTGCGTAAGACCATTATGAAACATTGTAAAGAGGTAGGTTACATGAACCTGCTTAAAGATGGCATTAAAGGAGTCACTTCGATATGACCGAAAAAGTTAATGTAGATGTTAAATTGAGCGTCAATAAATTCTACGTAGACGAAGGGCATTCACATATTATCTTAAAAGATAACCCTAATATGAATGAGTATCGTAAGCTCATAAATGCTTGTCCTGCAGGTTTATATAAACTTGAAGAGGACGGAACGATTCGATTTGACTCTGCAGGTTGTTTAGAATGTGGTACGTGTAAGTTTTTATGCGGTGATACCATATTAGAAAAATGGGAATATCCTCGAGGAACATTTGGCGTTGAATACCGATATGGGTAATATCGAAAGTAAATAGTATATTAACGCATGATTAAAAACAAATAGTTGAAATTAATTTCAACTATTTCTCGTTGTGAAATTTAAATGTAATTAATTCTATTTGTTATTTGGCTGAATGAAAATAAAGTTGTAAATTTAAATATGGTGTTTTAGATCTCAAATGTTTAATTTTCACTTTTAAATTATCTGAAATATTGTCTTTATCACCGTTTTTATATTTATAGTGCGTAGTATTAATGTGACTTGTTGTGTGTATTCAGTTCGTTAATATATCCATTGGCGCAATCACATAGATTTTAATAAATATATTTGGTGGTAATTAGCATGAAACCAAGAACAAACTTCGATAATATGGAATTCACTCCACTGCATAGAAAAATAATGCTTTGGGGTAGCGGTGGGCCATTTTTAGATGGCTATGTATTAGTCATTATTGGACTTGCACTCCAGCAGCTGACCCCTGAACTAGAGTTAGATACCCAATGGATAGGGTTAGTTGGTGCAGCCACATTAGCGGGTCTATTTATTGGTACCGCCCTATTTGGTTACGTAGCTGATATATTTGGTCGTAAAAAAATGTTCATGATTAATATCATAGCCATTGCTGTACTTTCATTTGCGACTATGTTTATTTCATCGCCCATTGAACTGGTTGTTTTACGTTTCTTAATTGGTATCGTTATTGGTGCTGATTACCCCATTGCTACCTCTATGGTTGCCGAATTTTCACCGACGAAACAGCGGGCATTCACTATGGGTTTCATCGCAGCAATGTGGTACATAGGTGCTACCGCAGCCAATATGGTTGGCTACCTCCTTTACGATGTTCAAGATGGTTGGAGATGGATGTTTGGTAGTGCCATTATTCCCTGTATCATAATTCTATTTGGTCGTTATCATCTACCAGAGTCTCCACGGTGGTTACTTAAAAAAGGTCGGGTTGATGAATGCCGTGAAATAATGCATAAGTTCTTTGGCCCAAATGTTGATATTAGTTTTGAAGCGGCTGAAGAAACAAAATACAGTAAGCTTTTTGAACCTATATATTTAAAGCGAATTATATTTATTGGTACGATATGGACTTGTCAGGTCATTCCTATGTTTGCTATATATACATTTGGACCTCAAATAATTGACCAATTAGGTTTTTCAGAAGGAAAAGACTCGGCTATCGGTAATATCGTTATCAGTATATTTTTTATGGCTGGTTGCATCCCTGCCATGTATTGGCTGAACTCAATTGGTCGTCGACCACTGTTAATCGGTAGTTTCGGTATAATGACTGCTTCTCTGGCACTTCTTGGAACCGTACCTAATCCCAGTATATGGTTAATTGTAGGAGCTTTTGCTGTTTATGCCTTCTTCTCTGGAGGCCCTGGTATTTTACAGTGGCTCTATCCCAATGAGCTTTTCCCAACAGAAATTAGAGCGTCAGCTATTGGTGCTGTGATGTCTTTTAGCCGTATTGGCACCATAGTTTCTACTTATGGTTTACCTTTATTTATGGCGAGTTATGGTATTTCATCTACCTTATTAGTCGGTGCGGCAATATCTCTGTTTGGCTTAGTTATTTCAGTATTGATGGCCCCAGAAACAAGAGGGTTAACATTAGAGACAACCAGTTCAGCTAATTTTTCCACTACTGAAAAAATAAATAGCCAAATAAGTATTAAGGATATTTAAATAATCTCGTATATTGAGCATATTTTTAGGGATACTGTATTTGGGCAAGATTTGGGAAAACCTTCCCAAATAGAAGTCAGCAAAGCCGTTGCATGAAGTAGACTACCAGAGCTTCCTGAAGTTCTGGTAGTCTGTTCAAATGATATCTAATCAACCAAGGTGATAGAATCTAAAATTCCTTGACCACTGTGTACACCGCCCTCATTCTCTTTTGCTGGCTTGCTTCGTACTAGGTAACCCGCATAACCATCCAATTCAGTCACTGGTTCACCATTAAAAAAAGCAGTAAACAAACCAATTTCACTGACTAAGTCATCGACTTTTATCTGTTCACCATCACGTACTGCAATGGTTGGACGTTCACGCTCGTGTGGATGCAAGCGTTTCATTAGTGCCCAGGCATCATACTGACCAACTTTCAGTTGACTAAGCTTGTCACTGATCTCATTGCCAAAGATACAATGACCTCCACCTTCCCCTTGGTTTTTTAAAACCCATTCATTTTGATCTGCTTCGGATGCAAACCATGAGATAACATCTTGATTGATAGGTAACATTTCAGCCAATACGGTTTTCACTAGCCTCACTTCCTCTAGAGAAAGCCCCCAAGGGGCAAACTCCTGTTCAGGCATCATAGTCAATATCATCTGCATTGTTTTGCTGGTTGCTAGCTGCTGGCTTACTGTCGCGTTAACAGCAACATTATGTTGCTCGATAAAGGCTCGTGTTTGGCTTAATGTTTGACAGCAGATATCTTCACGCAATTGGGGAGCAAAATAGTCCATATATTGATAACCAGCACGTAGGTAAACCACGTCAACAGTGCCGACCCCTCTAAGCATTAGCCTTTCTCTTTCACCTGTATACACTTGAGATGCCAGCTCATCAAAGGTTCGTCTAACGGTTCTAATGCCTTGTTTTCTAAGTTCAACTTCAAGCAGGTGCTGATCGTAAACATTGTCTTCATGCCGCTGCACAATCATCAAGAAAGTGGCTTGGTCTGTTTCATTGAAATCTGCTTGTATTTTACGTGCAGAGTGAACAATAGCGTCAGCTAATTGTTCAAGGCAGTTGTTGTCGGCAGAGATTGCCTCAAGAGATTCAGCCCAGTCATGATAGATCTCTGGCCATTGGTTTTGCATAAATTGGTGCAACTGAGTGATCCGTTTACCAAATGGCCCCATACCTGCTGCAATACCATTGAATTCAATGACTTTAGCTCCTTGCTGACGGTCATCCATATAATCGGTTCTCATCAGCAGCAGCGGCTGGCGAGCCGGAGATAATGGCTGACCTTTAATCCCATGGATCTGGTGATGTAGCATCATTAAACGTTCGAAAAATGGATCTGCTTTCGCCATCTTACTCAATGATGACTGCAGAAATAAATGATCTTCAGACACCCGGCTGATCAATTTGGTGAGTAAGGGAGTCACTTTCAATAAATGCTGATAAACATGTCGTTTCATAGAAATAGGTGCAATACTGAATGGACAGTGCCTTGCGGTGCCATCACTATTTTTAAAGGCAATACCGTGCATAATTGACCATTCACACAATTCATCGGTGATCTGTTTATCCACTAACTGAACGTTCATGTTACTCATAATAATGCCTTTGATGTCGTGCCTAATTTGTCGCTATCGAAACAACTTTATATTTCGATTAAACCAGAAATTTAGAATTTTATCAAGAGATCGACATTGATAATTGGGTTAATCAGATCGGTTTTCTGTAACAGAGATGCTCAAAATGCCTATAGCGTTAGATGGGCATTTTGAGCATCTCTATGATAGTTTATGATTAAAACTGGTGGTTAAACTCAATTCGCCAGTCAATATTGTTATCTTTATTAAATTCAGTTGCTGCATAGTTAACGAAGAATCGAATATTTTGTCTGGGATTTATCTGATAACTGGCCACCACTTCGTGGTAAAAACCATCCATCATATCCGACATATATTGGTTGCTGTTTAACGTGGTCATATACATGGGGTTATAGTTAAGCCAGATTTTATCTGTGATGGCAATTTTTGCATAAGTCCCCACCACTGCAAAGCTTGATGGAATGGCGTATCCCACGCTACCAACTGGATTTTCATCGCCTCTAATGACTGCAGTATCGGTAAGAGTGACGCCTATGCCTGCAAGTGGATAAAGTTGAAGTGGACCCAATGCCGGCAGTGCTTGAATAAAACTGTAAGATGCACTTCCTAGGTTGGTATTAAAGTCCCAGTTCACATCAACTTGCGAGCCGCGGCCATTGGTTTTGTCTAAGTTGAAGTTACGAAAACGTAAGTTGTTGATAGAGTTATTACCATCTAGACCAAGGCTGTCACCGCCTACGCCTTTTAGTTCGACGATGTTCATCGCCATGGTATCTATATCTCCGGTGTCATAGGCGTTGCCTATTTTTAAGTTAATCCCTTGGTTAGCAACGCCCACACCCGCTTGAGTGTATACCGCGAGTGGGTCAGACATATCTTGAGTTTCACCATCCCACTGCTGAGCAAAACCGGTTGGCGTAAAAAACAGTGCTACCAAACTCAAGGGAGTAATGAGGTTGAGAGTGCTGATTAAGGATAATTTTTTCATATTGTAGGCTCAGTAGAGAAAGGCGGTTGCCTCTAAAAAAGGAAGGGGAGTGATTTGTTACTGGCTCTTGGGGCATTCCCCAAGAACCAAGAGAATGGTCTATTGCTGTTCTGCGATTGGTAGGATTTCAAACAGCGGGCTGAAGGTATCTAGGTTTGGCATGATTTTTTGGATAAAGTCCTGTTGACCTTTGATATTGGCTTGTTGGCCCTTTAACAGCTCAGCGAGTGTTGTTTGACCTGTCATCACCTTAGCGAGATCGATTTTGTTGATGTAGAAGGTGGCATCAGCACTTTTTACTTCTTGCTCCGTACTGACGTTGGCCATATTGCCGTTTGAGATCTCTGAATAGAAAAACTCGTTACTGTCTGGATGCACAAGATTAAAGCTCAGGGTTAAGTTAGCCTTAATTGCCTTTGGTGCATTTAACCGTACCGCAAGGTAATCGAGGATGTTCAGTGTCGGACTATTAGCCACTATGTCTGCCGAGTTCTGTTTAATCGACTCATGGATGGTATTGGTCCGTAGCTCGTAAGCCCCTGACAAGTAAGAGTTGCGCCATGCCATGGTCTCCGACTGATAGCCCTGCTGCTCAAAAGAGTCGGCTAACAGGTTACGTGCAGCTTGGTTATTGGGGTCACACAGTACGATATCGTTAACGAGCTGAGAAGCGGCCTGGTACTCGCCCTTATCAAAGCGTGCTTGCGCGCCTCTCATTAAGGTGTTGATTCCAGCGGTTTCCACATAAACACAAGATTTGTCTTGGCTCGTTAGTGGGTTGGTGTTGACAGGGTTTAAGTCATGGTAGCCCAAATAGAGGTTAACGACGGCGCGGGCATTATGTGAGTATGAGCCGTGGTAGCCATTGGTGTGCCAAGTATTAAACTGGGCTTCTGGGATTATCTTGTCGATCTCACGCCCTACATCATTGATCGTAGTGCCATGATTGGCTAAACGCAGAGCTTGATTATGAATAAAGCCGTAGTTATCACGCTGTAGGGTGATGTACTCATTGATGTCTGCTGTATTCCATACCGGCGCTGAGTGAGAAGAGGTTAACGCTTCGATACGGTCACCGTAAGCAAGCTTCATGTCGGTGAGGTATTTACTCCAAGCTAATGAATCACGTACTTTTGCACCGCGGAAAGTATAAATATTGTGCATGCCATGATAGGTAAGCTCACCAGTAAACAAGGTGTTGTACTTCTCGACCCAAGTGATAATTTCAACGGGGGCTTCAGCGCCAGGGACATTGGTAAACTCAAACTTAACACCATCTATGGTGTGGGTTTCTGTTTTATCAGATATATCCAGTGTTGGCGTGATCAAGGTTAGATCACCGACGATGCCCGTGGTTAACCCGATGGCGTTATCTACCGCCCCATGAGCATCTTTACCGAGTGTGACTCCATATTGGTAGTTGGAGCGGCGTGACATGGCATTTCCTGCCAACATATTTTCATCGGCTAAGGCTTGTACAAATCCCTCTGGGGCAACAATTTTCACATCATCACTAAAGTCTGTACTTAAGCCGCGTACACCACCGAAATGATCGCCATGGGGATGAGAGTAGATCACTGCGTGGATGGTATGAGGCGCAGGCAGATGCTGCTTAGCAAACTCCCATGCAAGCTGAGTGGTCTCATCGAGTAAGCCAGGATCGTTGATCACATAACCATTATCTGTTTTAAAGATAGTGATATTTGCAATATCATTACCACGAATTTGATAAACGCCATCAACCACTTGATACAAGCCTTCTGCTTGGTAGTTCATTAAGCCTTGACGGAAGATAGAGGGGTTCACTGTATCGGGGAAGGCTGTTGGCTCGATGTCTTGCATCATATCGCTAAATTGTAACCTTGCTTTACCTGCGTCGTGATCGCCAAAAGCGGCAATGAGGCCACGCTTTTGTTGTTCAAATGCGGTCATATCAGCAAATGGCAAGCGCATAGCCAGCGCTTTATTGGCGGCTGTGGTATGAATTGTTGCTGCTTTTCCCTTGTATGCTGCCATCTCAGTGGCATTGATATGCTCATGTTCATGGTTGCGTTTTTCAACCTCATCGTGGGAATGAGCTGCAAGATTAAAAGAGAGCAGACTAACGATGCTTGTTGCAAGAATGGTTTTGTTCATCATCTTGTTTTTCATAATAATCACCTTAGAGATTTAAAAATGGGTAAAGACAAAACGTGTCGGCTCTCCTTGGGAGTGATACCAATCAGCATAAGAAGTTGATCTACTCAGAGTGTTTTTTGGCAAACTAATTCATGGCGAATGAATGACATAATGGTTGTTCCCTTATGAATTCATTCAACGCTGAAGTAGGCAGCCAAAAACACTCCTTAACAGGCGAGTTTTAGCGGTTCTGATGCTGTGTTAACGAGCTTAACCGTAGAATAACTATGCTCTTCACTCGTTGCCTTGCCTCAGGACCGATTAACTCTCGCTGAGCGATCAAATCTTTATTCTGATTGGTATAGCCATGATTGCTTTGTCTTGAAATCTTGGTGATAGGATAGGCTTGGAACTTTTTCTAACCAATAAACTCAGCTTTAGATAAAACATAACTATTCTGTATGTGTTAACTTATTCCTGTGTTAATTTATTTATATGTTGATAGGTTTATGTATTATTAAAGCCTTAGTATTGGTTGGGGGAGTTATGGATAAAAGGTTCGATTTTAACTTACTGGCGATCTTTTTAGAGGTCTATCAACAGCGGTCTATCACTTTAGCCGCGGACGCTTTAGGCTTGACCCAACCAGGCGTCAGTGCAGCATTGAAGCGGTTACAAAAAACGCTTGGGGTGGAGCTCTTTGTGCGAGAAGGGCGAGGGATATCACCGACCAATGCGGCAATTCAATTTGCCAATCAAGTTTCTCCTGCTTATAACATGGTCAATAGCGCATTAAGTAATGTGTCGGGGTTTGATAAGCAAACACCACGTTCATTTGTGGTTTATGTTAATGAACCCATGATGAGTCTGCTGCAACCTTTGGTTGAACTGGACACAGAGATGGGCAGGTGTGATATTGAGTTTAAGCTGACTCCGACTGACGAGGAGCAGTTGCAGCAGCAGTTGAGTCTACAAAAAGCCGATTTAGCTATCGATATTGGGCAGTTGCCAAGCCTCTCCTATACAAATCAACTCTTTTATCGCGAAGGTATTTCACTGCTCTGTCGTAAGAATCATCCACGTATCCATGACTCCATAGATAAAGATCAGTTTTACCGAGAGAAACATATCATCATTAAAGTGCGTCGTTCGGATCTTACTGCACTGGATTTTTTTACTGAAGAGGTGATCCGTGAGCGTAAAATCAGTTGTGAGTGTCACTCACTCATCGCCATGATGGCACTGATATCAGAGAGCGATTGTATCGGTACTACTTGTAGTAGCATGGCAGATAAATACGCCGAAATATTCAACCTTCAATGTATTGCCCCTCCTTTTAAAAGTAAGCCAGTATTACACAATATGATGTGGCATAAACGTAATGAGTTTAATCCCGCGCATATCTGGTTGAGAGAAAAACTGGCGCAATTAATATTGATGTAGATAGAACGGGCTTTGTCTTGCTAAATGCAGCTAGGACGGCACTCTGTGCCTGAGAGAATGCTCGTGAGCTCGTTACTATAGGTTCAAGAGATAGAGCTTTCAAGTTGTTACAATGAACCCTAGGTTTAACGAATTAAACGAATTTACTTTCGTTTAATTCGTTTTGGTTTGTGCTGCAGCCACAAATACACTCCAGACAGTGACATAAATATCAGAGCAAGGGCAACCAGATCCATAAACCAGGGCCCTAAAACACCAAAGAAACGGCCACTGTGAATATCGAGCAGGACGCGTTCCCAGGTTAGGTGGTGTGAGCGTGCTAATAGTGAGATCTCTTGAGTTGCCGTTATTACTGAGCTATTACTCACTTCCGTTAAGGGTTGAACCCAAGTCAGTGGGACAAAGGGCATGGCCTGAGTCCACTCAATAAGGTCTTCATCGGCCATATAGCTGCCACTATCAGTGTTTATCCAGATATGACCATCATTGGCTAAAGATGTTAGCCCTGAAGGTAAGCCTGTGCTCAGATCTTGCTTTTCAAGTAATGCTCCCTCAGCAGAGATGAGGTATAGGTTATCGCTATCAATAGCGATGAACATACCGCCAAAGGGGACGATGCCGTTAATGGTAGAGTTGGCTTCGAGTGCCAGATGCTTATCTACCCAGACAAGATTGTCTGAACTGGCGAGCTGTAGTGGTGATGTTTGGTAAATATTTATCTGAGCTGGCGGTGTAATGCCATAATTATCCAGCAGCCAAGCTTGTTTGACATGGCTAATATCGATAGCAAGATGATGACTGTGGTTGATCAATATGCCCGTTATGGCAAGGAGCAAGACGAAAAGGGCACTGAAAATCCCCAACCATTGATGCCAAGGCCTAAGCAGTCTTTTAAGCATTAAGCTGACACGGTTTCTGCTGGAAGGGAGATGTTTATGGGCCATTATTATTCTTGTTATTAACTCTGTCAGGTGGAAATCATAACAAGCATATCAGGTAACGATAGTTAGAGTCAGAGTTTCATCACTAGCTTCTTGTTACTCGTGAATCCAACCAGAGCGCAATACGTGAAAGTTTAGTTAGTGCTCTGACTGACAAGGTAGCACCGGTAATACCGTCGATATGTCTGTCGAGCTTGAGCTCTTTATTGAGCTTGGCGGCTTTGAATTGATCGGTAAAAAAATCGTGGCGTACTTCATCACCACGGCTTTCACGATAAACAAGTACTTTAGTTTGGGCTATCTGTTTTTGTTTCACATGAATACCGACAGTGATCGGGGCTTCTTTACCTATCTCATCTAATATCCAGACGGTTTCTCCCTCCTGCTGCCAGTAGCGGATCCGCAGTTTCTTAAATTTATGGGACAAGATCTTTTCAATGACCTGTTGAGCCTCATCGTCGATCCAGAATACCTTAGCCTTAGGAGTGGGAGCGTTGAAGGCTTGGCTGATAAACGCTTTTGGTGCTTGATACTGGCTATTAGCGAGCACTGCAAAACTTAAACTTAATGTGATAGCAATGGCTAATGTTTGAATTAATTTCATCATATGCTCAGCAATAAATAAAGTTTCAGATCCTAACTGTCTGAGTTTAGGTAAAAAATGAGAAAGGTGCTAAAAGCTACGGCTTTTAGCACCTAGAACCTAGCACCTAGGAACTTATTTTGTAGATTAGAACTGGTAGCCTACGCCGAGGTTGAAACCGTCAGCATCTTTAGCGCCACCCACTGTTTCATAGTCAGCTTTAAAGACGACATTTTCATGTAACCAATAGTTCACACCGACATTGGTTTGAGTGATTTTAGTGTCATCACTATTACCAGCTTCATTGTCATACTCGTTGTAACGAGCAAACAATCCAAAGCTGTTATTGATACGGTATGATGGCTCGATGTACCAACCATTTTGATCATTACGTCCAAGTGCTTTAGCTTCTGCTCCGTCGATATCCCACTGTGCATATAGGGCTTTAACGGTGAATGCTTGAATGCTGTAAATGACGTGAGCGGTCAGCAAAGTTGCCGATGCTGTATCAACACCGCCTACACCTTGAGTGATGTCAGACTGGTATTGAGCTGTTGCTGCAAGTTCAAGTCCCGGTATAGCTGTGTATTTTGCGCGTGCGGTATAAGCAAGATCAGAAGCATTGGCTTTGGCTACTTTTTGGCGACCGCTACGGATGTTATATGCCTTGCTACCCGTTGTGGCAACTTCAAGGCCACTGGTAATGGCGCCGTCGAAAGCTAAGCCAGGAGCTGCTTTAACATTAAGTGCTAGACCCGCTTCCCACCAAGTTGATGGGATGATATTTTTCTCGACAGGGTTACGTTCAACTCCATAGAATGTTGGTGGCTCGTGAGTCTCATTGATGATACCAACTGGGATCAGGAATAGACCCGCTTTACCGGTAAACATGTTGTTAAAATCATGCTCAATGTAAGCTTGTTCAAGCTCTACTTCACCAGGCTTATCATTACCAGATAGTGCATGTTCAACTTCTAGTTCTGAAAAGAAACGGGTATTTTCAGTAAATTCATGACCAAAGAAAAGAACAAAGCGATGAAAGTCAACCTCTTTCTTGTCTTTCCCTGTCTTGTTATCGGTAATGTTGTTGTAATGAAGTTCACCATAGCCACCAATGGTCGTCGCACTATTAGACTCTGCAACTTCTTCAACTACGTCGGCAGTTCGCTCGACGCGAGTTTCTGTTGCTTCAAGACGTCGTTCTAAGTCTTGAAGTACTTGTTGCTGTTGCTCAATGATTTTACGTAGCTCTTGGGTCTCATCAGAAGCGAAAGCCGTTTGGCTGGCAAATAGGCCAACTAAGGCTGTTGCAAGTAATGTTTTCTTCATCATCATTCTTTTCCCGAGTGTTGTGCAAAGGTTATTAAATTTTGTTAAATTCTAACAATGTTTGCCGATAATGCAAATCGTTATCATTATGTTTTTGATTAAGATCAATGTTTGTGAATTAAAGGTAAATTGAAGGTGAGTTTATTTGTGTAAGTGTTGATGGGCTGGGAGAGAGAGTAAGACTCTGTTTTATAATGAGTGTTTTCTAATGAAAGAGAATAAGGTGAACTAGAAGGCTCACCTTTTCTTGAAGACAATATCTGGCAAAATTATTCTAATCTTTATGTGAAACTTATTTGTTGTGATTAGAATTTGTACGCATAGCCCACTGAAATAGTCAGTGGTTTACCCGCAAAGTTAGAGCCATGAATTCTTGTGGTGATATATTTCTCATCAAAAAGGTTCTCTGCAGTGAGGTAAACCTCTTGCGCTTCACTGATAAAGTAACGTCCCGATAGATCGACAATGGTTTTTGATTTGATGAGATCATCTTGAGCGATATCACCTTGACCGGCTTTAGTACGGATATCACCGGTATAGCGTGCAGCTAAAGTTAGTTCCCAACTGTCACCTGTAACGCCCGCTGAGGCGAAGAGGATGTTTTCCGCTAGGTAGGGAAGTTTGTCGCCTTTAGTCACATCACCCCAAGCATCAAATTCAGATTCAAAGTTATTTAGGAATTCAGCATTGGTGTAGGTATACGCCAACTTTACTGGAAAGCTGATATCTCCTGCAGCGTTAAATTGGTAGCCTAAGCTCAATTCAAGTCCAGATACTGCCACTTCACCTGCATTATATTGGTTGTCGAGGTTCTCTTCATCACAGCCTTGAGCTGCGGTACAGTTACCGTGCATATTGCTGTAGTCGCTATAGAAGAATATCGCTTCTGAGTTGAACTCACCAGCGTTGAAACGTGTACCCGCCTCGTAGTTCCAGCTGTTTTCCTCTTCTCTATCTGCATTGCCAGGCGCGGCAGGTGAGAAGCCTTTTTGAACGCCAGCTAATACTAGCCAGTTATCATTGACCTGATAAGTGGCAGAGAGTGAAGGAAGCAAAGTTGAAAAGCTGTTACTGATGTCTTCAATGGGTTTTCCATCACGCTGTACGTTATCTTTGCCCCAATCGAGTCGATTGGTAGTGACATCTTCATAGCGAACTCCCGCTGTGATGTTGAAGTTGCCTAACTGGATTTTATCTTGCACGTAAAGGGCTATGGCCTCGGCGCTGTCGATACGGTTTGAATCGGTACCGGGAATACCGCTCTCCGTCAAGGTCATGACTTGATTTGCATCGATGTTATATTGATCTGTCCACTGGAATCTATCCATCGAATCCTCGTGGTAGCGAGCACCAAAGGCGATCTCATGGCTATCTAAAAACCAGTTAAGTTCAGTTTGTATTCCTTGAGAGACATAGCTGCGATTATTGGCCTTTACGCGCACATCAATGGGAGCAGAGTTTGGATTCTTATCAAATGCTGATGCATTTTCGATCCCGCCTTTTTTAAGGCTGTCTCCGCCGACTCTGTCTGCTTTATACCAGTTACGGGCAAACCCATTGTAGTAAGCCGTTGTGCCTAAGGTCAGGCTATCACTGAAGTCAATGAGATGATTGATCTGAAACTGTTTGTGCTCAGTATTCATCACATCTTTTTGTGAGGCAGAGTAACGTGCATAAGGTGTCGCTTCGAAATCAGCATCGGTGAGCCCCATATAGGTTTCATTTGAGACTTCGTCTGAGTATTTAAGCTTAAACTCGACAATTTGCCCATATTTAGCCCCTTCTTCTGAGCGAATGCTGATTTTGGCAAGGGCATCGCTTTTCTCGAAACCAGTATTGCCTCCGACACCATTGATATCTTTAAAACCATCGGCTTGGTAGCGATACACTTCGGCGACTGCGCCAATTCGTTCACCTTGTCCACCCGCATAGGCATGTATTTTGGCAAAGCCATTTTGGCCTGCAGCGACATCTATCTTACCCGCAAGCTCCTCTTCTGGAATTTGACGAGAGAGCATATTGATCACACCGCCTGTGGTGCGAGGTCCATACTTAACTGTTGAGCTGCCTTTGAGTACCTCAATCGACTGCATTCTGCCTGAAGTTGGAAAATAGTAGGCTGCAGGTGAGGCATAAGGAGCAGGAGCTGCCAGAACACCGTCTTCCATAATAGTTATCTTTTCAGAGCGATTCTGCCCTGTACCACGCATTCCTATGTTAGGGCGCAGACCATAACCATCCTCTTCCTGAATATAGATGCCTGGCACTGAGGAGAGAGTGCGCATGATGTCGGTGTATCTGAACGTTTCAAGATCAGCTTCAGTTAGCAGATGCGCGCTGCCAGGTACGGTGTTAATAGGGTTGTGTTTACCGAAGATGCTGATCTGTTCCATGGTCGATTGAGAGTTAAGCTCTTGGGCCATAACCTGAGGCGAAAGTGCGGTAAGTAGTGCCGTTGAAATTAGACTTAAGGATAGCGTAGTGCTGTGTGACATAAGAGCTCCGTATAGGATATGAACTGCGAATCATCTACATTATTGTTAATGGGATTGATTATCATTTGCGTGCATACTCTATTCTTACTGTATTAAAATTAACTTAATGGGCTGGTTCTTTACATTTGTTAACAACAACATTGGTGGGAGAGCGAATCTAGAAGTTTAAAGTTCAGCGACTAAGTCATCGGGTGAGTGTTTAGTGATATTTGCTATAGACTGTGCGATTATTTTATCTATACCTAAGCTATCTCTTCATTCTGCATCTTGGAGACGATGGGTTTTAATTGTGACTACATTGAGTGAATATGTTTCTAACACCTTATTTTAAAAAAGAAAATAAAACAGTTTTGATTACGCCATCTCAGGCAAGTGATTTTGCTAAGCATGTGGCTCAGGACTTTAATCCTATTCATGATGTTGGCGCTAAACGTTTTTGTGTTCCGGGTGATCTGCTCTTTTCTTTGGTTTTAGGCGAATACGGCTTAAGCCAGAAAATGAGCTTTACTTTTCAAGGCATGGTTGGTGATGGCGTAAAATTACAGTTCCCTGATTCAGTGGGTGAGCAGTTCAATATTCATGATGATAGAGACAAGCTGTATTTGAATGTTGAGCGCCATGGAGAGGTCAGAAATTGCAGTACTCAGATAGAATCCTTTATCCGCAGTTATGTTGCTTTTTCGGGGCTGAACTTTATCCATGTGCTGGTGCCTATGATGAAGCAACATCAGGTAATGATTAATCCGGCGCGTCCTTTGGTTATCTATGAAAGCATGTCTTTTGATTTAACCACGCTCGATTTTACCCAAGTGACCTTGTCACTGGTGGAGCAGGAACTGGTTGTCGACGGTAAGCGTGGTAATGTCACGTTAAAGTTTGAACTACACAGCGGCGATGCACTCGTTGGAACCGGTGTTAAAACCTTGGTTATGAGTGGTCTTCGCCCTATTGAAGCGGATAAAGTGCAAGGTATGTGCGATACCTATGAAGGTCGCAGAACCAGCTTTTAATCCCATTGGTTTATCTTTCTTTCTGTCATCCTGAGCCAGTCTCAGGATGCAGCTTTCTTACTCTTGTCTTTATTTCTTCGCTGTTTTAGACTCTCGGTTGCTTTTCTTGTTTAAAAAAAACGCACTTGTACAAATTGAAGCTAAAAGTGTGATCTATGTGTCTTGAGTCAGCCCTAGGATTATTGCACTCTGTGCTACTGCCAGATTTAGATACAAGATTAAATCTGGCAATCCGTTCGGATGAAGGTAGCAGGAGAGTGGGGAATTGCCCCCACACCGACGAGGCAACTTTAGACAATGACAATTACCTTGTAATGAGTCTGAGTCTAAATACTCTTTCAGGTGCCAATAGTGATTGGCGTGGACTGCTACTGGACGAGCCTCTGGAGAGATCGTAAGTCTGTTTTAACAGATATTACGGCGCCGAAGGCGAAAGCCCCACAATGATGTTTATTGTGGGGTGAAACGCTCAGGCAAAAGGACAGAGGAGAGGATGACTGTGATAGCTATGTATATACCCAAGTAACTTCAAGATGCAGGATTCAGCATGTCGAGAAGTGACAGAGTTCAAGGCATGAAATAGTTGGACTAGTTATTCTAATTCAATATTTCATAACACAGAAAAATGTTGCTTCTCGCCATGCCCTTCGGGAGTTCCCGTAGAATCCCTGCACTGCGTTAGTGATATCGACAAGGGAATAACCATTATCCTCAATCACTGCCTTGTTCAGCTATCCTACGGGGGCTCTGAAACGAGCACCTTGAGGTCTCTTGGGTATAGCTATCTAGGTCACTGTCGTTTGTCGCTGCGCTTTTTACCTTGCTTTTAAGGTAGAGCTTATCGTTGGTTGCATTCGTCAGTGACTACCCACAGCCATTTCTTGTTCGCTTCCGTTTATTAATCAAGCTGTTTAATATTCGAGAAAAGCAATGAATTTCCACACTTTAATAAACGATATATTGCCCGCACTTCTGGTCGATATAAATGCCATTGTCTGGGGGCCACTTACCCTGTGCCTGTTAGTCGGTACCGGACTTTACCTCACTCTAAAATTGAAACTTATTCAGGTCTTTCGTCTGCCATTAGCATTGAAATTAATGTTTAGGCCTTCAATAGGCAAGGGCGATCTCTCTTCGTTTGCGGCGCTTTGCACTGCCCTGTCTGCCACCATAGGCACGGGCAATATCGTCGGCGTCGCGACCGCGATTAAAATTGGTGGTCCCGGAGCACTATTTTGGATGTGGTTGGCGGCATTTTTTGGCATGGCAACTAAGTATGCCGAGTGTATGTTGGCGGTGAAATATCGCACCACTGATGCCCGGGGACAGATAGCAGGTGGCCCCATGTATTATATCGAGCGTGGACTCGGGTTAACGTGGATGGCTAAGTTGTTTGCTCTCTTCGGTGTGGGGGTGGCCTTTTTCGGCATTGGTACCTTTGCCCAAGTGAATGCGATTAGCGATGCAATCACCATCGCTTTTCATGTGCCAGCTTGGATCACCGCTTTGGTGTTAACCATATTGGTTGCGTCAGTTACGCTCGGCGGGGTGAAGCGTATTGCAAATGTGGCGCAAAAGTTAGTGCCCACTATGGCGTTAGGTTATGTTCTAGCGTGTGTTTGGATCTTGGTACTCTTTAGCGAGCAGATAGTACCAGCGTTTCATTTAATCATCGAGTCTGCCTTTACACCTATCTCTGCTGCGGGTGGTTTTTTAGGGGCTACGGTGGCACAAGCGTTACAAATCGGTATTGCACGAGGAGTGTTTTCTAACGAAGCAGGATTAGGCAGTGCACCGATTGCTGCTGCTGCTGCGAAGACCAATGAACCAGTTGAGCAAGGACTGGTCAGTATGACTGGCACCTTCTTCGATACTATTATTATCTGCACCATGACAGGCTTAGTATTGATCATTACCGGCGTTTGGAGCGGAGATACCGCAGGCGCTGCGATGACCAGTGCCGCATTTGCCAGTGGGGGTTCGGCACTTGTGGGTCAATATTTTGTGACTGTCGCCTTGGTGTGTTTTGCTTTTACGACCATTTTGGGCTGGCACTATTATGGTGAGCGTTGTTGGTATTATTTGATGGGCGATCGAGGTCATCGTGTCTATCAGGGGATATTTCTCAGTTTAATCGCTGTGGGCTCCTTTATTCATCTGGATATGATCTGGCTGCTGGCTGATACCGTTAATGGCTTAATGGCGATCCCTAACCTAATTGCTCTCATCGGCTTACGTCATGTTATCTACTTAGAAACAGTAAGTTATTTTGCTCGGCTGGCCAACGGGTCTTTAGCTAAAACAAACATTGATGTTCCTATAGTCAATTAATGCTCTCTCGGCTTGATGGCGAGTGCTAACTTAATCGCCATCATTGCCTAAATGCGCCCTATACAAGAGGATTCGCATTACATGGTGTAATGTGTTTACCCTAAAAATTTTTTGATAAAAAGCGTAACTCGGGCCAGTAACTATCGACAATACTCATCATTCCTTATAAATTAGCAAGTTCGCTCTTTTTATCGCATATCTGTACGAAATATCGTTCATACAAGGATTTATCATGGTTCAACAAGGCTACTCTCTGCTGCGCATTATTATCATCGACAGTTTTTGGAAAGGCCAAGTTAATGAGCTTGATTTAACCGGACACACTCAGCTTGAAGGAACCAATGGCGCGGGTAAAACTTCCCTTATGCGTCTGCTGCCACTTTTCTATGGTATGCGTCCTAGCGATATTGTTAGTAAGGTCGATCAAGCACGTAATTTTGCTGATTATTACCTTCCCCGTGACTCAAGTATGTTGGTGTATGAATACCAACGTCCTCATGGTCAAACTTGTATGGTATTGGCCAGTAGTGATGGCCGCGGAGTACATTTTAAATTTATCGATGGCGCCTATAATAGTGACTATTTTGTTGGCGAAGATAAAAAGCCCTATACCGTATCTGAGGTGGACCGATGTTATCGGCAGATGGGATGTGATCGTTCCAGTTTTCTCGGTATCGATAAATACCGTCAAGTCATTCAAAACTTACGCAGTGGCCGCAAATTAAAAGAAGTTCGTCAATTACAGAATCGCTATGCATTTAGTGAGTTGCCGTGTCCACACATTGAAAAAGTGATTAATGGAACCATAGAGAAGAATCTCGATTTTGAAGCAGTAAAACGCATGTTAGTCGAGATAGCTAGTGATCATCTTGCCCGTAACAGCGTAGATGAAAAAGAGCAAATAAGCCTCAATAAAGAGGAGATCACCAGCTGGCTTGCGGATATTCAGGCGAGTCGTGCAGTGCAAAAGGTCGCCGATAAGATTGGGTTATGGCAAGGCGATTTTGCAAGTTTAGACAGCCTATTAACTAAGTTACAGCATCTACATTTTGAAATCATTGAGCATCAAGCGAGACTTGAAGATAAGCAAACAGAATGCTCAAAGGCGAAACAAGAGAGTCAGGTGCGGTTGAGTGAGTTAGACAAACAGCTCAATGAAACCGTTGAAGCTTTAAGTAAACAGATTTTTGATTTACAAGCTAAAATCAGTGCAGATCAAAGCCATATCGATCTACTTGATGATGATAAAATGATTTTCGATGATGATGACGCACCTAATTACCAGCTTCAAGCTGATAAAGCGCCTCATATCCAAAATGAGCTCAACGAAGTTAATGCCATCATCGAGGCGTTTGAAGGTAATCTGAGTAAGGTGCAACAAAAGTTTACCGATCTGATCCAAAGGTTGGAATTTCAACATGTTAAAGATCAAGCTGAGAACGAGAAAAAATCGGCGGATATCAGTGTGGCTTCTGCTGCTCAACTTAGTAAAGTTGAGGGAGTTTATCAGCAACAGAGCCGTGATTTAGAGGAACAAATTAGTCATAAAAATCTTAATTTACAGCTAAAAAAACAAAATATTGAACATGAGTTACGCAGCGCGAAAGCAGAATTAAACCATGTCCAACTCGATCCGGCTTTATTGCAACATATTGAACAAAACCAGCACGCATTAAGCGATGCCAAAGATAAGCAAAATCAGTTATATCAGACTCAATCGCAGTCTCAATCCCTATTAAGCTCAATTCGTCAACAACGTGACAAACACCTCGACAAACATCAGCAAGGGAATCGTCAACTCGAAGCATTAAAAGCTGAATATACTCAAATCGAAGCGCAATTGATCCCAGCTGCAGGTTCGTTGCAGCACTACCTAGATAATGAATCTCAAGCCAGTAACTGGAAACATAACATAGGTCGATTACTGACTAGCGAGCAACTCACTCGTTGTGACCTTGACCCTCAATGGGTTGGTGGTGATAGTTTTTATGGTTTATCTCTGGATTTACAGCAACTGCAAAGCAATGATTCACTGTTTTTAGATGAGATGCAGTTGCGTGAGAAACGTGATGTTATTGCTAAGAATATTCAAATTCTAACCGATAAAATTGAGCAGCTTGATGAGCACATTAATCAGCTGGGCAAAGAGATAGCTGCGGCAGAATTAGCATGTACTCGTGAAGCACAAAATCTGCAAAAAAATGAGCTTAATCTGCAGCAGTTGAACGTACAGTTGGAAAACTTAGCTGTTAAAAAGCAGTTAGCCATTAAAGCGTACACCGAAGAGGTTAATGTACGGCTTCGCTCGCTTGAGAGCGACGGTAAGGATAATGCTAAACAGCAGCAGCGGTTTAACGAGAACTGCCAAGATCAACGTAACGAATTGCATAACCAAGTTCTCGAAAAGCGTATGGTGGTCGAAAGTGATCGTGACACACAATTAAGCATGCTGAGCCAAGAACACATTCAACTTGACGTTAATTATAAACAACGTTTAAAAGACCTTAAAAAACAACAAAATACCGATTTAGCAAAACTCGATCCTGATGGCGAAGTCGACAAACGAGTGAGTGAGCGTAAAGGCTTAATTACTGCGCGGCAGCTGTGTACCGAATTCGAGCAAAAAGCTCGTAAATATCATCATTTTATGAACAACAGATATTGCCACCGCAATGGTTTAGTCGAAGAAAATCAGAGCCGAATGGTTCAAAAGCGCAGTGTCGAAAATCAGTTAGAAGATTCACAGGTTTCACTGACAAGTGAGATCACTGTGCTTAGGCAGTTGATTAAAAAGTATAATCTGCAAAAGCAAGCGACCGATGACTTGCTTAATTTGCTCAATGATAGTCTGCAAAACTGTGTTAAGCATGGCATTGATGCACAGTTTGCTGAAGAGCAGCCGAGTAATCAGGCCGATCTCAGTGTGAGCTTTTGTGCCGATTGGATAAGCCAATTTAAAACGGTTGAAAAGCGACTAAGCGATCAACTCACTAAATTTAATGAAAGGTTTAGAAAAGACCACGCCGCGAGTGAACTCTACGAAAGCTGGCAAAAATTAGTGGCAGAGAATGATCATTATGATGCTGCTAAAACGCTGTTCAAATATCGTGAACCTATCGCCGATTTACTCAGTAGTGCAGAGCAAAAGCAAAAGAGTACTTATCAATTAGTGTCTGTGAATGCCAGTATAATTAATGAGTTCTATCAACATATTGAAAACTTTGGCCATCGAATTAAACAGATAGGTAAGCAGTTGTCAAACAAGGTTACTGCTCTGGCTCATTTCGAAGCGTTGGCGGATATTAATGTCACCACTGTGATGAAACAGGAAGAGTTAGATTATTGGGGGCCATTGCAGCAGTTTGCCAAAATATTCGAGCAGTACCGTGATCAGCTGCGTGAAGGGATTGGCGAAATCCCTGATGAGCTAGTTTATGCGATGCAAAAGCTGTCTGTTTATTTGCCCAGTGAAGGGTTTGTACTTAATCACAGCAACTTGTTTGATATTGAGTTTACCATCACCGAGAAAGGCCAAGTTAAACACGCCAGAAATGCCCGTCAGCTTAAAAAAGTTAGCTCGACTGGATTATCCTATCTGGCGATGCTGTCTTTGTTCACCGGTATTCTTGGTATGTTACGTGGAGAGAGTAAGCACAGTAGCCAAATAATCTTACCCGTGGATGAACTAGGTGAGTTGGCGGCGGAAAATATTGCGCTATTGCTGCAGATGTTTGGCGATAATCATATTTGTATTTTATCAGCGTCACCCTCTACCGATCGCCATATTCTGGCGCTCTATGAGCGTCATTATAAGCTTAAAGATAATAAGATATATCATGCTGAGATCCCTCAATCCCGTCTCGACGAATTGCTGGCGTTACGTGCAAGTCAAAAACAAGCGAGCGTCACGGCACAGGAGCAAAGCTAATGTTTAAACAAACCGTGCAACAATTACTGACGGGCGCCATTATTTGCGAAACCGCATTTGATGAAGAGTTTCAATTTCTTAAGCTTGCTGCTGAATTTGAACGAGTGAATGATTTCCTGGAAAATATTGACCGTAAATTAACCTATCATGAAAGCGCGGATGCGTACTATTGTACTTACATCAAGGTAGATAGTAGTAATACCGCTGAGCTCATGGCTCTATTTAGCGAGATGCGCGGCACCTTTAGACCCTTAGTCGAATTTCTGGATCTATTGTTAACGGCAAGCAATGCGGATTTACCGATCCATGGTAAATCAGTTGTGAATATTAACGAGCTATTTGAACCTTTCGAACAAGATCAGACTCTGCGCGATCAGTTACGTCGTTTAACCTCAATTAAACCCTTTAAAACCAATAAAGAGGAGACTCGTGAACAACTTGCAACGCTATTTACTAAGCTGGAAGAGATGCATTATTTTGTGCGTAAAAATCCAGGCAGTAGCCGCTATTATGCCACAGCACGCTTCGATATTATTTACACCTTGATTGAGTTTTTAAATGACTCAGAGCGGGTCGAATTACCTAATGATCCACAGGTTCAGCAAGATGAGTTACTTTTCTAGTGGCGGGCTTTGATGCGGGACAAGTCGCGGTCTTACTGCGTAAGATAGGGGCGAATGATGAGCTGTTAGCAAACGCCTACGTTTTTGGCAGCATCACCAGTGACGAGCAAGACGTTAAAACCATTAGCACCTTACACAAAGCTGGGTTACTGCGTCCAGATGACGAGCCCGGTGAGTTTCGAGTGACCACTGACTTTAAACGAATGCTCAATCGTTTAATGCGCAAGCAGAGTAGTTATCGTCAATTAACTGATATGGGTAAAGTGATTGATGCACTGGATGAAACGGTTAAAGATTATCATCTTTCAGTGCAGTCAAAGGAGCATGACGATGCCGAGTTCTATCTCGATCAACTAGACGACTTGCTGTATGAAACCAAAGATGGCCTCAATACCAACTTGGATAACATGCATTATGGCATCGTCAGCCAATTTGGTTTCGTGAGTACTTTAGCCAACAAAATCAGACAAAATGAACGTTATTTAAACCACGCCCAAAGTTTATTGACTGAGTTACAGCAGATCGATCCGGAAGCCTGTTACGAGTGGATAAATTGGCCCTGTCCCAATGAGTTTGCACGTAAAATTACTGGATTTATTTACTGGTTTAATCAGGTGTTACCTCGTTTGCGCTTTATCATTGATAACATGCGCTTGAGTTTATTCAGGTTGCGTCGAGATGAGAAGCAAGCCAGTCAACTGCGCAATATGGCGCGTTTTTTACGCCAACACCCAGAGTTTGAAATTAATGACAATCTGTTTGAAGACCCAGAGCTCCCTGATGTTTTAAAACATGCGCCACCTATGTCATTAAGCTGTTATGTCGAAACCCATAACACAGAGCATGAAGCCTCATTGATTGCCATCGTTCAAGCCCTGCGTAAGCAAGTGGCTAGCGTGCCCGTTAAAGTGCGTGACAGCGGTGAGGTTACACTCACTCCTGTTGAAAAAGTGGATTATCAAGTGGACTTTTTTGACCAGAAAACCGAGCAGTTGTTCGAGTTAGTCATTAGTGAAAACAGTCCCGTTTCCGCCGTCGAGTTTTGGACTTCGTCTCAAGTAAGCTGGCAAGGTGACTCACAAGCTATTCACCCTAAGGCTTGGATTGAATTAGTGTTTAGCGCATATTGTTCATTAACCAATGAGCAACAAGATGCGTTTGATATTGAGATGAAAGAAGTCAAAGTGGCTGGTACATCGGATAACTATAGCTATAGCGATGTAGTGATAAGCCTAAAGTAACCTTACCTCGAATTCAGGTTTACTATGTTGGAGTGACTATTTTGAAGCTAGGAGTGTTTAAGTTTACTCAAGCTTTACTGCGGGATAACCCTACTGGGGGAAAAGTTAAAATTGGAGATACAAAATATCTCAAAATTTTACGCGATGAGTATTTCTTTGGTATCGAAGAGAATGGTTTTCTTAAGTTTACCTTTGCGAACAGATTATCACTGATTGAAACGGTCAGGTTGAATGATAAGTTAGATCTGTTAAGCCCTTATCCTGACAAAAAGAGTCGAGAGAATATTGCTAAGGGCCACAAAGACGAGAAGCTCAATAGCTACCCTGTGAGTCGTGATTTCGTGCTTATCAATACCCTCAATAAATTTCATCTCAACGGGCTAAAGTTTGCCAAAACACCTTTTACCTCGTTAGGGCTCTCTATAAAAGCCCATGAGATCATCTCAATCGAGCATAGACAAATCGTGTTAGTCGAAAACCTAACTCTTATGGCCAACTTAGAGGCATTAAGGATACCGGATAGCCTTAAAGAGGCACTGTGGGTCTACCGTGGGGATGTGAAACCTGGACAACAAACAGGGATGGCTTATGAATTTTTTAGGCGTTTTAATACACATAAGTTGATCTGCTTTAGTGATTTAGATCCAGCAGGAATACAGATTGCTATATCCAGTGGTGCGAGTTACTGGTTAACACCAAGTGACTGTGAGCTGGCGATCAAGCTCAAACAGCAACTAGCAGGCGTGGAGCAGGAGTGGATGAATCAGACAGATGCCAAAACTTACCTAGAGACGCAAGAACACCTTCCTAAGCAATGCAATCTAGCATTTGATTTGATGAAAATTCAGCACCATACCTTGCAACAAGAGCATATGTTGGAACATAAATTACTCTTATCCCTGTTTGAGCTTTAACGTTTTGATAGAGCAAAATTTACTTATCAGTGTGTTGTCGATCGCTATTTCTGTGCGGTCATCGATTCTGGACGTAGTCAGTCTGCATTGGAATATTTGAGTGAAAATGAACTTCCTTGGGATAAGGAGAGCTGGCTCTATCAAGTAATTTGTGGTTATGAGGGCTTGCCTCAAGAACATAAGGACTATTTTGAGCTGGAGCCCATTGGAGAGCCAGATCCTATTTACACTGGTAACTTTATTATTCGCGATGTTGAGCTGGGTTTTGCTTAGAGGTATAACTATTATAATTTAAAAGCCGATATGGTCGACAGCCTTATCGGCTTTTTTATTGCTTTTTAATGACTCGATAACCCCTAATTTTCGAACAGGCTGAATGATTACTCTGTATCAGGCTTTTGTTTGCATTATTATTCTTAAAAATATTATGAGTACGGCGTTTAAAACTAGCTCGATATGTGCTGATTGTATGAAAGAGTTTGTATTTGTAATGCCAATGTAAAACTTATGAAATTGTTTTTATTGATGATCCCTTCGGAACCTTGTTACTGTAAGCCTTTTAATTAGTGTTACATTAATGTGGAAAGTGGCTTGGATTTAATTGTCATTGAAATTATCGCTAGCATGATTCACTATCGTTGCCAAAGTAGGGGGCTAACCTCCTCAGAAAGCATCAGTACCTAACTGACTAGATGCTGAACTCAGGCATGCAAAATAGACATGCTAATTTGAAGGCATGCAAAAAGACATGCTAATTTGAAGGCGGGAAAATGATAAAATCACTTTCAACAAGGATCTTTATAGGTCTATTCTCCGGATTAATTTTCGGTACCATCATTCAATATCTACTCGGCGATATTGGCTTCTTCTCCGGCACAATTGTCGAATTATCATCTGGTGTTGGCACCATGTTCATAAATATGATCATGATGTTAGTGGTTCCTTTGGTGTTTGTCAGTATCGTGTGTGGGATCTTAGAGCTTAAAGATTTAAAGAGTTTCGGCCGCTTAGGCGGGAAAACATTTGGGTTTTATATCATTAACACCATCGTTGCTATTTTTGCCGCCCTTGCGGTAGCCCTGCTGTTAGAGCCGGGTCGTGGTGTGGATATGACTGGCGGAGTGGGAGTTCAGATCACCGCAACAGAACTGCCTAACCTGATTGAGTTAATTGTTAATATCGTGCCGAGTAACCCCGTGTCTGCATTTACATCGGGCAATATGTTACAAGTTATCTTTATGGCTCTGTTAGTTGGTGGCGTGATTAAGTCTTTGGGTAAAGGCGTGCCTCTATTAACTCAGGGATTCCTCGAGGGTAATAAGTTGATGATGAAACTTATTACTGTCGTGATGCAACTTGCACCTATCGGCGTATTTGCCTTGATGCTTAAGTTAGGTGCAACCCTTGAAGCTGAGATTTTTGTTAGTGTACTCGAGTATGTATTTGTTATTTTAGGTCTGTTATTGACTTGGATATTTATTGTTTATCCAATGGCTGTAGGGATTTTTACATCGGTATCGGCGAAAGAGTTTCGTGCCAAGACTCGCGAACAGATTTTGTTTTCACTTTCAACTGCTAGCTCAAATGCTACGATTCCAGTAACGATGCGAACATTGACCGAAAAGTTAGGTGTGAAGCAGGCCGTTGCTGGTTTTGGTGTGCCGCTAGGAGCAACCATGAACATGGGTGGTGTCTCCATCTATATTACCATTGCCATCTTTTTTGTGGCCAACGCATTTGGTGCCCCTATCGCGATGGAACAACTCCCCACACTACTGTTTAGTATTTTTCTACTCTCAGTTGGTGCTGGTGGTGTTCCCGGAGGCGGTATGGTGATGATAGGTGTGCTTATTCATCAGATGGGTTTGCCTATTGAAGCCTTTGCCATTGTTGCAGCATTAGATAGATTGATCGATATGGTACTGACTTCATGTAATGTGGTTGGTGATACCGCGGTACTGACTATCGTTGACTCAACTGAGCATGATGAGTTTATTCTTGAAGGCGTCACAGCTAAAGCGTGATCACTTAAGTTGTTTTAACCAGATTCCAGAACAAGGCTGTTAAGTCATTAAAGCCCGTAGATATTCGCTACGGGCTTTTTTTGTTTAAAGTCTCCCGGTGATTTTTAATCATTAAATAGCTAAATTTCACTTATCTGCCAAAATTAACGAGTGAGTAAACCTCTTTATTTGATACTTGCTACTTGGAGATAGTGTGATAAAAAAAGTCCGCTTATTTATGAGCATCAGTTTATTATTTATCGGGTTATTTTTAGTATTACAGGCATGTGATACTAAGCAAGATACTAAGGTGAAGATCGGTATTTTGCACTCTATGACGGGCACTATGTCCTTTAGTGAACGAGATCTTGTTGATGTTATCTCTCTGGCTATTAAAGAAATTAATCTTGATGGAGGCTTGTTAGGTAAAAAGCTTGAACCTGTGTTGGCCGATGGTGCCTCTGATTGGAATAAGTTTGCTAATGAAGCGGAGCGATTAATCACAGAGGATAAAGTCGCGGTAATATTTGGTTGCTGGACGTCGAGCTGTCGTAAGTCGGTTAAACCTGTTATTGAAAGGCACCACCACCTAATGTTCTACCCTTTACAATATGAAGGACTAGAGCAGTCACCCAATATCATTTACACCGGCGCGACGCCAAATCAACAGATAATTCCAAGTATCCATTGGGCATTAGAAAATATCGGAGTGCGGGTTTATTTAGTGGGTTCAGATTATATCTTTCCCCGCGCCGCTAACATGATTATTAAAGATCAGCTTAAAAGCCGTGGTATTACTCCGTTAGGGGAAACCTATCTTCCGTTAGGATCATCAGACCTTGCTCAAACACTTAAAGAGATTGCTGCTCTTAAGCCTGATTTAGTGGTAAACACGATAAATGGTGATAGCAATATTGCTTTTTTTAAGGGCATGAATGCTATCAACAAGACTAAAGTACTTTCCTATAGCATTGGAGAGCCTGAAGTTAGGGCGATAGGGATTGATCTGTTGGAGGGACATTTTGCTGCTTGGAACTACTTTCAGAGTATTGATAGTGATGAAAATAGGCGTTTTATCAAGGCGTTTAAGCTTGAATTTGGGGCTGGCAGGGTGGTTAATGACCCGATGGAGGCGACCTATGTAGGGGTTAGGTTATGGGCTCAAGCGGTAAGATCGGCGGGCACTTTTGAACCATTAAGGATCAGAAGTACACTGGCAAATCAGAGTTTGAATGCACCTCATGGCGTCGTTTCTGTGGAGGCTGCAACCCAACATCTCTGGAAAACGGTGCGCATAGGTCAAGTGCGTGATGATGGTCAATTTGACATTGTTTGGTCCAGTGAATCTCCAATTAGGCCAAGTCCATTTCCTACTTATCATAACAAACAGGAGTGGCTTAAGCGTGTACGGGAGTTAAAGCTGAAATGAAACGATTTGGTCTGTCCAGCGTGCTTTTTTTCTGGTTACTTATCAGCATTATGGTGCCTACACTTTTGCTATCCACTCTGTATTTATCCTCCTTTAAAGCCACCTTATTAGCACAAGAACAAGAACACTTGTCGCAGTTTGCCGATAAAAAGGTCAAACAGGTGGAAGACTACATCAGTGAACGTATTGCCGATGTTTTTACTCTGTCTCAATCTACAGAGGTGATAGAAGTGTTTGAGCTGTTAATGGCTCTTTATCATGGGGGGGATAATCAACGAGCTGAATATATTGCGCTACTGGAAAAATACCGACATGTGTATCAGCAATATACCGATTATGGTTATTTAGATCTGCTTTTTATTAACCCTTCAGAAGAGGTGATATTCTCTTTAACCAGTCAACATGAGCTAGAAAAAAACCAAACAATAGAGCAACAATTTCACCCTGGATTATATGGGGTTATACAAAAAGCAAAATACTTCCTCGAGTCATCCTCATCGAGCTTCGAATACTCTTCAACATTGGAGCAAGCGACAGCTTTTATTGGAGCGCCAGTATTGATTGAAGGCAAGTTACTGGGAGTCATAGTGCTTCAGATCGATAGTCAGATTATTCAGCGAGTCACCTTAGATGTAAGTGGTAATCTTTCGAGTAGAGAAGTGGTGGTTGCCGCGAGGCAAGATGGATATTTTAGTTATCAGGCAAAGCTCAAATATGATCCTGAAGTTATTATCGGAGACTTGTACCCTGAGTTTGCGCTACCTAAGCCTCTTGCTAATGCGATATCAGGGCTTAGAGGCATTGTTTTCGCCCAAGATTACCGAGGGGAGAATGTGATTGCTGCTACTCGCTATATTCCATCAATGCAATGGGGAATGGTATTAAAAGAAGATCTAGCGGAGGTCATGAGTGCTTATCATGAACTATTAAGATTAAGTGTTTTCATCTTTTTTATGGTTATTATCTGCGTGCTAGTACTGGCTGGTTTATTAGGTCGCTGGTTAGCAAAACCCTTTGAATCAATGATTGAAATGACACAAGTGATCGCTTCAGGAACGACTGATAGTAGTATAACGCCCCAGGGAACAAAGGAGAGTTACCAGCTCGCATTAAGTTTTAATCAGATGTCACACTCCCTTGCTTTAGCAAGAGAGACCTTGGAGCAGAAGGTAGAGGAGCGGACGCGAGATTTGACTAATGAGATTTCACTGCGTGAGAGTAAAGAGTTCGCGTTAACTAAAAGTAATAAAGAGCTGAGCGAATCAATGCAGCAGTTGAAAAACATGCAGTCTCAGTTGATAGAGTCTGAAAAAATGGCTTCGTTAGGCGGGTTAGTTGCTGGTTTTGCTCACGAACTTAATACGCCAATTGGGATCGCAATTACAGCTTCCTCATTGTTTTCAAGGGAGTTGGTTATCTTAGAGCAGTATTACAAAAGCAATACATTAACTGAGGTTGTTTTTAATCAATATCTTAATGAGATCAAAGATACTTGTTTCTTACTCGATAAGAACCTTAAACGCACAGCTTCCCTTGTTAGTAATTTTAAACTCGTGGCGGTTGAGCAGACTAATCTTCATAAAGAGAAGTTTAATCTTTATGATCTAGTCGATTCATTATTGAAAAGTTTAACTCCTGAGACCAAAAAGTATCCGGTGGACATCATTAATGAGGTCCCCAATGACATCATTTTGAATTCTTACGCGGGTGATTTCTATCAACTGTTAACTAATTTAATTCTAAATGCGATGATCCATGCATTTGAGAGTATGGACAAAGGTAAGTTAACGATCAGTGCCTCAATGTGCCAATACAATTTAGTGTTGACTGTGGCTGATAATGGTAAGGGGATTTCGCAGAATGATTGTTGTTGTATCTTTGAGCCATTTTTTACGACTCGTCGAGGCTTAGGGGACAGTGGATTGGGTTTGAGTATTGTCTATAATATCGCAACACATAAACTCCACGGTAATATTCAAGTTAGTTCAATTTTAGGTCAAGGTGCTGAGTTTATTGTTACCTTGCCGATTGAAAATGAAAACAGCCCGGTCACTAATGATTAAGTCAATGTGATACCTCGGAGGAAAGTTATTTTGTAGAACCTTACTCTTTAAAGTTATCTATTTC
Source organism: Shewanella sp. MTB7 (assembly GCF_027571385.1). Classification (NCBI taxonomy): domain Bacteria; kingdom Pseudomonadati; phylum Pseudomonadota; class Gammaproteobacteria; order Alteromonadales; family Shewanellaceae; genus Shewanella; species Shewanella sp. MTB7. The sequence goes on along the minus strand of NZ_CP085636.1, from coordinate 5,055,050 downwards.
CGGATTTCAAGTGCTCCTTCCTGTACATTTCCATTGGGTTTGGCTTCAAATCTCCCTCTTCAGCGCTATTTGCAATAAGCGCAGACAGTTTGTTTGTGTGTCATATTGTCTAAATCCCCGTATTTCCTATCGATAGAAAACTAAATCTATACGCTCGTTAATAGGCACTTTTTACCGTCTCATTTAATCAATATCTATGTAGGGCTCACCGTTAGGGCCGCAGTTCATCAATCGGATGTATTTTTATCTTGTTTGTTAGCATCATTTTAGGATAAACGTATGAGACATATTGTCCGCTTGATGTGGGTGATTTTGTCCCTATCTGTTAATCTTTATATTTTTGAATTTTAATGCTGTTATGTCGCTGAAATCTTACGATCTCAACTTAATTACGCTGTTTGGTTTGGGTTTTAGTTTGGTTTGTTCTGTTTGATTTGTTATGTGATCTTCAGCGTGTGTTATTAATTGTAAGTTTGGGCGACTTTAAAGATAATTCCTCGGCGTCCTAGTTAATGTTTAGCGTATAGCTTACAAGAGCGATGGATGACATAAATCAAATCTATGCTGGTATGAAATGAACGCAGCCAGAGTAGGATAAATATTAATTGTGTGAGGGTTATATGGACAGACGACAGTTTTTTAAACTGTGTGCCTGCGGAGCGACCACATCGGCGATATCAGCGTTGGGATTAATGCCCGGCACTGCGATGGCTGCGCCTCGTGAGTATAAGTTGTTGAAAGCAAAAGAAACCCGCAATAACTGCTGTTATTGCTCTGTGGGTTGTGGCTTGTTGATGTACAGCCATGGCAGTAACGGCAAAAATGCCGAAAAAGCGATTTTCCATATTGAAGGTGATGCGGATCATCCAGTTAACCGTGGTGCGTTATGCCCTAAAGGTGCTGGATTGGTGGACTATGTTAATAGCCCTAACCGTAATCATTTCCCTGAAGTTCGTGAAGCTGGCTCTAATGAGTGGAAACGCATTAGCTGGAATGAAGCATTTGGTCGTATCGCGCGTCTAATGAAAGACGATCGCGATGAAAACTTCATTGAAAAAAATAGTGATGGCACCACAGTAAACCGTTGGTTGACGACAGGCATGATGACCTCGTCTGCACAACCAAACGAGGGTGGATTTATCACTCATAAGTTTGCTCGTTCTCTTGGCCTAGTGGCTATCGATACTATTGCGCGTAACTGACATTCCCCAACGGTAGCAAGTCTTGCTCCAACATTTGGGCGCGGTGCCATGACCAACCACTGGATCGACATTAAGAACGCTAATGTCGTGGTGATCATGGGCGGTAATGCCGCTGAAGCACATCCTGTCGGTTTCGGCTGGGTAACAGAAGCTATGGAACACAACAACGCTAAGTTAGTGGTTGTCGATCCTCGCTTCACCCGTAGTGCAGCTTTGGCTGATTGTTATGCACCACTTCGTAGTGGTACAGATATCGCATTCCTTTTAGGTCTATGTCGATACCTCATTGAAACTAAGCAAGTTAACTATGAATATGTAAAAGCGTATACCAACGCAAGTTACATTATTCGTGAAGATTTCGAATTCAATGAAGGCCTATTTAGTGGTTTTGATGAGAAGAGTCGCACTTACGACAAGGATTCTTGGTACTACGAACTTGATGAAGATGGTTACGCTAAAGTCGATGAAAGCTATGAGCATCCTCGTTGTGTGTGGAATCTATTAAAGCATCATATTGCCCGTTATGATTTTGAAACCGTCAGTAATATTACCGGTACGCCTGTTGAAGATTACGAGAAAGTCTGCGCCTTAATTGGTAGCACTCACACTCATGACAGAGCGGCGACCTTTATGTATGCGTTGGGCTGGACCCATCATACTAAAGGCGCACAAAACATTCGTTCGATGGCGCTTGTGCAGTTACTGTTAGGTAATATCGGCGTATTGGGTGGTGGTGTTAACGCACTGCGCGGTCACTCAAACGTGCAGGGTGCAACCGACATGGGACTGCTATGCCAGAACCTGCCAGGTTACTTGAAACTGCCAAATGACAACGACACTGACTTAGCAACTTACCTCGATAACTACACGCCTAAGGCGTTGCGTCCGGGCCAAACTAACTATTGGTCTAATTATCCTAAGTTCTTTATCTCACAGATGAAGAGTTTCTGGGGCGAGAACGCAACAGCGGCCAATAGTTTTGGTTATGACTGGTTACCTAAGTGGGATATTCAGTACGACTTTACTAAACACATCGACATGATGTACCACGGCCAAGTGAACGGTTATTTTATCCAAGGGGTTAACGCGATTAACTCTATGCCAAACCGTAACAAGACGTTAGCTGCACTATGCAAGCTTAAGTACATGGTGGTGATGGATCCGCTAGCAACAGAGACTTCTGTTTTCTGGCAAAAAGCGGATGAGTTTAATGATGTTAAACCTAGCGAAATCCAGACTGAAGTGTTCCGCTTACCAACGACTTTATTTGCTGAAGAAGAAGGTTGTATTGTTAACTCGGGTCGCTGGATGCAGTGGCACTGGAAGGGCGCAAATGCACCGGGTGAGTCTAAGCCAGATGCCGAGATTTTATCGGGTATCTTGATGAAGCTTAGAGAGCTTTATAAAGAAGAAGGTGGTGTATTACCAGAGCCGATTAACGCGGTTAACTGGGACTATCACAATCCTTATTTCCCACATGGTGAGGAAGTGGCAAAAGAGCTTAACGGTATTGACCTTAAAACCGGCAAGCAGCTTGATAGCTTTAGCCAGTTAAAAGATGATGGTAGTACGGCTTGTGGTTGCTGGATCTATTCAGGTTCCTGGACTGAAGAAGGCAACATGATGGCGCGGCGCGATAACTCTGATACGTCAGGTAAAGGTATTACGCCGGGTTGGGCATTCTCTTGGCCAGCAAACCGTCGTGTGCTTTATAACCGCGCATCGTGTGATGTCGATGGTAAGCCTTGGGATCCAAATCGCGTCATTGTTGAGTGGACTAATGGTAAATGGCACGGCATCGACCAAGGCGACTTCAATATGAAGTTACCGCCAAAAGAGTCGGCGCATCCGTTCATCATGCAGCCAGAAGGTGTGGGTCGTTTCTTCGCGCTAAAAATGTTAGCAGAGGGGCCGTTCCCAGAGCATTACGAGCCAATGGAAACGCCAATCGGCACCAACCCATTGCACCCGAATGTCATCAGCAACCCTGCGGTACGTATGTTGCCGGGTGTGGCTGAGACTTTAGGTTCACATACCGAGTTTCCTTATGTGTGTACCACGTACTCGCTAACAGAGCACTTTAACTTCTGGACGATTCACTGTCGTTTAGCGGCTATCTCTATGCCTGAAACCTTCGTTGAGTTAGACGAAATTCTTGCGGCGAAGAAAGGTATCGCTAACGGAGATTGGGTCAGAGTCAGTTCTAAGCGCGGTAGTTTGTTAACTAAGGCATTAGTCACTAAGCGTCTGCAACCGCTTAAGGTGCATGGCCAGATGGTACACACAGTGGGCTTACCACGTCATGGTGGCCATAACGGTTTAACACGCAGAAGCTACAGCTGTAACGTACTGACCACTGAAGTGGGTGATGCTAATACACAAGTACCTGAATTTAAAGCATTCCTTGTGGATATCGCTAAGGCTGAGGGAGTTTAATCATGTCTGCTCAAGATATTATTTTAAGCTCTGGAACATCAGAGCTCACCCCTGCTGCGCAGGTACGACGTAAGTTAAGCAAAGTGGCTAAGTTGTTCGACGCCACTAAGTGTAACGGTTGTAAAGCTTGTCAGGTTTCATGTTCAGAGTGGAATGACCTTAGAGCCCCAGTTGGTAGCTTCCAGGGTTCTTACCAGAACCCAATGGACTTGTCTTCAGAGTGTTGGACACTGATGAAGTACCAAGAAGTGGAAGAGAACAACAAGCTAAATTGGCGATTCGCTCATAGCGCTTGTATGCATTGTGAAGACCCAGCGTGCTTAACAGCTTGTTCGACCAAAGGGGCAATCGTTCAACGTGCTAACGGCGTTGTGGATATTGACTCTGATAAATGTACCGGTTGTGGTTACTGTGTCACTGCGTGTCCATTTGATGTGCCTAGGCTCGATCCTATCGATCAAAAGGCTTACAAGTGCACCATGTGCTCAGATCGCATTCAAGTGGGTCAAGAGCCTGCATGCGTGAAGTCTTGTATCACCGGCGCACTGAAGTATGGCACCCGTGAAGACATGTTGTTTATTGCCGATCTTAGAATTAAAGAACTGCATAAGCGCGGCTTTACCAAGGCTGGACTGTATAACCCTGAAGGTGTGGGTGGTACTGGTATGGTCATGATTTTGCATGATATTGATCAGCCACAAAACTACGGTTTACCAGCCGATCCAAAAACGAGTGTGCCAATTAAGTTATGGCAAGACGTGGTTAAGCCATTAGGTGCGGTAGGTATTATTGCCACTGTGGCTGTGGCCTGTCTACATCGTATCACTGTGGGCCGCAATATCGTTGAAGAAGATGAGCCGGCTGCCTTTGATCACACTCACTCAGATAAGTCAGATAAGGAGTAACGCTCATGCATAAGCAGAATATGATTTTGCGCCATAAGTTGTTTGACCGCCTCTGTCACTGGTTTGTGGTTGCAACGGGTTTGGTGACATTCCTAACCGGCTTTGCTTTCTTCTTCCCTTCCTTTCAATGGCTGGGGTCGATAGCGGGTACACCACAAATGGCGCGCTTTGTTCATCCGATAGCTGGATTGATGATGTGCTTACCCTTGATGGTGATGCTGGTGCGTTATTACCACCATAATAAGTGGGAAAAGAATGACCTGACATGGATGTTAGCGATTAAGGATGTGATGTTCGAGAACGAGGACAAGATCCCCGCTATCGGTCACTATAACCCAGGTCAAAAAGTGCTGTTCCGTACATTCGTAGTGACCTCTATCGCGTTGACGGTAACAGGGATCATGATGTGGCAGCCGTACTTTGCCCCTTACTTTGACTCTATCGCAATCCAATGGGCTATTTTGATACATGCAGTATGTGCAGTGATCATGTTGATCTTTGTGATAGTGCATTTCTGGATGGCTACTTGGGTGGAAGGATCCGTTGCTGGCATGTTGTACGGCTATGTGTCGCGGGCTTGGTGCAAGAAGCATCACCCTAATATGCTAAACGATCCTGAATTAAAGACTACTAAGCAGGAAAAACACTAATTATGAGCACAGCAATACTCGACGCTGAAAAGATCCCCGGCCAGTCATTGGACATCAAAACCGTGATCCCAGCCAACCCAACAGCCGTTTATCAATTTAGAGCGCAGAGACTCGCTGAGTTAGCCCAAGACTCTGGCTTAACAGAATATTTTGGCTTGCTTGAACAACTCGTCAATGCTCAACAAAAGGTATCGGCATTTGATGGTGAAGCTGCAAAGAGCTGCTTTGGCCTTAAGCCAAGGTTAGATCTTACACACAGCCAGCCGATGGTACAGGAACACTTTGAGTGGGGAAATTATTGGCAGTCGGTATTGCTGGAACTCCTTAGTGAGCTAATGCCTAAAGTCAGTACAGAATTACATGTGGTGCTAAAGACGTTGGCTAGGGCTGACTCCAATGAGTTGCAAGGTTACGCTAAGTCGATGCTTGGTGGACATTTTGCCGAAGTACCAGCTCAGTACAGCCTGTTTATTTGGGCTGCTCTGTCGGTTTATTGGTCTCATTGGGCTGTTGATGTTGCTGAAGGGTTGGCTGCAACAGGTGAGTCCCATAGACGCTTATGCCCAGTTTGCGGCAGCCATCCAGTGGGGAGCGTGATCAAGGACGAACCTCGTACCGGTTTGCGTTACTTGCATTGCAGTCTATGTGAAACCCAGTGGCATGAAGTGCGTGCTGAATGCACTGCATGCGGTGAAAGCAAAGGGGTTAACCTCTGGGCAGAAACTGAAAGCAATGCTGCGATTCGTATTGAAAGCTGTGACACCTGCAAGGGGTACACCAAGATGTTCTTTACCGACATCAATCCCAAACTTGAAGTCGCAGTGGACGATTTAGCCACGATGGTGATGGACAACCATCTGGTTGATCATGGGTACAGCGCTACCACGGTAAACCCCTTGCTGCTGGCCCATGAACAGGAGCCTCAGCTAGAACTTGAACAACAGCCAAAAGTCGGTGATATCCACTAGGAACGTTACCGCTCTTGGCTAAGTTTACTGCAAACAATAGTCAGCAATACCAGGAGTCGCATCACTGTGCGACTCCTTTTTTAAACACAGTTCAACCCTATTAATATTAACTAGACGAAGACTTATGACTCAAGCTATCAACTCAACTCAAGCCCTTTACCGTTGTTTGCCTGCAATGGACAGCTTGCTGCTGATACCTCAAGTGATAGGTTTTACTGAACAACAAGGTAAAGCGTGGATTAAATCATTGTTGGTGCAGATGCTTAAAGATGCGCGCCACAATATTGCCAAGCATCAAAGTATGCCGAGTTGGTGTCAGCAGCCAAATGATATCGTCGCAGAACTTGAAAAGCGCATCGCATTGCAACAACGGCAAAGTATGAGTCCAGTGATTAACTTAACGGGCACCATTTTGCACACCAATCTGGGTCGCTCGCAGATGTGTGAAGCGGCAATCGATGCTGTCACCAATGTGATGCGTTATCCGGTGCCGCTTGAGTTTGATATGGGCCAAGGCAAACGTGGCCATAGAGATACGGCAATATCAGCATTGATCCATGAGTTAACCGGCGCTGAGGCTTGTTGCATCGTCAATAACAATGCCGCCGCCGTGTTATTAATGCTCGCTGCAACGGCCGCAGGTAAAGAGGTTATCGTGTCTCGTGGTGAGCTGGTGGAGATTGGTGGCGCGTTTCGTATTCCCGATATTATGGCCCAGGCCGGTTGTAAGCTGGTGGAAGTCGGCTGCACTAATCGCACTCACCTTAAAGATTACGCAGCGGCGATAACCGAGAACACCGCAGCGATTATGAAGGTGCACACCAGTAACTATCATATTAGTGGTTTTACTAAAGTGACTGAAGAGGCTGAGTTGGCAGCATTGTGTAAAGAGAAGGGCATTGCACTTATTTCCGATCTTGGCAGTGGCGCACTGACTGATTTATCACGTTTTGGCCTGTCAAAAGAGCCTATGCCACAGCAAATGCTCACCGATGGGGTTAACTTAGTCAGCTTTTCTGGTGATAAGTTACTTGGCGGTCCCCAAGCAGGCTTGGTTGTGGGTGATGCCGCGCTTATTGTTCAGCTGCAATCTCACCCGTTAAAACGGGCTTTGCGCTGCGATAAAATGACCCTAGCTGCGCTTGAAGCTACCTTGATGCAATACCGCAACCCCACGACATTAGACGTTCAATTACCCATCTTTAAAAAACTGTCTCGTCCACTCTCAGAGCTAGAGTGTTTAGCCCAGCAGTTAATATTAGCTTGCCGTGACTTCACCTTGTTATTCGAAGTGTCAGTACAAGCCTGTCAAACACAAGTGGGTAGCGGTTCTCAACCTGATGTATTGCTGGATTCATTATCACTGTGTTTCAGCCCTAAACCCGAGAGTCCATTGAGCTTATTGCAACTGGATAATCTGTTTAAGGCGGCAAGTATGCCCATCATTGGCCGCTTGGCGAGCAATCGACTCTGGTTGGATTTGCGTGGTAGCGATAATGACGAGCTGCTAGCTCAGGTATTGGCACAGATCGGCAAGGCTATCGCAGCTCAGCAACCTGGAGTGAACCTATGATTATCGTCACTGCTGGTCATGTTGACCACGGCAAAACCAGCTTAATCGAGGCGCTTACCGGCACCAATGCCGATCGCTTACCGGAAGAGAAGCAGCGTGGCATGACCATCGAGCTTGGTTATGCCTTTATGGATCTTGGCGACAATCAACGTTTAGCCTTTGTGGATGTACCGGGTCACAGTAAATTTATCAATACCATGCTGGCTGGGGTTAGCAGTGCCAAACATGCCTTGCTTATTATTGCCTGTGATGATGGCGTTATGCCACAAACGAGCGAGCATCTGGCCATTTTGCAACTGCTCAATCTTGAACACTTAATCGTGGTACTGACTAAGCAAGATAAAGTGGACAGTGCACGGGTTGAAGCCGTTAAGTTACAAGTGACTGAGTTGTTAGCCCAGTATCAAAGGTGCAGTCCTGTGTATGTGGTGTCGGCGCAGACAGGCTTGGGTATTAGCGAGCTTAATATCGCCATAAAGCATCTGGCACAAACCCAGATACATGAACTTAATCAGTCAAGTGTACAAACAGGCTTTCGAATGGCCATTGATAGAGTGTTTAGCGTTAAAGGCGCTGGCCTTGTGGTGACTGGCACGGTTATCAGTGGTCAAGTGAGCAGGGGGCAGAGCCTCTATCTTTCTGGGCAAAATAAAGCGGTAAAAGTCAGAAGCTTACACAGCCAAGGCCGAGTGAGTGAACATGCTTATAGTTGCCAGCGGGTTGCGCTTAACTTAACGGGTGTTGATCAGCACCGCGGCGCAATGCGCGGCGATTGGTTAACCGCACTTGCACCATTAGTTCCGCCTAAGGTGATATGTGGTGTATTTGAATCTTGCTTGCCGTTTAAACATTGGCAAAACGTTCAAGTTCATTTAGGCAATAGCCATACCACCGCACGCCTTGGTTTATTACAACTGTTGCCCGATAACCAAGCGTTAGTTGAGCTGCAGTGTGAACAAGCGCTGTCGTGTGTAGAGCAAGATCGCATTATTGTGCGTGATGCAGCGGCTAAAAGCACGCTAGGGGCATTACGAGTACTGGATATTGCTCCACCTAACCGAGGTAAACGCAGTCCTGAACGATTGGCACTGTTAAGTGAGCTTAAAGAGTGTACGAGTCTTGTTGCAAGTTTACAGGTGCAAACTTTAACTCACTGTGTACTAAGGTCAGCGTTTATGTGGGCCAATCAATTGAGCTGCCAAAGTGACATCTTAGTGAAAGCTAGTGCCATAATTGAGGTGGACGGTTACTTACTCTCTACAGTGCTCCGCGAACAGATTGAACAGCAACTGTTAACGCTCGTGAGCGAATATCATCAGGCATCGCCAGAGCTTTTAGGTTTAACCATTAATCGTTTACAGCGTATGACCCACGGCCAATACCCGTTAGCGGTATTAATGCACGCTTGCGATAACTTGTGCCTAGATAATAGGCTGAATAGCACCAGAGGCTTAGTGCATCTGCCCCAGCATAATCTAGCGCTTTCAAATGATGAACAATTGCAATGGCAACTGATTAAGCAGCAGATGCTAACAGCTGGTGGACCCCTGTGGTCATCGGATCTGGCTCAGCAGAATAATTTGGACCTTGCTGTTGTGCGACCACTTTGTCGCAAACTCATTCAACTGGGTTATATATCGGCGATTATTAAGGATCGTTATGTACTTACAGCACGTCTTTATTTCTATGCCAATGTTATTCGAGATCAAATAAAGACCCATGGTGAAGTAAAAACCGCTGATTTTAATTCGATTATTAAATTAGGCAGAAAGGCCAGTATCCAACTTTTAGAGTTCTATGACCGCAGTGGATTAACTTGGAGAAAGCAAAAGGATAACTCAAGAGTTATACGAGATAGCAGTGTTTTTATAGCAAGTGATTTGGCGGAAGAACATAGGAGTTGAACCTACCCGGGACTGCTGGCAGCCCCACCTGGATTTGAAGTCCAGACGTTTCACCGGAAACGACGTTCTTCCATATCACTTGGGCGGATAATAGATGCTTTTATATTGCTAAACAATATCAAGCGATTTGTATATTTATAAAATGTGAGTCCGACAGTCAGTTTTCGATTTTGATGACGATAAGTGGGACATTATTTACCATAAAATGGAATATCACTATGATGGAACTTGTGTGCGGTCCCAATAACATTACCGAACAGGTTGAAGTAACGTGCTTTCGCAATGATAGAAAACAAACCTTGATAGAAACCGTGGCAACAGAGGTGAGAGTTGCTCTGATTTACAATGGTATTTCTCATGTGGTGATGATGGCCAGTCCAACGGCTTTGAAGGAGTTTGCCATTGGCTTTAGTTTGTCTGAATCTATCATTAAAAATGCACAAGATATTCGCGCCATTGAGGTTGAGCAAATTGAGACTGGGATCTTGATACACATAGAGATTAGCCAGCGTTGTTTTATGCAGCTGAAACAGCATAGACGCAGTCTTGCTGGGCGAACTGGCTGTGGGATCTGTGGGGTTGAACAAATTGAGCAAACCGTTAAACCTACGGTAAAAGTGACTGGGAAAAAACAGTTTGATTTAACCTACTTAAAGAGGGCATTAGCAAACTTACATAAATACCAGCAGACCTTTAACTTGACTGGCGCGACACATGCCGCCGCCATGTTGTCAGCAGAAGGTGAGATCACTTCTTGTTTTGAGGATGTAGGTCGTCACGTTGCCTTAGATAAACTAATCGGCCATATATCGACCGATAAATCATCTGTTCAAACCGCTTTATTACTTACCAGTAGAGCCAGTTTTGAGATGGTACAGAAAGCCGCTGTTGCAAATATTAGTATTGTGTTTGCTATCTCTTCGGCGACCTCTTTAGCCATCGAAATTGCCCATAAATCGAATATCACCCTAGTTGGCTTTTGTCGTGAAAATAGGGTGACCATATATACCCACCCGCAACGACTATTTCTCGGAAATGAACAGCTCACCACTGATGAACATAGCCAATTTTCCGTTATGTGAAATGGGTTCCTCCATAAAATGCAGAGTTATTATAAAAATAATATCTCCTACTGACCTTTAAGGCGACGACTCAACGCACTTTGGCTTATCCCCAGCATCTGAGCGGCCGCTGTTTGGTTGCTGGCAGCACGGCTCATAGCCTCGTTAATTAGTGCGTTACTCATTTGAGCAAGGGTTGGTAGTTTCTTGGGAAATACCATCTTGCTCTTTGTCGTCGCAGTGGTATTTTTCTGCTCATTAATCGCTTCCATAAAAGGAGTTGTGTTCAGTTGTATGCCGTTACTGCGGCTAACACTATCAAATACCATCCCCTTTAATTCATGCAGATTCCCTGGAAAACTATAACCTTCCAATTGATGAGCTAAATGACTCGGCTGTTGAGGGCTTTCGAGTCCCATCTCTTGTGCCGCCAATGCAATAAAGTGATTGATCAACATCGACAGATCCAGTTTTCTCTCTCTTAAAGGGGGCAACTTTATTTTATGGGATTGCAGTCTGTAGAGGAGATCGCTGCGGAATTTTCCCGCAATATTAAGGGCGAGAAGATCGTCTTGGCTTGAGGTGATTATTTTACATTTTACCGGGTAGGGGCGATCGCTGCCTATGGGGTAGTACTGTTTATGTTCGATAACATCGACCAATTTCGCCTGAGCTTCCAGTGGTAACTCACCGATCTCATTGAGGTAGAGTAAGCCGTTGCCCACTTGGTGTAATACCCCAGCCTGAGCGGATATTTGACCATCATCTTGGGTGTGGATTTGGCCAAATAGCTGCAGTTCAAATGCTTGAGTGCTGATACCTGTCAGGTTCACATTGGTGAAAGGGGCATCGCGGCAGCAAAGCTGATGACAAGACTTGGCAAATTCATCTTTGCCAGTACCGCTCTCTCCCTGGATAAGAATAGGTTCAGGGCTTAGGGCAACCGCCTCGAGATAGCGGAATTGGTCGAGCAAGGCGGGTTCGCAAGTTAAGATGTTATTGAAGGCCTCAGGTTGGCTTAGGGTGCGGCTCAAGAATCGCTCTTTTATCCTTAAGTAGTTACGCTCAAGGCCGACGACCTCAAGGGCTCTTCGAACTGTTCTCGCTAAGTCGTCGACCTTGTCCGTTTTGATAAAGTAATCATAGGCGCCATTTTTGATGCAGCGCACGGCAGTATCGACCTCATTAACTCCTGTGACTATGATGACCCGAGTCTTAGGAAAGTCTGCGCGGATCATCTCCAGTAAAGTTTCTCCAGAGTGAAATGGCATGGTTAGATCGAGCAGGACTAAGGCGTAATCATCGACAGACAGTCGGTTGATAACCTGTCTGCTGTCGACGCAGGTATCGATATGAGCTTCAGGTACGAGACGGTTTAAGGTGAGGGCTAAAGTTCTTAGCCATGCAGCTTCATCGTCTACTAATAAAATATTTCTGGCTAACTTCATCTAGTTGTACCTAATCTTATGCTCTGTTTCAAGGTCTGGTTTTTTACCTTCAATAGGTGCGGGTGATAATGGGAAGATTAATTTGATTTGAGTCCCAATGCCTAGACGTGAACTAATCTGCATTTCACCATGGTGTTCTTTGATGATCCGACTGCAGACGGAGAGGCCTAAACCTGTCCCACCACAGGATCGTCTAGTGGTAAAAAAAGGTTCCGTAATGCGCTTCAATGTTGCGCTATCCATACCCGTTCCTGTGTCTGTAATGGTTAAGCAGGCGGTGTTAGCCAAGGTACTAGTTTCGATAGTGATGAGACTAGTATTCATATCTGATGTGGACTGCGATGCATGACAAGCATTTTGAATCAAGTTGATTAGCACTTGTTGAAGTTGCTGAGCATCCCCAAGTAATTCAGGTGCGGGCTCCTGCAGATGACATTCTACTTGGAATAGCTTTAGCTGGTTTGCGGTTAATCTAAGGGAAACCATGACGACTTCATTGAGCTTAAATCTTTGATATTCGCTGGCAATATTGGGTCTTGCATAACATTTCAGATCGTTAACGATACGACTTATACGGTTGGCACCGTCATCAATTGTCGAGCAGCTCATCTCTAGCTCGCTGATGGCGTGCTGGGGATCTAGCCCCGCCACAGACCAAAATGGATTTTGCTGCATATAGTATTGTGCTGCAGGTTTTAGATCATTAATGGCATGGTTTAAGAATGCGATTGAGTGGATGATAAGTCCGGTTGGGTTATTGATCTCGTGGGCAACACCTGCTGATAACTCACCCAATGAGGCCAGACGGCTCGCTTCATTGTTTGCTTGCCTTAAGGCTTGTTGCTCTGTGGCTTCCTCTAAGAGGATAACGGCTTGATCATCATCGATAGGATGGATCTGTAGTTGCCAAAATTGGTTGTGGTAACTCATGTCTGCGGTTAGAGATTTTTGCTCGTCTAATACTTCAATTAACGTGGTTTTGAGTTGAAAAGTTTGACCATGGGTGAAGTGGAAATCGGGACTTTGCAACAGTTGATTATTCTTGTCATTGCTCCATAAACACTCACATTCTCGATTGTATAAGGTGACGCCATGTGGGATACCGTTGAGTACTGACTGAAACTGTTGCGACAGTTTTAGTATTTGGCTTTCAACTTGTAGACGTTGATTCAGCTCCACTTTTAGTGACTGAGTACGTTTCTTAAGACTTCTACTGATATAAACCGTGAGTATGGTTCCTAACGCAGAGATGATACTGATTAAAGTCGCTAGCCATAGCATCTTATGCTGAGTAGAGGTCAAGTCGACCTTTTCCCGTCCAGTACCAAACCACTCATTGACGAGTGTGTCGTATTCGCCAGACAGTTTTAGCTGCCTTAATGCATCATTAATTTGTGCCATTAATGGGGCATTCTTGCTGTTAGTGACAAAGTTAAATGCACCATATATTAGTGGGTCACTCGAGCTTCTGATTGAGGGGTAAAATGGCAATAATCGCCGAGCGACAAAATTCTCCGCCAGTACGACATCGACCTCTCCTTTTATGAGCAGTTGGAAACCTGTTTCATACAAGTCGACATCCACTCGCTCAAACTCCTGCTCTTGATCTGATAGATAAACGTCAACAAAAGCACCTTTTTTGATGGCAACACGCTTGCCAATCAGGTCATGCCAGCTATCGATAAATCCTTTACCTTGTAAGGTGTAGGCTTTGGCGTGAGTGGCATAGATTGGATCTGATTGGCTCAGTTTTCTGTCGATGGAGACCGGGCTGACAATGGCTATTACATCAATGTCACTATCAGGAGCATGGACATCTGTTAGCAACTGCTGAAAGGTTTTGCGCCTAATAAGGATCCTCGATCCGCAAAGTTGGCCGATACGATTCATCAGTTCAACATTAAAGCCTTGATCGACACCATTGCTACGCCACTCAAGAGGCGCTGTTTTGGAGTGAACACCAAAGGTGATGCTTTTTTGAGGCTGAGTTTCAGCCTGAGCTAATAAAGAGGTGAAGCTCACACAAAAAAGTAAAAAAGATAAATATTTCATGGTGAGATTTTACCAAGTCTCTATAGGAGGAAATGTGTTATCTGACGCAAATCCATATATTTACTTTTCTCGTATTGTACTCTGACAAGGATTTCTTCACCTTAATAAGGTCTATTATACCAATCAGTATAAGAAGTTGATCTACTCAGAGTGTTTTTTGGCAAACTAATTCAAGGCGAATGGATGACATAATGGTTGTTCCCTTATGAGTTCATTCAACGCAGAAGTAGGCAGCCAAAAACACTCCTTACAGGCGAGTTTTAGCGGTTCTGATGCTGTGTTAACGAGCTTAACCGTAGAATAACTATGCTCTTCACTCGCTGCCTTGCCTCAGGACCGCTAAACTCTCGCTGAGCGATCAAATCTTTATACTGATTGGTATTAGCCCTCTTTTTCCTCTATAGCAGATGTTTTGTGATCTACCTCTTTAGGGGGGATGCATAATTGCATATTGGCCAGTTTATTGATGCACTTTTGCATGACAGAAAAATGGAGCTGTGAAGCTAGCTTGATTTTAGATCCATGATTGTCGCTTCAGCTTGAGCGAATGGAGGGAATCATCGACAATTTATTTGAAATAGAGGGCTGACGATATCAAGGATATTGCGAAACTCTAGCTGAAAATAATAGAGATGAAGGTTCGATTAAGAACATTTTGTTTAAATCGGACATTAGGAGACGTGATGAAAAAGCTTAAAAGTGCCATCTATCTGGCAACACTACTGGGCACTGTCGGTTTAACTGCCAACGCCACTGCTGCAGATAACCTTGCCGATTTTCATGCTGAAAACCAAGAGTGTGATTCTTGTCATACCGCTGATGGTGAGCTATCTAACGATAACCTTAGTTATGAAAATGCTCAGTGTGTTTCCTGTCACGGCTCCATGGATGAGGTGGCTGAAGAAACTAAGCATGAGCACTATAACGCTCACGACTCTCACTTCCCTGGCGAAATAGCCTGTACCTCTTGCCATAGTGCTCATGAACAATCCATGGTCTATTGTGATTCTTGCCATAGCTTCGATTTTGATATGCCTTATGTAGGTAAATGGGAGCGTAACGAGCCAAGTATTGCCGACCTTGCCAAAGACAAGTCTGAGCGTGAAGCTGCACTTGCCGCTGCACCACAAGATACGGTTAATGTTGTGGTTGTCGGTTCTGGCGGAGCTGGTTTCTCAGCCTCTGTTGCGGCGTTTGATAAAGGTGCTTCGGTCATTCTGATTGAGAAAGAGCCAGTTATTGGTGGTAATGCTAAGTTAGCCGCTGGTGGCATGAACGCTGCTTGGACCGATCAGCAAAAAGCCAAAAAGATTGAAGACAGTGTTGAATCAATGAGAAAAGACACCATGAAAGGGGGTCGAGACATCAATGATCCTGCTTTGGTTGATGTGTTAGTGACTCATTCAAAAGGGTCTGTTGATTGGATGACAGCCATGGGTGCAGATCTTAATGATGTTGGCCGTATGGGCGGCGCATCAGCTAACCGTTCACATCGTCCAACAGGTGGTGCCGGTGTGGGTGCTCATGTGATTCAAGTGCTTTATGATAACGCGGTTAAGCGCGATATTGATATGCGTATGAATACCCGTGGTATCGAGATCCTTAAAGATGACTCTGGCAAAGTAAAAGGCCTGCTAGTTAAAGGCATGTACAAGGGCTATTACTGGATTAAAGCCGATGCGGTGATTCTAGCTACTGGTGGTTTCGCTAAAAACAATGAACGTGTAGCTAAGCTAGATCCTACGCTAAAAGGCTTCATATCAACAAACCAACCAGGTGCTACTGGTGACGGTATTGACGTAGCTGCAAATGCTGGTGCAGCCATGGTAGACCTTCAGTACATCCAGGCCCACCCAACGCTATCTGTTAAAGGTGGTGTGATGGTAACTGAAGCGGTGCGTGGTAACGGTGCTATCTTGGTTAACCGTGAAGGTAAGCGTTTCGTCAACGAAATCACTACACGTGATAAGGCTTCTGAAGCTATTTTGAACCAAACAGGTCAGTCAGCTTATCTCATTTTCGATGACTCTGTTCGCAAGTCACTGAAGAAAATTGATAAGTATATTGGTCTTGGGGTTGCACCAACTGCTGATACGCTGGTTAATCTAGGTAAGCTTGAGAATATCGATGGTAAGGCGTTGACTGAAACAGTGGCGCGTTACAACACTTTTGTGACTAGCGGTAAAGACAGTGACTTTGAACGTCCTAACCTGCCTCGTGCACTTAATGAAGGCAACTACTACGCCATTGAGGTGACACCTGGCGTACACCACACCATGGGCGGCGTTAAAATCGACTCTAAAGCTGAGATAATGAATGCCAAGCAGCAAGTTATCCCAGGCCTTTACGGTGCCGGTGAAGTAACTGGTGGCGTACATGGTGCTAACCGCTTAGGTGGTAATGCTATCTCTGACATCATCACCTTCGGTAGAGTAGCGGGTGAGGAAGCAGCTACTTACTCTAAGAAGAATTAATCTAAGAGTTAACCTTTAAATTGAAAGCCTTCATTTTCGGATGAAGGCTTTTTTGTTTGTGTCATTTTTCATAAATGTCCCCTCAGCTCATTGTTGATAGCTTTTAAGTTAAAGACAACAAATTCCTCACCACGGCGAATATGGCAAAGCCATAAGTTAATGAGCGAGAGGCTGGAGCCGAACTGGCCGTTATACAGGGACGTTGTTGTGCTTTGCTTCACGGAGATCACGGAGATCACGGAGATCACGGAGATCACGGAGAAGAGCTGGAGTTTTGCCGTTACTTCTCTCCATGGATGAAATAGCCTTCGAATGAAGGCTCATTACATTCTCTAGTTTAGCTTTTGGCTGAGTTGGTATTGAGTGGTGTGTTTGAGGGGCGTTCCTTCATTGTTATCTATCGCTTCCCAGCGAGGAATGTGCCGACACTTCTGCGAGACGCTGTAAATATATCCCTATACGCTCTACGACTTCATCCCAGAAGTCGAAGCTCGCAGCCGCATCTACACTTGGTTATTTATCTCTTCGATTAGGCTTTAATTGGTAGCATTTTGTAAATCGTTTCTACCCCAAAGTTGGTTAGCCTTCAAATGAAGGCTGATTACATTTTTTGGTTTGGTTCATTTGATTTTTTGGTATTGACTAGCTTGTTGAAGGTTGTATCTTCATTATCATATATTGCCTGCCGCAGGCTTACGTGTAGGTACTTCTGCGAAACGCCGCAAGCACATCCGTGTGGGCTCTACCAAAACATCCTTGTTTTGGAAGCTCGCAGCTGCATCTACACCTGTTTATCTATCTCTTCGATTTGGTTTTACTTGGTAGCATTTTGTAAAACGTTTCTGCCCCAAAGTTAGCTAACCTTCGAATGAAGACTGATTACATTCTCTTATTTAGCTTCTGGCTAGTTTGGTATTTGCAGGTGTGCTTGAAGCTCGTACCTTCATGGTTGTCTATCGCCTTCAGCGGGGGAATGTGCAGATACTTCTACGAGACACCACTAGCACATCCCTGTGGGCTTTACGGCAGCTTCCATGCTGCCAAAACTCGTAGCCGCACCTACACCTGATAATTTATCTCTTCGATTTTGACTTGTCTGAGTAAGTCACTAACACGGAAATGCCCCAAAGTTAGCTAGGGGGAAATTTGTTCACATCCTTGTTTATCTGCGTTTGCAATAACTCAGCTAATGCAAAATACAAGACCTGAGCCGTAATTTTCTGTTATTTCTGGTTTAACGTCTTAGGAGGTAAATGAAAGAAGGGATAAGGAAAAGATGCCAGCAAATATATATAACCATATTTACTGGCTGAATAATTAATTTATGAGTTCAAAAGTCTCATTTTCATGAAGGTTAGATGCAAAGCTGTAAATAGCTTTTTTATCTTCAAACTGAGTAACATTTACCCCAATATCAAGCATTTCATTTGAAACTTCATTAAAAGCCCTTATGATATTGCTATCTTTTGTCATAGGATTTTCAACTGTAAACATCATGTGCTCAGGCTTAATAGTTTTAGCTTGAATCAACCTCTTAACTCGGCTAATCCATTGCTCTCCGTGCTCTATAAGGTTAAGTGGTCTAGCTTGATCAAAAGCGATAGGTTTTATTACTTTCGTTATGTTACCAATAGAGGCCACAAGAGGCATATTAACCGGCACATAATCAGCAACCAACCTTTGCTGTTTAAACTTAACATTATCTACATGGGTTTTAAGCTCATGCCTAAGCACTTTGACCATCTGCTGCTCACGATACTCTTTAGTCGCAAAGCTTCTTCCAATATAACGCTCAAAAAGTGCTTCTAATGCGATAGTTGGATCATCACATAACATTGAACTCGTTCCACCGAATGTCATCACACCTTCACGGTAACGAGTAACTTCCTGAAAAAAGTTTACCTGTTCCCTACCAAGCATTTTTCGCCCAAAGATACGAACTCGCTCCAACTCTTCAGTAAAACTTCTAAGTGCATTGCTGTATAATGCACCGTCAAGATCATCAAAAAAGTCAGTCACTCTAGCAAATCGCATTGGCGCTAGCTTGAAATCAACAAACCCTTGCTTTGGGGCGTATAGTAAAATACCAACATTTGCAAATTCTTCTGTTTCTGCAAACGGCATAAAACGTATTATTGCGTATTTACATAAGTTGCTCATTGTATGCCCTCCCAAAAACCAGTGTGTGTATAGTGAAGCAATACTACTTTGATTTGTGCTTCAATGCTATCGAGATCGAATACTTCAAGCCACTCATCAGGGAGTTGCTCTATTGCTTCTTTAAGTGTAGCTAAAGAAGCTTTAAAGCGTTCTTCATAAAATTGATTATCGAGGAAATCAATTTTTTCATTCCAAGCTTCAGCCCCAATATGACATTGGTTAAAAGTATCTAAATCGAAATCAGGTTCGAATGATAAATTATGATCCAACACATAGACCCTATTAGTTTGAGGGTGAATAAACAAGTTAGGGTTCCCACCAAGAGCCGTTAAATTTCTATCATCATTTCTAATCCAGTAATCAAAGACAAATAGATCACGGAGTAATTGTTTATCGATACGCTTTCTCTGAGCGACTGTAATATCTTGAATATTATCGATATACTGTGAAGCAAAACATACACCTGCCCCAAGGTCATCATAATCAAATTCAACAAGTACATTATCAACATACGCGAGTTTAAAGTCAGGAATTGGAAGACCAAAACCACGACATAAATGCCCGACTAACCATTCTTTTACTAGGCCTTTTCCTGTCGCTCTTGCGCCTTTTACAATATATTTGTGTCCATCATCAGCTTCACACAAAAAAGGTCCTGTTTGACCTTGTTTCATCTGCCGAATGATCTTGGTGATTCCAATCATTAAGTCATTCCAAAGAGATCACTGTTAGTAACGGTATTATTTTCAGTCAAGTATCACGGTTTTATACATATAAAATCAAATAATTATTCAATAATCGCCTAGTATGATCACCATTACTTCTAGTTAATTATCCTAAAGCTAACGTGAATTGCTTTACTTCGTGAGTCATCGCAGCATGGATATACATCACGCCCCCTTACCTACAGGTAAGGGGGCGGAGCAAGTATAAACTAAGACACTTTTTCTAATCGATGTCAGGTTAGCTAGAGTGGTTGTCCTAGCTCATTTTTGTCCAGAAACGAGCTACAACCAACAAGTTCAATCTTGTGATCACCAAGGGACTTTGTCGTTTCATTCCTTAGACGTTACAACATGAACCTAATTCGAAGAGATAAACAATTAGGTGTGAACGCGACAGTGACCTTCGACAGCATGGACGCTGTCGTAGAGGCTATAGGGACCCTTTCTGTTAATAAGAGTGGCTGTCATAGAAGTATTTACACAGAAGGGTCGTTCATTCACATCCATGTGATCACGACATTCGTATATCCATATACAGCACATGCTGCAAGCAATAAATACCAACTTAGAAGAGACTTGAAACTTGCTATCAAGCAAGTCAGCAATAACTGTAAAAAAGCGCAACCCTAATGACATAGGATTGCGCTTTAACTTAGGCTTTTCCTAGAACCTGATGTGACCCCCTAAAAGTGGACACCTTATTATAAGCGATAAGGTGTCATGAAAATAATAACTCGTAAGATCCACACAGCAGCCTTCAAATTGGCTGCCGTTCAACAATCCTTAAACTCTCCCGATACAGTAAAGGCTTTAGCTGGTAAATTAGGTATCCATCCCGCTTTGCTCAGTAAATGGAGAGCTCAATTGACGTCAAAGAAGCACGTTTCTAAACCTATCAAAAATATCGGCCCTAATAAGGGGCTAGCTGAACTTGAACGTGAAAACCGTGAGCTAAAAAAAAGATTAGAGCATGCAGAGTTGGAGAACGACATCTTAAAAAAGGCGAAGGAGTTCTTCGACAAACATCAGGGGTAAAGTTTAGCTTTATTCAAGGCTATAGCTCGGTTCGAAGGACGATAAAAATACTCTGTGAGATACTCAGTGTGTCACGTTCAGGTTATTACAGCTGGCTTGAGCGTGAGCCATCTAAACGAGATGTAGAGAACAAGAAGCTATCTACTTTTCTGAAGGAACAGATCGGTAAGCATAAGGGCATAGCCGGCTATCGTAAGCTATGGCTCGATGCGGTGGCAAATGGCTTCGATTGCAATAAAAAGCGAGTACAGCGCTTACTACAGGTTTTTGGGTATCGTTCAAAGGCATGTAAAAGAAAGTTTGGTGTAGTGAAACCTAAGCTGGTAGAAACTAGAGCACCGAACTATTTAAATAGGCAGTTTGATGTAACTAAGCCTAATACAGTTTGGGTATCAGATATTACACAAATTAGGTGCAAAGAGGGCTGGCAGTATCTGTGTGTCATCATCGACTTATACTCGCGAAAAGTGGTTAGCTGGGCAACGAGCTACATTAACTCGAGCGAACTGGTAATGAAGTCACTCAAACAAGCTTGGGGAGAACGAAGCCCGAATAGAAGTGAGCTGATGTTTCACTCAGACCAAGGCGCTCAGTACAGAAGCTTTGAAGTGCTTAAGTGGCTAACGAAACGTAGGGTCACTGTGAGTATGTCGAGAAAGGGGAATTGCTGGGATAATGCATGCTCAGAAAGCTTTTTTGCTCAATTAAAGAAAGAATGGTTCTCTAACTTAGAAGAGCTAAGCAGAAAAGAAATGACGATACAGTGTCGATTTTATATCGATGATTATTATAATATGCTGAGAAGACATGGGACTCTAGATGGAGTAAGCCCCATAGCTTTTGAATCAAGAATTTAAACCCCGTGTCCACTTAACCGGGGTCATATCATCCTAGAACCTAGAACCTTATAAAGTCGGTTCTTCGCTGTAATCTAAACCGTGATACTCAAGACACGCATCGACTTCGTTTGCCGAACCTAAGATCACCGCTACACGCTGGTGGATCTCACTTGGTTCGATATCCATGATGTTCTCATAGCCTGTCGATGCTTTACCACCGGCTTGCTCAACCAGAAATGACATCGGGTTAGCTTCATACATGAGTCTTAGCTTGTAAGGCTTCTGTGGGTTTTTGTTATCCGTAGGGTAGGTGAAGATGCCGCCACGAGATAAGACGCGGTGGACATCACCCACCATGGCTGCAATCCAGCGCATGTTGAAGGCTTGTTCACGGGGGCCAATAGTGCCAAGGAGTAGATCGCTGATGTAGGTCTGCATAGGCGCTTCCCAGAAACGCTGGTTAGACATGTTGATTGCAAATTCAGCGGTGTCTTTACTGATGCTCATCGCTTCGGTCGTCAGTAAGAATTCATTGGTTTCAGGATTCAGAGTGAATAGCTGAACACCTTTACCTGTGGTTAAAGCTAGCATGGTCGAAGGACCATATAACACGTAACCTGCAGCAACTTGCTTGCGACCCGCTTGTAGGAAGCTCGATTCTGAGAGCTCACCGCTTGGCGCTGGCAGTATTGAGAATATGGTGCCGACTAATGAGTTGATATCAATATTTGATGAACCGTCCAGTGGATCGAAGCAAACTAGGTAATCACCCTTGTCGCCGGTTTCAACAATGTAATCTTCCTCTTCTGATGCTAATCCGCGAACGGTATCGTCAGCTTTTAGGGCATCTTTAAGCATGTCGTTGGTGATAACGTCGAGCTTCTTTTGGGTCTCGCCTTGAACGTTTTCCTGCTCAGTTGCACCGAGTACTCCGGCAAGTGCGCCATGGCGTACCGCATGGCTTATCTCTTTTGAAGTGTTCGCTAAAGTATGGATAAGCTGAGTCAGAGAGGCATTTACCCCTTGCGAAGTCAGATTTTGAGCCAAGGTTTGCATGTTATTTCCTATGACAGTTTCAAGTATTTGCTTGAGGGTGGGTCTTTTTATTGTGCGCATGATACCTGAAATTGAACCTTTTTTCAGCGTTGATAAGCCTCTTAGTACTCAATTTTGTTGAATAATTGATAGTTTCTATTTTATCCAACTTTAGGCACAATGATGTTCGCAGTGTATCCTCGTTATCACACCTTTTCAGTAGGTTGTCGATGGCAGAAAGTGGATTACAGAATAATAACAATAAAGCGCTAGGAAGTAATAATGACAACAAGATGGATCACTTCAGTCCTAATGGCGGTACCTATGCTATTTTCAACTCCTATATCAGCATCTCAATCAGTGAATACTCAGCTAAGCCAAGCTCAAGTCAATCAAGGCATTGTGGATAATGATACACAGGCATTGTTATCGGCTGCGGGTAAGACGCCTCTCTCGATTGAACGCATGTACGCCTCGCCTGCGCTGACTGGCACTAGTCCACGAGGATTGAAACTGTCTCCCGATGGCAAACGTGTGACCTATTTAGCGGGACGTAAAGACAACCAATATTTTTATGATCTGTGGCAGATGGATGTGGCCTCGGGCAAGCAATCAGTCTTGCTTGACGCCGATAAGTTGACCATAGGTGAACTCTCTGATGAGGAGAAGGCGAGACGTGAGCGCCAGCGTATATTTGGTGAAGGGATCATGGAGTATTTTTGGTCTGACGATAGCCAAGCATTGTTAATTCCTGCATCTGGTGTGCTGTATTACTATTCATTAAGCGATAATAAGGTGACATTACTGCCTACTGGTGAGGGATTTGCTACCGATGCGCGTCTTTCACCTAAAGGCAAGTTCGTCTCTTTTGTACGCGATCAAAATCTGTTTGTACTTAGCTTGGATGACATGAAGCTAACGGCGATGACGACAGATGGCGGCGGGGCGGTTAAAAATGCCATGGCCGAGTTTGTCGCTCAAGAAGAGATGGGCCGTATGACGGGGTATTGGTGGTCTCCGGATGAAACTGCGATCGCTTATACCCGTATCGATGAATCTGATGTTGAGCTAGTGACGCGCAATGAGATCTATGCCGATGGCATTAAGCTGACCGAGCAGCGTTATCCCTATGCGGGTAAGAATAATGTAAAAGTCGCTTTGGCTATCGTCAAACTCAGTGATAAAAAAGTGACTTGGGTTGATCTAGGCAAAGAACAAGATATCTATCTTCCGCGAGTAAAATGGTTACCCGATAGCAAGCGGTTATCGTATCAATGGCAGAGTCGGGATCAACAGACACTCGATCTACGAGTCGTCGATATCGATAACACCGACAATGCTAGAAATCTAGTTGAAGAGCGAAGTGAAGCTTGGATTAACCTCAATGACGACCTGTACTTCTTAAAGCTGCAAGATAGCTTTATCTGGGCCTCTGAGCGTGATGGCTTTAATCATCTCTATTTAATGGGCTTAGACGGCAAAACAACAAGTCAACTGACGTCGGGACTGTGGGTGGTTGATGGCGTTGAGTTTGTTGACGAGAAGGCGGGGTGGATCTATTTTACCGGCCGTAAAGATACCGTCGTAGAGCAACACCTTTACCGAGTGCCATTGGCTGGCGGTGAAGTTCAAGCTGTGAGCCAACGCCGTGGTATGCACGCTATTGTTTTTGCCGATAATCAGGCTGTGTATCTGGACTACTTCAGTAGTTTAGTACAACCACCACAAGTGAGTTTACATGGAGATAAGGGCCAACATTTAGCGTGGGTGGAGCAAAACAAGATAGACAAGAGCCATCCGCTAAATGAGTACCTAGGCCTATGGCAGGTGCCTGAGTTTGGCCAAATTAAGGCTGAGGATGGTCAAGCATTACAATATCGCCTGTTTAAACCAACCAATTTTAGTGAAGATAACAAGTATCCAGTTGTAGTGCGGGTCTATGGTGGTCCTCATGCTCAGCTTGTGGTGAACAGTTGGAGCGAGAGTGATTATTTTACCCAATACTTGCTGCAGCAGGGCTTTATGGTGTTTCAACTGGATAACCGAGGCTCGGCTCATCGAGGTACTCAGTTTGAACATGTGATCTATCAGCATCTTGGCGAAGCGGAAGTTAACGATCAAAAAGTCGGTGTCGATTATCTGAGAACGTTACCTTATGTGGACGGTAATAATATAGCACTTTATGGCCACAGCTATGGCGGTTATATGGCCTTGATGGGGCTGTTTAAAGCGCCTGATTATTTTAAGGCTGCGATATCTGGTGCACCGGTAACTGACTGGGCATTATATGATACTCACTATACCGAGCGTTATCTGAATCATCCTGAAAAGAATGCCAAAGGCTATGAAGCGAGCAGTGTGTTTCCCTATGTGAAGAGCTATCAATCGGGTCTGTTGATGTATCACGGCATGGCAGACGATAATGTATTGTTTGAGAACAGCACTAAGGTCTATAAAGCGCTTCAGGATGAAGGTAAATTATTTCAGATGATTGATTATCCAGGCTCTAAGCACTCGATGCGCGGCGAAAAAGTCAGAATTCATCTATATCGTTCGTTGGCAGATTTTTTAGAGAAGCAATTGAAAGAAAGTTCTAGGGGCTAGCTTCGAGGTACTAGTTAGAATCTAAGATACAAAGTAAATTTATATCCATCCATGGTAAATTTACATCAGTGTTCTGACCTCCAGGGATGGAGGAAATGCCAATAAATGTCAGGAACATTTATGGCCAGACACAAAAAAGCCAGTCGTTAGACTGGCTTCTTAAAGCAAAGATAAGCGCTAGCTTTACCGTTTATGCTTCTTCTAAATTACCGCAGAAACGGTAACCTTCACCGTGAATAGTTGCGATGATTTCAGGCGTATCAGGTAAGCTCTCAAAATGCTTACGGATACGACGGATGGTTACGTCTACAGTACGATCGTGTGGCTTAAGTTCACGGCCAGTCATCTTCATAAGAAGATCAGCACGACTTAAAATCTTACCTGGATTTTCAACAAAGTGCAGCATAGCGCGGAATTCGCTACGTGGCAGCTTGTATGATTCACCTTGTGGGCTAACCAAAGAACGACTGTTGATCTCTAAGCTCCAACCATTGAAGCGGTAGAACTCAACAGCACTTTTCTCTTCAGATTCATTACCAGTGCTATTAACGCGAGTTAATAGGTTACGGGCACGAATGGTGAGTTCACGTGGGTTGAATGGCTTAGTGATATAATCATCTGCGCCGATCTCAAGACCCAAAATTTTGTCAACTTCGTTATCTCGACCCGTTAGGAAAATCAGACCAATATTGTTAATTTCACGAAGTTCACGTGCTAACAAAAGACCATTTTTGCCAGGAAGATTAATATCCATAACGACTAAATTAATCTTATTTTCCTGCATGGCTTTATGCATTTCTGCGCCATCATTGGCTTCAGTTACCACATATCCTTCGGCCTCGAAAATACTTCTTAGCGTGTTTCGGGTAACGGCTTCATCTTCTACGATCAGAATGTGCGGGTTTTGCATATTAATTTACCTAATTTTGTTCAATTCTGTTTTAACCATGAGCATGCGTATAATACGTTATGCTCCAAGTCATCATCTTGATTTTACTGATCGAGTAAGTGCTTTCAAATCTGAATTGAAACTGAAACACACTTCCAAGATAGTTAAAGTATGCGCATCTTATTTAATAGAAACGCGAACTGTCTTCACTTCGATTAACAATAGGGGAGTTAAGTTCCCCAAGATATTAAACAAAATGAAGTAAAAATGTGAAATGCAGTCTAGCTCACATTTTGTACAGGAAATTGGTTAACTATTTGTTTGGTGTTAGATAGCAATCTAACAAAAAAGCATCCATTTTTTAGCTTTGTTCAAAGAACCAAGTGGGGCTATTGTACTCGTTTTAGGCATTTGTTAACAAATGAAATGTTAACAAATTTACTTGTGGATATGATCTTGGTCACATAATTTTATCTAACGTATTGATTCTATTGTAAGTGAAAAAAAATATTTATGTGACGTATGTCACGCCTATCGGAAGATTAATTTAGTTTGCTATAATATTTCGAATCTAATCGGGGGATATGATGCAAATGAACCAGTCTAATAATCTTCTTTGGCAGTGTTATCAAGACGTGGAATTTCTATTTTCTCAGCCACTTTCTTCTGATATATCCTTCGCCATAATCACCGCTCATAACCCGAAAGGGCAGATACTCACAAGCTGTCAAAATCGTCTTCTTGATAGAAAATTACAATATGAGATTGAACAATTAAGACAACCATATCGCGCTATGATGGGGACTTCATTAGACCGTAGCCATATGGAGAAAAGTTGGGCTGTATCTACTGATAAAAATTCTGCGATGATTTTAGGACGGAAATTCCAGCAAAATGCTATCTACTTTGTCGAGCATGATAAGTTACAGTTGATCCCTTGTCTTTTTTCACCGCCACAATATCAGGAGCAAATAATTGGCCATTTTTCCTCCAGAGTGAGTCTGGTTAATGAATTGCCAGATTTCGTCTAACGATGAGTTTGTCGACAATATGTTTTTTAATCGTTGACTTATTTACTCAAAATTTGATATTTTTTACTTTCCTCATTTTTACTGATTAACAATTGGTAGCAATGGGATACAGAAGAGGAGCGTTAACTAGGTAGTAAGTCTGAAAGGTCCAAACTTTGATGATGACTTATGAGGGAGGTTAACGCCGAGATATTGCAGTGTTTGGAATGACTCAATATTGGTCGAATGGGCTGAATCCCATAGATTGTCACCTTTTATTGGTGGAGAGCTTCTGGTGGTGATGTCTGTTTCCCTTCTATAGGATGCGTAATCTTTGCACCAGGCTCTTCGAACGTAGTGAGTTCGGAGCGTGATCATGTCAATTTTTAAAGTTAATTTTTCTTCTCAGTGTCTGCTTTGTCGTGGAGGCGCTTCATGTCCTTAAATGTGGCTAAATTTGGTGGTACCTCAGTTGCTGATTACTCAGCGATGAGTCGCTGTGCCGATATTGTTATTAATAATCCCAATACCCGAGTTGTGGTAGTTAGTGCGTCTAGTGGCGTGACAAACCTATTAGTTGAATTGACCCAAGAGCAAACAACTGATGATCGCAGAAGTCAGCTCATTAAAGACATTGCACATATTCAATATCAGATTTTAGCTGATCTCGGTAACTCCCAAGAGGTCGCCGCTCGTCTTGACGTCGTTTTAAGTCATATTTCGACCTTAAGTGAGTCCCTAAGCGCGAATAGAAGCAAAGCGACAATGGATGAGCTATTAGCCCAAGGAGAGCAATGTTCATCAGCACTGTTTGCGGCGGTACTGAGAGAAAAAGGTGAAGCGGCAATCGCATTTGATGTGAGACAGGTGATGCGCACTGACAGTCATTTTGGACGAGCTGAACCACAAATTGAAACCATTGCTGAGCTTACTGCTGCACATCTCGCTCCTTTATTGGTTTCACAACGAATCGTCACTCAAGGCTTTATTGGAGCTGACGAATTTGGCGCAACCACTACTTTAGGTCGAGGTGGTAGTGATTATTCTGCGGCGTTATTAGCTGAAGCTTTGAAAGCGACGTCGGTTGAGATTTGGACTGACGTGGCTGGCATCTATACCACGGATCCACGGCTTGCCCCTAAGGCATCCCCAATTCCTGAAATTAGCTTTAATGAAGCGGCAGAAATGGCAACTTTTGGTGCTAAAGTACTGCACCCTGCAACCATTTTGCCTGCAGTAAGACAAAGAATTCAAGTGTTTGTAGGATCGAGTTGGGAGCCTGAGCGTGGTGGTACCTGGATACGTCACCAGGTTGAAGACGCTCCGGTTTACAGAGCGGTCGCAGTGCGTCGAGATCAGACCTTACTCAACCTTCATAGCTTACAGATGTTGCATGCTCAAGGCTTTCTTGCCGAGACATTTGCCACGCTTGCTCGGCATAAAATCAGTGTCGATTTGATTACCACTTCGGAAGTTAACGTCGCACTCACTCTAGATAAAACCGGATCTGATTCAGCGGGCAATGGTTTACTGAGCGAATCTCTATTGCAAGAGTTGTCTCAGCATTGCAGGGTGAGAGTCGAGGATGGCTTGGCTTTGGTTGCCATTATCGGCAATAAAATCGCCTCGACGCCAGGTGTTTGTCGTCGTGTGTTTGAAGTGCTTGAGCCCCATAATGTCAGAATGATTTGCCAAGGGGCTAGCCCACATAATCTGTGTGTGCTAGTTGCAGAATCAGAAGCGGCTCAGGTCGTGAAAGCGCTACATAAGAACCTATTTGAGTAATAATTTCGAGACGGTTAAATAGTGAAGGATAGCAAATGCACATTTCCCAAGCGTCATTGAAAATTGGCGAGTTAGCAACTGGTCAAGACCTCACTTTGCCTATATTCAGTATGAAGGCTGAGAATGTCAGTGGACCAAGTGTCTATATTCAAGCAAATGTTCATGGCGCTGAAGTGCAGGGAAACGCGGTTATTTATCAGCTTATGCAGCTGTTAGAGAGCTATACCTTATGTGGCGACATAACCTTAGTGCCTTTGGCCAATCCTTTGGGGATAAATCAAAAAAGTGGTGAATTTACGCTGGGTAGATTTGATCCCATTACCGGCGTTAACTGGAATCGTGAATATCTGGATCATAAAATTGATATTGTTGCTTGGTATCGAGATAATCGCACATCATCTGATGATGAACTTATCACAGCCTTTAGGGCGATTTTACTTGAGTCGTGTCAGCAACGTTTAGGCAGCGAGTGGGGGATAACAACGGGTCATCAACAAGCGGTGATGCTGCAATCAATGGCCCATAAGGCCGATATCGTGATTGATCTGCATACTGGGCCTAAGTCCTGTAAACACCTCTACTGTCCTGAGTTTGATGCTGATGCAGCAAGTTACTTCTCTATTCCCTATACCTTATTGATCCCCAATGATTTTGGTGGCGCCATGGATGAATCTATTTTTTGCCCTTGGTGGACGCTCTGTGAGTATATGAAATCAGCAGGGCGAGATATGGATATTCCTGTTTCAGCATTTACTCTTGAACTGGGCTCCCAAGAGAATATTCATCTTGATGATGCCGCTATTGATGCAAAGGGTATTTTGGCTTATCTAAGTCATCGAGGGGTTATTGCTGAGAAGGTTAAACCGGCTAAGATGTCACGTTATGCTTGTTACCTAAAAGATTATAAAAAATACCATTCCCCCCTTGGTGGTATGGTGGAGTATTTGGCTGAAGTCGGGGAACCATTATCGGCAGGAAAACCTTTGGTGAATATTCTACGACTGGATCTTTATGGCAGTGATAAAGCCTTAACATCGCTAAAGTTGCAACAAGATTGCGTGCCCATATTACATTTTGCTTCAGCGTCTGTATATCAAGGAACAGAGCTTTATAAGGTGATGACGAATGTGTTCGAGATTTGATTGAAGTCGCTTAACGAGAAGACATGAATACCGCATAAATGTTACAGTTATGTTTGTTTTACATTGATTGTATCGACAGAACATAGGTGCTTTATGAATAAAACGATATTAACTAGCTTACTATTATTAACGGCTTCCTGCTCCAGTGATAAAGTTGACGACATTCAAAAGCCAAATGCGACGCCTGCCGAAACCAGCACTTCTGTGACTGTTGAGCAACAGCCTGAGGTTGCTAATAGGAGTAAAGAGCTTATAACGGTCACAGATAGTTCTAGTGCTACTAAAACTCACAGCTATAGATTAAATGGTCAGAAATTTACATCTAATACTGATGTCTTAATTAAAGGCAGTCCTGTTTCTAGCCCTACCATGTCAGAAGCAGGGGTCTTAAAAGGGAGCTTTGTCGTCATAGCAAAGAAAGCCGATCTATTACCTTCCGGTTATCGAGTCGATAAAATTGCTAAAGAGACCTATCGATTAACACCTTTAACAGCTCAAGATAGCTTATATGTTCTCTATTCTGATTTACTCAAGAATGGTGATTTTTCACGAGTTGAAATCGAGATAGATTTTAGTCGACCTTCAGATGCACTAGAGTACTAAGCTACTTTTATAAGAGAAGCTTTGTTAATAAAAAGAGTCATAACCGAGGGGTTATGACTCTTTTTTGTTTAACGTTTAGTGACTACCTACGACGGCGAAGAAGCGCTAGCGGAAGTAATAATAAAGTCAGTAAACCTGTAGACCCACCTGATGATTTCTTCGGTGCAGGTGGAGTAACGACTGCAGGTATATCCGTTACAGTAACACTTACATTCGATACAACATCAGCCGTTCCGTCGTTTACTGTTACGGTAAATTCAAGTGCTTCATCGGCTGAAACTAAAGGAGCTGAAAAACTGGCTGTTGCTGTATCAGCACCAGTTAACGTAGCTTCAGTTCCTGAGGTTTGCGTCCATATATAAGTTAATGTATCGGCTTCGTTTGCATCGACAGCGGTAGCAGTTAACGTTACAGCTTCACCTTCTTTAACACTCTCTGCACTTGCGACTGTCGTTACACTAGGTAAGCGGTTATCACATGCTAAGCTATCACCCGCTACTTGGGTGTGGAATACATCCGAAGAGATGTTCTTGAAAGTAACATTATCTACGATCCAGCCAAATGAGTTAGTGTTTGTATCTGAAACTATACGGAACCTAAATTTAACTTCGTTACCGTTTAACGCAGTACCAAAGTTAACGGTTTCAGTTCCACCAGGCCAAGGCATTACTCCCGTAAATGCAGAGCGACCAGGAAGTAGATCTGCTAACTCACCATCATACCCAGCACCTTCAAATGTGCCACCAACTTTTGTGACATCAGTCCAGTCACTACCATTGATGCTTAGCTCAACAACACCACCATCATAAGCATCTTCTATTTCATAATACTGGAACCAGCTAACAGTAAAGTCACCTGCATAACCTACGGTCACGGGTTTTGTTTCAAAAGCAACATCAGATGCAAAACCATTATTTGCAATAAACATATATTGGCTATCAACGGGGAAGAAAGATGCATATGTGCCATCTAGCATCGAAGTGCCTTCAGCTAACTCTCCGCCACTTAGTATCATTTCTTTCAAATCAACTAAACCTGAATAATCTTCCATGTCACTCGTTGACATATTAGATTGAGCTTCTTTAGCCACAAAATCCATGTTTACTACAGTTGAAAGTTTGTACTCAGAAGCTTCAACTTCCTCAGTCAATTCAGGGAAAGTAATTTTTAATTCAACTTCTTCAGCAACTCCAGCGTCATTAAGAGTAAATTCGAGAGGAGTACTTGTTGCTTCGCCAAACTTTGGAACTGCAGCAAAACTTACTTTCCCTTCGTTAGCAAAAGTAACGTCATGTCCACTCGTTACTTCAACAACACCTTCAATGCTTTCGAAGTCTTCACTACCTCTATTCGCGACAGTAAAGCTGACTGTACCTGTTTCTCCTTTATCTAAGATATTGTCGTTAGAGCAGTAACCAGTAGTCATCCCTTCGTAATTTGTATTTAGATTATGTTCAGATACAGAGAATGTGGCCAATTTAGTCTTGAAAGATTCTACGACACCATTGTGTTTGGTATCAAAACGTTCAGGTGAAACAGCCCCAAGTCCCATTCCGCGTCGAGCAAATGCACCTAAAATGAGTTCATAATCTTTTACATCATTAGCAAATGCGGCGGCTAAAATAGCATCACGAGCTTCAGTATAAGTTGGCGCTATAGGCGTCATTTTATAGCCAGAGACGAGATAATCCATCATTAAGCTACGAGCTTCGGAGAATGTATGGCGTTCATCGTTGATTAGTGCAACGTAGCTATCCCATAACATTGCAGCCCAAGGCTCTCCAGCATCATGCACTTCGGCATTTCCATCTCGATCTGCACCAGTACCATTGCCGAGCTCTACATTCGCAAAAGTTAGTGGGTTTATCTCCATATCGGTACTATATGGATAGTTACGAATACCGGTATAGAAAGACCCTACATAAGACACCGCGGCATATGCTTTTTGGAACAATTCATTTCCAGCTATTAATGCATCATCTTCTTCTGAAATAAGGAGAAGCGCATGGAAATCCCCCCATCCTTCACCCATTGAGCGGCCTTGCTGGTTTATCAAGCCTGATGCATTACCGACTAAACGGTTGGAGATATAATGTCCCCACTCGTGAGCCACAATGGCATTATCCCAAGAACTAGCTTTGTAAGGTTTTTGATTAAACATTGAAATTGTAACGTTTTCGGCAGCATCAAGTTTAGCGTATATTTTTGCACCGTCGTTAAGTGATAATCCCATGCTTGGGATTTTTACGTCATCATCGGAGCCGCCCATAGGAGCTGGTTCGTCAGTTCCACTATTATTTGCGATAAGTACCGCTATCGCTCCTGCATCTTGGGCATTCTTTGCTTTTTGAGTAAAGTTACAAGCCCCACGGTCAATAATGGCTATTTTTCCAGCCAGTTCGGCTCCATTTACTGCAGCTTCACAGCCATCAGAGGTTGGCGCTGTGTCATCAGTGATACGGACAACATCACCAGATATATCAAACTGTCCCTGACCAAAACTGGCACGCTGTGTTGAAAGCAATAACCCTATAGCATCGTCAGATGTGACCGTTACACCATATTGCTCACCAATAATGGCATCTTTACTATCCCA
The DNA here is from genome assembly GCF_027571385.1 of Shewanella sp. MTB7. Lineage (NCBI taxonomy): Bacteria > Pseudomonadati > Pseudomonadota > Gammaproteobacteria > Alteromonadales > Shewanellaceae > Shewanella > Shewanella sp. MTB7. The sequence goes on along the minus strand of NZ_CP085636.1, from coordinate 5,021,954 downwards.
CAAATACATCTGCATTCGTGGAGACGCCCCATCTGCTGGAGTACTCATATTTGCATTATTGAAGCCAGAGTTATCTTGGACTTCAGCACGAAGAGCATCACCCTCTACTCCACCTCGATCATAATTTAATGCCTGCGCATTACCCGCTGCTTCATCGAAACCGTGGTCATAGAAGGTATCATGTAGATAGTTGTTTAAATAGAACAGGTTAACAGTTGCTGCTTTTCTGTTATTTACAGAGCTTTCAACTTCAGCAGTATTATACTTGTAATCAAAAGTGTTAGAGCTTGTCACTTCAGCGGTAAAATCGCCATTGGTGAATCCATCTGGTGCAATGGCATCAACATAGGCATTAACGTTATTACCTGATGTTGTTGTTGCATCATCAGACAACCAAGCATCTTTTGTGCTTATTGGACCTGAAGAAATAATAACCATAGGAGCATCTAAATATTCTGAAGAGTCAGTTTGATCTGCACTCATTGCTGGTATGACATTTCCATGAGGACTATCCCAAGGTACCCCTGTCTCATCTGCGTATACTCTGTAATTGAAGTCAGCATCTTGAGATGTCAGGTTATGCTTAAATAAGACTTTATTGGTCTCAGCATTAATGACAAAACTATAAAACTCTGAGTCAACACTGTTAGTTTCAGCTACTTGAATTTCTATGTAAAATGCGGGTACTAAACTACCTTTCTTCATGAAGTAAACTTGTTTACTTCTAGGTTCTCCTACTATTTGTTTATTACCATCGGTTACTGAGGCAGTATAAGATTGGAATTGATTGCTAGGATCTTTAGGGCTTTGGGCTAAAGAGACTTGGCTGCCTCCCATTGTATGGAAAGCTGTATTAATGGCTGAAGTCGAATCGCCAAAATCAGCTTGTAAGCCTTCAATTCTATTGTGTTTAGATGACACATGATTTGCAAATTTACCTGAAGCGGCAACCATATTAAACTCACGATCCATCATGATGTTGACTTCGTGATTAAAGACTTGAATACCATTGAGTCTTTGAGTGTATTTGGCCACCATGGATCCACGACCAATGTCATGAACACTTGATAATACGGCTTGCACATTACCTTTTTTTACGGTTGAAAGACCAGTGACTTTATTCAAGTAAAAATCGGCAGCTGTTGTTGCTTTGTACTTATGTTCTAAAGCGGATAATGCTGGAGTTTGTTGTCCTTTTTTAGCCCATTGAAATGTTTCCTGCTTAGACGTTGCATCAAATTGATCGCGCATTCCTGTAATACTTGCTGGTTTTTTGAGGGAATAAACATTCTGTAATTGAGGATTTAATTGCAGCTGGCTGATGGCTACAGGTTGCGGTGCTGAATAAGCTGAACTAGATACTAATGCAGCTGTTATTGCTATTGATAGTTTAGTTTTCACTACGTTCTTCCTTGTCAATTAGTGCCTTAGACAAATTTTAATTAAGGCAATTTATTATTGAATTATTATTATCTCCTCTCTTTTTTTGAGAGGTTAAGGAAGTTTTGTAACATGAATAGCTTTCTTTGTTAATTTTTATAGAGCTAAATGTTGTCTCTCGGTTGTTTTTAAGGGGGTTCCGCAAGGTGAGGAGGCGTGTGCCATGTGATGCGATGGTTTAACTGTCCTAACAATAGGTTTTTTCAGGCTTAATTAATGATTAGGTTCGTGGATTGGCTGGATACGATTTAGCTGTCTATCGATGTAATCTGTCGATGGACTGGCACATAATCTTTACAGAATGCTGTTGTTTCCTGCCGTGTAGTATGCCTCTAGATTTTTTTTCAAAGAGCTCAGTTTAGCAATTGTGGCTGGGTCATCACGAGCACTTATCAGATTTATACCAAATACTCATGATTCATGCACTCAAGTAATGGGAGCATTATGTTTATACGCATCTTTTTGTTGTTACTCAATCTGAAGTGTGATTATGCATTTATGTTTGCCGCGTTGTTGTTGTTGTGTTAAAAGGTAAGGTCTTTAGTTAAATCTGCTAATGATTTTCCTTTAATTTAGTATCTCTATCTGAGTAAGAAGAGAGCTGAGTAGTAAATATGGAATATAACAAAAACACTATAAAGTGTTAAGGAATTGACAAGTGAAAACTCAAATCGCAATTGCAGTATCTACTGCGTTACTCTCCATGTCTGTGAATGCTGTAGGATATTCAGATAACCACGTTAAAGTTGTAGCCTCCAAATCAGCTGACGTTAGGGCACAAATATCAGTTGTTGATTCTAAGCCAGTGACTAACACCCAAGTTATTCGTAGTCATGCAGTGTTTACGCCGGAAGTGAATCTTAGCTCAGGAACTTATAGATATTTTGTTCGTCTTATTGAAAACCCAGTTGCCCTTTATCAAGGTGGGATTGAAGGTTATGAGGCAACATCTTCTGACGCCGTTAAAGGTAAAAGCAGAAAGCTGGATGTAAATAGTAAGAATGTAAAGTCATACCGTTCGTTTCTAAACTCACGCCAAGACAGCGTAATATCTAAGGCTACATCTTTACTGGGTGAGTTGAATATAAAACAGAGAACAACATTAGCTTATAACGGTATGGTTGTTGAAATGACGCAAGATCAAGCTGCTAAGTTGGCTAAAGTTTCAGGGATTGCAAATATTCAAAGAGAAATTTTACGTAAAACGATGACAGATGCGGGACCTGCGATTATCAAAGGTCCAGCTGTATGGAGTGGTGAAGCGACTGGGACGGCAAGTAAAGGTGAAGGGATGATAGTTGGTATCATTGATACTGGTATCAACACTGACCACCCTTCTTTTGCTGATGTTGGCGGTGATGATTATGATCACACTAACCCATGGGGACAAGGTACTTATTCCGGTGATTGTGCTGGTGACTTTCCTGAGCTTTGTAATGATAAATTAATTGGTGTACATAGTTGGCCTGCTGTAACTGATGGCTATCTAGATTATGATCTAGATGTTCCTGCGAATGGTGAAGATCATAATGGCCATGGTTCTCATACATCAGGTACAACTGCGGGTAATGTTCTTTTAAATACTAATGTCCCTGATGTGGATGGCGGAGAAACGGGTGTCGTATTTGAGTCTATGTCAGGTGTTGCGCCACATGCGAACATTGTTTCTTACCAGGTATGTCTTCCAGGTGAAGATGATGATGTTGGATTTGCAGGTTGCTTGCCTTCACTAACCGTTCTAGCAGTAGAACATGCAATTGAAAATGGTGTTGATGCACTCAACTATTCCATTGGTGGCGGTTCAAGTAATCCATGGAATGATGCCGATGCGTTAGCCTTTTTATCTGCCCGTAAAGCGGGTATTCATGTTGCGACTTCTGCGGGTAACTCAGGTCCTGGACCTGAAACTGTTGGCTCTCCTGGAGATGCACCTTGGTTAACTACTGTTGCTGCTTATACTCATGATAGAGATTTCACTGAGAAAACCGTTGGCAGCTTTACTGGTGGTGATACAGAAGCTCCTAAAGATTTAACGGGTAAGGCGATGACAGGTGCATTTTCCGGTTCTATTGTTTATGCAGGTAACTTTGAAAATAGTAATGACCCTGATAGTGACTCAGCCCAGTGTTTGGAGCCGTTTCCTGAAAATACATTCGCAGCAGACACGATTGTAGTTTGTGATCGTGGTGCTATTGCTCGTGTTGATAAAGGGCGTAATGTAAAAGCGGGTGGCGCGTCAGCACTTGTGCTAGCAAACATACATGGTGAGGATGAGGCTACAAGCGTTGTTGCCGATGCTCATGTTTTACCTGCTATTCACATTGATGCTGATAACGGTGATGTGCTGCGAGCATGGTTGGCAAGCGGTGCAGAACATATGGCAAGTATCACGGGCACTGAAATTGAACATGATGATGAATTTGCACGTATTGCGGCAGAGTTTACTTCTCGAGGTCCGAATAAATCAGTTCCGGATGTAATCGCTCCATCAATTGCAGCTCCAGGTGTGAGCATTTTTGCCGCTTATGCTGATGATCAGTCTGATGCCTTTAAACAGTTTCCAGATCCGAATGATTATGGTTTCTTAAGTGGCACTTCTATGGCAAGCCCGCACATTGCTGGCTCATTAACATTGCTTGCCAGTATTCACCCTACGTGGACTCCTGCTGAAGTACAATCTGCCTTAATGATGACCGCTAACCAAACTACATTCAAAGACGATGGTGAGACGCCATCTGATTTCTTTGATATGGGAGCTGGTTTTGCTGATATAGAAGCCGCAGCGAAGTCTGGCTTAGTCATGGATGAGACCTATGTTAATTATGTGAAAGCAGATCCAGGGTTAAATGGACAGCCATCAGAGATTAATTTACCGACGATGGCGAATGCTAAATGTGTCAACACTTGTACTTGGACTCGTACTGTGAAAGCAACTAAAGCTGGCACATGGAACGCTAGCACTTTAGGTGTGGCCGATGGTTTGGTATTAAGTGTTTCTCCCGCTAGTTTCGAACTTGAAGTCGGTGCAACCCAAGAGTTAACCATAACTGCTGATACAACTTCAGCTAGTGCTGGCTGGAATTTTGCCAATATCAAACTTGTTAGTGATGGGATGCCTGAAGCTAAGTTACCTGTAGCGGTTAAATCTAATGGACATAACCTTCCTGATAGTTTGTCAATTACAGCAGGTCGTACAGAAGGCAGTATGACTTACACTGGCTTTGTCGCAAGTGATCTATCTGCGATGACAGCCGGAGTTTATGATAAAACATCGGATCTTGTTGAACCAACAATTGTAACGGTACCTGAAGATGATTTTGTAATAGTCGAAGTTGAATTTGCAGAATTAGTACCAAATGTCATATTTTCTACTTCTTCAGAAACTGCTCCGGATGTGGATCTTCGTATTTTCAACGGCTCTTTTGCTAAAATAGGAAGTAGCGCTGGAGCGGATTCGGATGAATCTGTCTCATTTACCGATCTGCCCGCTGGTACTTACTATGTAGTCGTTGATGGTTATAAAGCCTCAACTCCTGGTGGTTCGGATGACGTGACTGTGACTGTAACCTCTGTTGTAGCAGATGAAGCATCGTTAAGTAGTGATGTATCGGTAACAGTAGCAGAAGATGAAGGTGAGTTTAGTCTTACTTTTGATTGGGATACTGATAAGAACTCTTCAGGTATTTTGATTCTTGAGTCTGGCGATAAGAGCGCCATGATACAAGTACCATATAGCCTTGTTCGTAAAGATGATGTTAGTCATATAACCAACTTATCAGATGCTATGGCTGCAGGTAAGGCGAGCAGAGTGAGCTTTGATGTTGAGCCTAACTTCTCAGATGAAGATAAGGTATATACGTTTACAGCCCAAATGTCCGCGGGTCATAAGGTGGAAAATATTTCTGATGAGGGAACTCAAGAAGGAAATACGATTACTTGGAGTGTGACTCAATCTGCAGCTTCAGGTGAGAGTTTATCTGCTGGTTTTGACTTAATACCAACAAAAGCAGGTGATGCGTTCGCGTTGAAACTAACCAATGAACTAGGTTCTGATCTTGTTGAAGAGACTATTAAGTTTGGTGTAATGGAAATGGTGCCAGTTGCTATGATTGATGCGCCTTCGAGCGTTACTGATACAGCAAGCATTACTCTTGATGGGAGTGCTTCTTATGATGGCAACGATGATGCACTAACTTATGCGTGGAAACAAACGGGTGGCGTACTCGTAGCACTAGGATCAACGGGCAAAAGTGTTACTTTCGATGCTCCAGAGGTTGATAGTCAAGGAACTGTATTGTCATTTGAACTAACCGTTTCTGATGGAAATGGGAATTCAAATACGAAAATGACATCAGTTACTGTTACTGACACCTTGAACTTTGATGAAGGTGGCTCTATGGGTTGGATTGCAACCTTGCTACTTCCACTTGTTTGGATTAGACGTAAATTTCAAGGTTAATTTGTTTGACTAAAAAAAAGGCTAACGAGAGTTCAATGCCGATCATTTAGTGATTTATCGATCGGTTGACTGATCTTCTAGATGCTTCAGAATCTGAGTCCTATCTCTAGGTCTCGGATTTTTTTATGCATGTTTCTCAAGCTTTTGACATCATCAACCAACTCAAACCTCATCACGTTGAAACCCTCGCTGACTTACTCCCTCTAGAATAGATAGAGGAAGCGTATGCATTGACTGAAACGGTAACGCTTGTAAAACGTAAATTAACATTAGAATCAATGAGTTGCCTTGTCATCGGGATGGCTATTTATAACAATAATCCCATGGCTCACATTGTTAATATGCTCGATGTCGTCGATAGAGAGGGCAAGCCATTTGTCGCTCCTAGCGCCTTAACTCAACGACGAAAAGATCTAGGTGAAGCAAGCAATGAAAGCGCTGTTTGAGTGTACTCAAGCTCATTGGAATCGTGAAGCTCTACATCCAGCTTGGAATGGACTGATGTTACTAGGAGTCGATGGTGTAGTGTGGCGAACGGAAGATACACCTGATAATGCAGAGGTATTCACTACGCCTAAAAACACTCAATATCCTCAAGTCCGTATGGTCTGCCAAATGGAATTGAGTAGCCAGCTTATTACCGCCAGTGCTTTTGATGATTATGCTGTTAACGAGATGATTTTGGCTGAGAAACTTATCGATTCGACTCCAGACCATAGTCTGACACTGTTCGATCGAGGCTTTTATACCAATCAGTAAAGAGTTGTGATCTAATAGGAACACCATAAATCACCCGTATTCCTTTTTGAAAAACTACACCTCAGAAGAGATCTTAGCCCTATCTAGAGCAGAAAAGGACCCTCGCAAACGGATCCGATTATTGGCAGTGTCATTATTTCTAGAAGGGCACAGCCGAACAGAAGTCACCAATAGACTTAAAGTCGCCCGTGGCAGTGCGAATACATGGGTAGCAAAATATCTTACTCATGGCCTCAAAGGATTGGATGCTAAAAAGAATAAAGGAAGAGATAGCTACCTTACTAAACAGCAAAAACAACAGCTTAGCACCCATATAGAAGCAAGTTGTCTGAAACCTCTGGTGGCAGACTGACAGGTGATGACATCCGAAAATATATTCAGCACCATTTTGATGTTGATTATCACCCTAATGCTATTTATAAACTATTGACTCAGCTGAGCTTTAGCTGGATAACCAGCCGTTCCAAGCACCCCAAACAATCACCTGAAGCCCAAACGGCTTTTAAAAAAGTTCCAACTGGAAACGATCCTTAACATCCCAGGTAGTGTGGCACTTGAGCAGGTCGATATCTGGTTCCAAGATGAAGCGAGATTTGGCCAACAAAATACCACGACACGCTTATGGGCGAGAAAAGGGACGCGTCCAAGAGCTGTGCGTCAGCAACAATTTGAATATGTTCATTTCTTTGGGGCTGTTTGTCCACAAACAGGAGAAACTGAAGCGCTAATTACGCCATACCTCAGTAAGGATATTATGCGCCAACATCTCTCGCTGATATCCCAAAGAACAAAGTCTGGTCGACACGCTGTTGTAGTGATGGATGGTGCTGGTTGGCATACCGATGATATTGCGGATGAATTTAACAATCTTAGTATCATCAAATTACCTCCATATTCGCCAGAGCTAAATCCCATAGAACAAGTCTGGAGTTGGTTACGACAGCATCATCTAGCTAATCGCAGTTTCAAAGGTTATGAGAATATAGTGGATGAGTGTTCAACTGCTTGGAATGACTTTATCAGCGACACTAAAAGGGTTATGTCATTGTGTCAAAGAGACTGGGCAAGAATGACTAATTGTTAAGATGGAATGGTATTCTTCACTTGGACTGCTGTATCAATGGCAAACCACTGGTATTGAACGACACTGGCTGATCCCCTTGAAGAAAAATGTCCAATATGAGGTGATCCGCAGCTTGGGACACAACGATAAGATCGTCCAGTTAAAAAGTAATCCACATGCCCGAAAACGCTGGGCTGAGTTGCCAAATGAGCTGGAAGTGCGGTTAATAAGTCGAAAGATTAATGGCAAAGAATACTCGGTTTTGACCTCAATGACAGATCCGATGCGCTATTCCGTTACAGACATCGCTGACCTATATGCACATAGATGGGAAATAGAATTGGGTTATCGCGAGCAGAAGCAATACATGCTAGGCAATCGATTAACGTTGAGAAGTCGACTACCAGAGCTCGTTAAGCAGGAGTTGTGGGGGATCTTACTCACCTACAATTACAATTTAGTACGCTATCAAATGGTGAAAATGTGCCATCAACTTAAAGGGGATTACCTCCCTTATCAGTTGAGTTTTAATGGTTCTTTAGCTCATATTTTTAGGCTGCTAGTAGGCTTACCCTACTCCACACCAGGTGCCATTCCTGGACAGCTTAAGTACTTCTACGACATGGCTGAGAGTCTGATTTTAGCGCCTCGACGAATACGGTCTTTTCCTAGAATGGTCAAGCGCAGACCTCAGAGATACGCCAGAAATAAAAAATGCCAGTAAGCTTAACTTACCGGAATTGCTAACGAGAGTTAGCCTTTTTTTGCTGGTAAATTAAAGTAGCAAGAGAGTGTATGTTTTTCATCTGCCTCAATGGCTATTAAGGCTTCACAGCCCTAACAATAGGGTTCTGCAGGCTTATTAATGTTTCTGTTGACTGAATTTCATCGATTGATTGAATACGGTTGATCAGCACATGCTGCAATCCATCAATGGATTGGCACATAACCTTTACAAAAACGCTGTAGTTGCCCGTTGTATAATATGCTTCAACGACTTCCTCTAACGCATTTAGTTTAGATATCGCAGCTGGATAATCGCCGGCACTCTTCAAATTTATGCCGATAAAGCAGCATACATCATAGCCAAGGGCCTTAGGGTCTACGGTAATTTGTGCTCCAGTGATAATGCCAGCCTGTTTCATTTTTTCAACACGAACATGGATGGTACCGGCACTGACACTGAAACGTTTAGCCAACTCGGCAAAAGGAGTACGTGCCTCCGCCATCAGTGCTGATAATATCTGATTATCAAGTTGATCTCTTTGGAATGAAGTATCCATGGTGGTTAGCTTATTTATATGATGATTAGTGGCTAATTTACGTCTTTTTATAAGAAAAGGCTATTGAAATTCATCATTTGATAATAAATACCTTGTTGTATTATGAAGTAGTGGTTATTGCTGTAGGACGTTAATACTCTCAGGTAGTTTGGGTATACCGTATTATTGTTGTCCCTCTGGCTCCATAAAGGGGACATTACAACGGAAGGACAACTCCTTTCCCGAGTATGGTTGTTTTATGGTTAACTCATGGGCATGCAATAACAATCGAGAGGCTAATCTTTTTGCTAATGGGTCAGCATAGAAGTTATCACCTAATATTGGATGACCTATGGCAAGCATATGTACTCTTAACTGATGAGAACGTCCTGTGATTGGCGTCAGCCTTACCAAGGTTGAACGTTTTGCTCTACTGATAACCTTATAGTGTGTTAATGATGGTTTTCCTGATTTATGGTCAACCTTCTGTTTTGGGCGGTTTGGCCAGTCACATATAAGTGGAAGCTCAATGGTGCCAGTCCCCTCTTTTATATGACCAGCGACTCTCGCGTAATAAGTTTTTTTGGTCTCTCTATCCCTAAATTGTCTCTTAAGCTCTTTTTCTGCATTTCGTCTTAATGCGAGCACTATGACGCCGGATGTGGACATGTCGAGCCTATGAACAACTTGTGCATTTGGATATTCAGCGAGAACACGGGCATAAATGCTATCTCTATGAGCTGGATCTCGTCCCGGGACAGAGAGTAAACCTGAAGGCTTATTGACAACTAAAATATCTTTGTCTTGGTAAAGGATGTCAAGCCAAGGTGTTGTGGGCGGCGAGTAGATAAAGTCAGACATTAAAAGAACCTTAGTAAAAGTGCGCAGCAAAGATACCCGCAGGTGAGGAGGTGAAGCAAGTAAAAAAAGATACTGTTACATACTCTCTCAATGTTAATAAGTGAATTATCTGTTAATGGTGTTGATTTCATTTGCTTGTCTTGCTCTAATTTGATGTTCTTGTCTGTACTCTTTGGACTCTTATGTTGTTATTTATTCTTTTAAGCTAATAAGCGAGCCATTAATGTTAAATCGAACTCGATATCGATTGGCTGATAAGGTTGTCGATCCGGCGCAATGCACCATTTTAAGCGGAGATAACTTGCTCAAAGTGGAGTTAAGGGCGATGCAGGTACTGCTATGCCTGATAAACCATGCTGGGGAACCTGTGAGTCGGGATATGTTGCTGGATGAGGTCTGGTCTGGTGGGGAAGTGTCAGATAACGCTATCAATCGCATTATAGGCATATTAAGAAATCAACTTGGCGATAATGCAAAATCGCCACATTTTATCAAAACCTTACCTAAAGTGGGTTATGTATTAATTGCCCCTATTACTTTACTCAAAGAGATCACCAAGCATGAGAAGTTTGCTACTGAAGTGATTGCCGGTACTGAACTTGATAATGTAGAGAGTAAGAGACAAGTCTTTAAACGTAGCTTGTTTGCCACCTTGTATCATCATGCTGGGAAAACAGCATTGTTATTAACCGGACTTTTGTCGCTGCTTATCTTCTCCGTTTACCAAATTACTCATCATACCACTATCGATAATACGCAACATGTTAAGACAGAGCTAAAACGTCTTACTTATCTCGATGGGCAAGAGCTATCGCCTATGCTCTCGGCTGATGGCAAATATTTGACCTATGCGAAACGAGACTTAGGTGAGAAAAGCTGGCGTATAGGTTTGATGACATTAGATAATCGTAAAACTCACTTTCTTGAAGATTCGTTTGATAGTCAGGGTTATCCAGCTTTTAGCCCTGATGGCAGTAAAATTGCTTATCTTTCCTTTAATCTCATCGGTGGCTGTCAAATTAATATGGTGGAGGTACGTGATGGACAATTTGGAGAAGTAAGTAAGATCACCGACTGTAAAAGTATCATCCAGAGTACTAGTATAGTCTGGCACCCTTCAGGCAAGAGCATTTTCTATTCTGATGAAGATCATGGAAAAAACTTTCTTAGTGAAAAAATGTTGTTTTCTATCGATATTACTGGGGCTAATAAAAAGCAGTTGAGTCAACCATACTCCATTGGTGGTGGCGATTACTCTCTCAGTCTCTCACCAAATGGTCGTTATTTGGCGGTAGTTAGAAATGTTCGCTGGTATCAGGTACAGGTGATGTTGCTGTCTTTGGACACTGGGAACTGGCAAAAACTATTTATGCTCGATCTTGCTCTGCATACAGTAGCTTGGAGCCATGATAGTGAGTCTTTGATCTATCGCGGGGAAGGGTTGAATTTGATGCGCTATATCATAGAGTCAAAAACACACTCCCAACTAACTAATATATTACAGCCTGTTTTTTCACCTGTTTCTAACCAGAAAGGAGATGTTGTTGCTGTATTAGGGCAATTGTACGATGGAGAAATTTGGCGATTACCCTCTTCGTTGAAATCAGGAAGTGCATCAACGGATGATAAAATACAGCATGATTGGTCTCGCTTTATAGCTTCGAATGGGGATGACTCTCGTCCAACTATCAGTTTAGACGGGAAACATCTGGCTTTTGTATCCACTCGTACAGGAGAGCCGCAAATTTGGTTAAAATCAAAAGGTGGTACCGAATCTCAGTTAACTCAATTTAAAGATATAAGTTTTATTAGACATATTAAATTTTCGGTTGATGGAACTCAGATATTGGGTCGCAACAATCATCAACCTTTTATCTATGATTTAAATAGTCATACAACTCAGTATATTGATATCCAGGGTCAACATGAGTTGTATGGCGTTGCTTGGGGTCCTGATAATCAAACTATTATGGCTTCATTTGATATTTTGGGTAGGCCATCACTTAGGTTAGTAGATATCAAGTCTGGGGATATATCAAATACTTTAGCTGAAGGAGTTGAATTTGGTCAGTTTTCTAGTACTGGACAGCTATTTTTTACTCAAAGAGCAAAGGATGGCCTATGGACCTTAGATAATGATGAAGTGAAACTAATTCATGAAGAGTTTACCGTTATGCTTGATATGTCGTGGACCATAGTTGATCAATATGTTTACAACTTAACTTACCGAGAAGGGCATATAGATATCGATCGCATTAACCTTAAAACGGGAGAGCGAATTATTATGAATTCTGGCAACGGATCGCAGGCGATAGCAATTGCACAAGCAATAGCTGTCGATAGAGAAGGAGTAATATACTTAGGGAGTTTCCACGAAAGTTATACCAATATTGTGAAGTTAAACTATAGGTAGCATGCTTGTGCATACTCCTTGGGTAATCACTTAAATAGTTGATTTTATTAAGTGTTATTTTTTCATAATCTTTTTATTATGTTTTTGGCCGTATGAAATTGTAAGTTGTATAGTTGGTTGAATAATTTTATTGGCTAGAAAATTATTTGCATTTAGATAATTAGATATTTTGAGGACTAAACATGAAGATTTCAACAATGAATATGTTTTTTAAGGCTGTAGTACTAAGTGCTGTATGCGTTTCAGGGATGACTGTAGCTGTAGTAAATGATGACGTGGTGGTTGAAAACAAATACCAACTTGGCTTTGAACAGCAAAATATTGGTCAGAATGAATATGATAAAGCAGAGGATGAAGTGGTCATTATACCAACAGCTGGCTGTCCAATGAGACCGTGCCCAGGATCTTGGTTAGAAGTAAACTAATAAAGTTTTTATGAGTAGTGTTCAGTGGAGAACATACTCATTATTGAACCGCTAGTTTAATAGTCAGAATTTATTTCAAAGAAATTTTCATTTCTCTTTTATTTGGTGTGGCTGATAACATTTGCTTATTTACATTTAAGCTTAGTTTGAGGTTGCACTTCTTCTTTATTTTCCTTATTGATAATAATTTATTTACAAGTTTCGTAGAGTTATCAAACTATATCATTAGTTCACCCTCCAGCCCCAAAGCGTTATCGTTAAACTTTTAAGTAGGCCATTTTTCTTAAATGGGTTCTTTGTTTACTTAACACCATCTTGTATTTGGATCCGTTATTTTCAATGTATATCAAATCATCAAATAGAATGCCGATATAATCCTTTGATTTTACTTATAATCACTTTTTAATCATTTTTTTGTTATGACTCATTACTCTTCCAGTTGTAGTTTTGTAGTCAGACAGGTTAACTCGGTAAGTTCAATGATTAGGTCGACTTTTAATCTAACTTTACCCTGGGTTTCATCACTGGTTTTCTACAATAAAAGGAAATAATCAATATTTAGAAGTGTCGTATATTTCATTGTCTGGTCCACAATTGAGATAACTGGATAGTACATATAGTTAGGTTTGACAACTTAGATCTGAGTTAGGTCTTTATTGCCTACAAACTATAGGTATTAGCGTGACAGTTTTGAGTATGGGTTTGTTTCTGTAGTAGCTAAGTGGTTTATTAATTGTGATCACCTTAATCAGAACACTGATTAACCTGTCTCCCTATTTTTTACTGAAAATTGAAGTGAAATTTTGTCCATTATAGATGTTTTGCTAGCGTTTAATTTTGTTGACTTTACTTTTATGAGGTTGAACTGACTAAGTTTCTCACTGCGGCTTAAGTCAAGTTTTTCATCATGGGAAGTAAGTTGTTAGATTATAGTCATCTCCCTTTAGACATAGGGGTGCTTCAATTGAGCACTCCTTTTTTTTTGCGCGTAAATAATCTAAATTTTAGATGAGTTGCTATCTCATCAGAGACTTATGAGAATCCATTGCCGTTGACGTGCATTAAAGAAAATGTCCAAACGACGAATGATAAGGCGATATGGATAAAAGCATACACACCTTGATCTAACCTCTCCATCCCCTTGGCTTGCCAGATTAGTTGACCGTGCAGCAATATTATTAAGGGAAATAGGGCTAGCAGCAGGTAGAAGGCGATTGAACTATTGTCACCTAAGAGTAACCGGCTAAGGAGAGACCAGAACACCATAAAGGTTGTAAGAATAGGTGGTGTAGCTTGTCGATACTGTTCTGGGTAGGGAAACATGAGCGTCCTTATTTTACTCGATAAATGATAATTATTTTGACGTTCTAGCTGGGTTTGCGTGCAATCAATTGAGCTTTTTTACTCATGTGAGTATTATTAAACACCTCCCCTTCAAAGTAATGTAAGCAGGTCCAATTATCAAATTCAAACTTAAGTTCACCTTGTTTAAGCAGAAACTTAGGGTTCTTTGGGCGGCCGATTTCAGCTTGTTTATCGATGAAAGTTTCATAGATAATTAGACCTCCGGGTTTTACGGCTGATCTAATTTGTGAGAAAAGAGGCCTATGCAGGTAGTTAAAGACGAGAATGAGGTCATACTCTGCAACGGGAAGCTCTGGTGCTGATGTGTCTTCTAAGTCCCATTGCAGAAATTGCTGAGTTGCAGGCTGTTCAATGAGCTCCGCGAATGATCTGTCTATAAAAGTCACTTGATGGCCACGCTTAGCAAACCAAAGACCATTTCTGCCGTTACCACAGGCCAAGTCGAGTACTTTTTTGTGTCCAGCTTCTTGTTTAAATTCTTCGAATTCGGTAACTAAGCTAGATGCTTTAACCTTTAACTTCTTTTCTTCCATCGATTCTTCGTCCATGAATAATTGAAAAATGACGTAATCCTGCCGGACCATGAGATACCATAACTGAGAGTAACAGTACGATGATCAAGAGTTCAGGTTTATACTGAGCAAGGGGAATGAAGAGTAGCAACAAACCAAGTTTTGCGAGTGTTAGTACTCCCTTCAGCTGAATCAACCAACGCCAGTCTCTGACGATCTCCCATATCATCATTAGGGAACCTGAAGCCATGGCCATACACCAATAGTAGATCCACTTATCTTGTGGGACGCCTAAAAGTATTCCGCCGCCAGCACCTGTGATCCCGAGAATATGTATGGCTCTTAGGCTCGTTTTGCTTAGTCTTTGTAACCAGAACTGCTTTTCTGTGAGTTTAGATTTAGCCATGATGATGCAAAAGTTATTTGAGTTGCCGTAAGCTTATCAGGATTTTGTATGCTGTGAAGCCCTGTATTTCTGACGGATGAATTTAAGCCTGATTTCGGTTAAACTCTTAGCCAATAGAATGGATTTAGGGGGTAAAAATGAGAATTGGATTCTTCAGTGCTAAGCACTATGATATTGAGCATTTTGATCGTACTAATCAGGCTTTCGGTGCGGAAATCGAATATTTTGATCATCGTTTATGCATGCAATCTGTAAAGCTAGCTCATGGATTTGAGGCTATCTGTGCATTTGTAAATGACTCTTTATGTGAAGAGGTCTTAGTTGAGCTTGCTAAGAACGGTACTAAGGTTATTGCCATGCGATGTGCTGGTTTTAATAATGTAGATCTTGTTGCTGCTAAGCGTTTAGGTTTGCGGGTGGTCAATGTTCCTGCCTATTCGCCGGAGTCTGTTGCCGAGCATACTATAGCCTTAATGCTAACTTTGAATAGAAAAGTGCATAAAGCTTACCAGAGAACTCGCGATGCTAATTTCTCACTTGAGGGTTTAGTTGGATTTAACATGCATAATCGTACAGTGGGTGTCATCGGTACGGGAAAAATTGGCTTAGCGACTATCAGAATACTCTTAGGTTTTGGCTGTAAGGTCTTAGCTTATGATCCATATCCTAATTCGGAAGTTATAAAACTAGCTGTTGAGTATGTCTCCCTTGATGAACTTTATCCTCATTGCGATATCATCACATTACACTGTCCTCTAACACCTGATAATCATCATCTGCTTTGCAGCGAAAGCTTTGATAAGATGAAGCCAGGAGTGATGGTGATCAACACCAGTCGAGGTGGGTTACTTAATGCATTGGATGCGATGGAAGCATTAAAACAAGGACTGATAGGTTCACTGGGTTTAGATGTCTATGAGAATGAGAAATCTCTGTTCTTTGAAGATAAGTCTAATGAGATCATTCAAGATGATGTATTTAGGCGCTTATCAGCCTGTCATAATGTGATCTTTACTGGCCATCAGGCCTTTTTAACTGTCGAAGCTTTGGGCGCAATTGCACATACAAGTTTAACCAATGTGAAGCAGCTACTTTCAGGGGAAGTTTGCTCCAATGAATTACACTCGTGATCATACGTACTCTTGATACATCATTATGACGAGTTAGTATGATAGAATTTGAATTATCACAGTATAATAACTGACAAGTTAAACCTTGGCTGATAGATTGGGTATCCGATATCAGCCAGAGTTTTTATATTATGATGGTCACCCAAGAAGTTCACGATATTCCCACTGCTACTGGGTTGATGCGAACCTATCTTTATCGTCCCAATGAAGAGGGACAGTTTCCTACTATTTTGTTTTATTCTGAGATTTTTCAACAGACAGATCCCATTGCAAGAGCGGCTACTATCATGGCCGGACATGGTTTTGTGGTACTTGTTCCTGAAGTGTTTCACGAGCTTAATCCCATTGGAACAGTGCTTGCTTATGATGATGCAGGTAAAGATAAAGGCAATGAAGATAAGTTTGCTAAACCATTAGAAAGTCATGATTCAGATACCGAAGCATTAGTTCAATTTGCTAGAAGTCAGCCTTTTTGTACTAGTCAGCTTGGCAGTATGGGAGTCTGTATCGGCGGACATTTAGCTTACCGCGCTGCAATAAATCCTGATATCTCGGCCGCTTTTTGTTTATATGCGACTGACATTCACTCGAGTACCCTACCTAGTGGTGAAGGCAATGATTCTTTATCCAGAACTGAGGATATTCAGGGTGAGCTAGTGATGGTGTGGGGCAAGCAAGACCCGCATGTTTCCAGTGAGGGACGTAAACGAATATATGCTCAGTTAGATAATACTGGTCGAACGTTTACCTGGTTAGAAGTTAATGCACAGCATGCTTTTATGCGCGATAGTGAGAGTCGATACGATCCCGCCTTAGCTATTCTGATGTACCTTCAAGCGGTGGCCTTTTTTCATCGGCTATTAGGTTAATGTTAGATGAAGCCGTTTAAAGTGTAAGAGTCATTATTTGGACGATGACTCTTACTGCGACTAATGCTTAGCCTTGATTGCTGTAGTTAGCAAGGTCTTGCACACTCACTCGAGCGATGAATTCATTATCAAGGTAAAAATCAACCTGTTCTCCACTCTTCTTTCCTGACATTAGCTGTTGGCTGCCATCATCGAAATTCAGCGTCATGACTAAGGTGTCATCTCCTGTCGCTTCCATTGTCGCGTTGGTCAGTTTAATTTCAGGTAGTGGCGCTTTAGTTAGTTCTTTATTGAGGTGAGAGTTAACCTTAAAGATCGCTTCAACAGGCATATCAACAACGGCAGGGGAGCGTTGGGTGATTGGGTTTGTACCAGTCCAGAATTCAACGCTATTGAATATGAAAAGATCGGCAGTAGCGGTTAAACCATAAACTGGGCTAAGCAGGATAAATAAGCCAGCACGGCCATAACGATTATCTACAGCACTTAAGTTGCCTTTGGTGACCATCGCGCTTAATCCCATTTGTCCCATACATCCTGAGAGTTGAGTGGTTAATAGAGCTGCAAGTGTGATAGAGATTAATGTCTTTTTCATGATTTTCTTAGTTGATGGGAAAGCGAGCAGATTGTAATGATTAGATTTTTATTGTTGGAGACCTACATCACATATCTTGGTTGAATATTGGTGGTGATTGCTAAAGTAGTTGTGGTGAATGTTATGTACTGAATGTGATTGCGCTTATATTGGTGTTAATGGCTTATTTCTTCATCGTTGACTGTTTTCTTCTTAACGCTCGTATCTTAATCGCTAACGGTAATAATCTAGATTGATAGACATAAAATCAAAATGTTTGGGTGGGTTCTCATCGTTTTTTGGCGCATACTACGCGGCCTAATTTGGGGCAAGAAAACGATAACAGAACTGTGACAGAACTATGGCTGCACTATGACAGAACTTGAAATACTATATCAGAGCGAAGATGAGTATGGCCCTTTGTTGGTGCTAGATGACAAACATATGCGCGTGCTCTCTTTTGGTGATAATGATGAACAGAGCAAGTTACTTAAGGCTGAGCCTCATCTGCCGCAACATACTTATGTGCAAGCGATGTTACTGGTACTTCTGTTTATCAAACCTAAGCGGGTGATCATTCTTGGCTTAGGTGGCGGTGGACTTATACATGCACTGCGTCACTACGATACCGGCATTAAAGTCACCGCAGTTGAGCTAAGGTCTCAAGTCATCGATATTGCAAAACGTTTTTTTCAACTACCTATTGGAAAAAAACTGACGTTAATTCATCAAGATGCTGCTGAATTTTTGACGCAAGCAGATCACAAGAAAGCTGATGTTATTTTTGCCGACATATACGGTGCGGATGGGGTTGATGAAAGTCAGTTGTCAGAAGGCTTTATAAAAAACGCCGCTGCAATGATTAAAACCGATGGCTTTCTTGTCCTAAACTGCTGGAAAGAACATAGCCAAAACCGGGAGTTACTGCAATTGCTGCAAACTTACTTCTGTGAAGTTAGAGCATGTTTGACTGGCGGTGGCAATTGGGTTGTATTTGCTAGTAAATCTAAAAGAGATATCTCAGGTAGCGGAATGAGAGCTAAGGCTCATGGGTTATCACTACAATTAGATTTTACCTTGAGCCGCTCTTTGACTCGGTTCGATTACTGGGTATAGCCTGCTTATACCTTGTAATATCTCTATTTGAAACTGTTGTTCGGATAAATCGATTAGAACAACAGTTTTTATCCGTTATACTTAATTTTAGTTCCTGGTTATTATCTTCACATCGAAAACAAACTGACCGTTACACCTTAGTCAGGCGAATGAATTAATAATCTTTTTGGAGCTTTAAATGAATCAATCTATCATCAATACTGAAATCAAGCCTTTCTCTGCAACTGCATTCCACAAGGGTGAGTTTGTACCAGTTTCTGAGCAAGACCTACTAGGCCAGTGGTCTGTTGTTTTCTTCTACCCTGCTGATTTCACGTTTGTATGTCCAACAGAATTAGGGGACATGGCTGACCATTACGAGAAGCTACAAGGTATGGGCGTTGAAGTTTACTCAGTATCGACCGATACTCACTTTACTCACAAAGCATGGCACGATACTTCGGATACTATCAACAAGATTCAGTACCCAATGATCGGTGACCCAACAGGCGCTATCACTCGTAACTTCGGTGTCATGATTGAAGCAGATGGTTTAGCACTTCGCGGCACATTCGTTATCAATCCAGAAGGCCAAATCAAGGTCTGTGAAGTTCATGATTTGGGTATCGGTCGTAGCGCTGCAGAGCTAGTGCGTAAGATTCAAGCTGCTCAGTATGTTGCAACTCACGACGGTGAAGTTTGTCCAGCAGCATGGCAGCCAGGTGCAGAAACACTAGCACCATCATTAGACCTAGTGGGTAAAATCTAATTTAACCTATTGCTGGTAGCGGCTTCATCTCCAAACTACCAGCCACTGAGGTGAAAGATTAGCTTTACACTTCAGTGCTCTTTTATCTATGCCCAAATAAGCTCAGCTCCCCCTGTCAGTCTGAGCTTATTTTTTCCCAAATTTTCCGATTGATACTCAAAGATAGTAGTGTCGATTTTTTAGGAGTTATCATGTTAGATACGAATCTTATGACTCAACTGAAAACCTACCTGCAAAACCTCAAGCGCCCAGTTGAACTTGTCGTGTCTGCAGATACTAGTCCTAAAGCGCAAGAGCTTAGAGCTTTAGCGCAAGATATTGAAAGCTTGTCACCATTGGTTAGCATTATCGAAACTGAAGGTAAGCGTATGCCTTCGATGAAGGTGACTAATACAGAAACTCAAACCGACATCACCTTTGCTGGTTTGCCGATGGGGCATGAGTTTACATCACTTGTTTTAGCACTGCTTCATACTGGCGGTCATCCACTTAAGTTAGAGGATGCGGTCATTGCACAGATCAAGGCATTACCTGGTGAATACCATTTTGAGACTTACGTTTCTCTTAGCTGTCAAAACTGCCCGGATGTCGTTCAGGCATTGAACATGATGGCGGCTATCAATCCAAATATTACCAATGTAATGATCGATGGATCACTGTTTCAAACCGAGGTATTCGAGCGCGACATCTTAGCAGTTCCTTCGGTTTACCTTAATGGTGAAGTGTTTGCTCAAGGCCGTATTAGTTTGACCGAGATCCTCAATAAAATAGACACCGGAGCGACGGCACGTCAAGCAGAAGTTTTGGCTGAAAAAGAGCCATTTGATGTGCTTGTTGTCGGTGGTGGTCCAGCAGGTGCTGCAGCGGCAATTTATGCTGCTCGTAAAGGATTACGTACCGGTATTGTTGCCGATAAATTTGGTGGTCAAGTAGCCGAGACTGTAGGTATTGAGAACTTTATCTCAGTTAAGGCCACTGAAGGTCCTAAGTTAGTGGCCAACCTTGAAGCTCATGTTCATGAATATGATGTTGATATCATGGATAATCAAAGAGCTTTGAGCCTTAAATCTGGTGAATTGTTTGAACTTGAATTGGAAAATGGGGCTGTATTAAAAAGTAAGACAGTATTGTTAGCGACGGGTGCTAGATGGCGTGAAATGAAGGTACCCGGTGAGCAAGAGTATCGTGGTAAAGGTGTGGCTTATTGTCCACATTGTGATGGCCCTTTATTTAAGGGCAAACGTGTTGCCGTTATTGGTGGTGGTAATTCAGGTATCGAAGCGGCTATCGATTTGGCGAATATTGTTGAACACGTTACCGTACTCGAATTTGATAGCCAATTAAGAGCAGATGAAGTCTTGCAACGTAAAGCGGCTTCTATGGGCAATATTAAGATCATTACCCAAGCCATGACTACAGAAGTTGTTGGTGATGGAAAGCGAGTTAATGGACTAAATTACACTGACAGAACGACTGGAGAGTCACACCATGTGAAGCTTGAAGGTATTTTTGTTCAGATAGGTTTGATCCCTAATTCTGAGTGGCTAAAAGGGACGATTGATTTGACTCCAAGAGGCGAAATCATCGTTGATGGTAAAGGTGAAACATCGTTAGCGGGCATATTTGCTGCTGGGGATGTGACTAACTCAGCGTACAAGCAGATTATAATTGCGATGGGCAGTGGGGCAACGGCTTCGTTAGGAGCGTTTGATTACCTCATCAGACATAGTGCGCCGGAGCAAGCCCAAGTAGCAGCTTAATTAGCTCTATTAAGTACAAACTAATCAGCCAGTCATAAGACTGGCTGATTGCTATTGGTATCAAGAGAAATTGAGTAACAGCTAAACTTTGATATTGACGTTATGCCCCGAATTGCCGACTGGAGCAGTGGGCGCTGTAGCTTGAATCAATTGCAGTGCGATCTCTCCTTCAGCTTCTTGTTGTTCTTTGGCGAGTTGAGCGACTTTAACGCCAATATTACCGTTACTTAAGTTGGGCTCTAAATTTGCGCTACCGATTGTGATTGACATTTCGACCTCACACTAGATTAATTCAACTATCTATCATTAAGATTCTATCGACTCAGATACCATAAACTTTAGTCCATTAACGTAGTTTATGGTATCGAAGTGTTGCATGAAATGTGACCTATTGATTTAAGATCTTTCTAGTGAGAGTGATAATGAAGGTAAGGACTATTGAGCTTAAGATCAGACCTATAGCGAGAGTCACATTTTGCAAAGCGGTAGGATCAACGGCTAATGTACCCCCCAAACCCACCATCATAATACCGGACATCAGCTTTAAGGTTTGTCCCTCTTTCTCTGTTAGCTTGCGTTTACCTAGTGTTGCGCTAAAAGCGATAACGATAATCGCTAGGGGGATCACATAGACAATATTATAAAAAACAAGGTACATATAGCGTTCAAAATCAGGGAGTTCATGCATGGCTAACACACTGGTATAAATCATCGGAAAACCTGCTGTACATAGCAGTTCATAAGCGTTGGCTAAGATAGACAAGATAACTGTTCCCGCAATCATAGTCGCCATACTACTGGCATTCGTGAGCTTCCCCATACGCTTTATCAGTCCGGTTCGGTTTTCAGCCGACATGGAGAGTGTGACCTCTCCCTTAGTGAAAAAGTAATCTTTTAAATTTATAATGCCAGCCACTAAAGCCAAAATACCAGCCCCTAGAATAATCATGCCTCCATCACTACTAGCTCCCAATAACTCGAAAATATTGAGCCAGGCGATCATAAACAGGAAATAGATAAAACCCGAGAAGAACACAAATATCCCACCCACAATCAGCATACGCGCGCGGCTTTTCGCATTCACCATAATGGAGAGTAAAAATAGCAGCACAAAGAAGGCGCAGGGATTAAACGCATCGACTCCTGCTAGCACCACTGTGAGCAAAGGAAGTGAGAGTTGCTCTGGGGCAACCACACCGATGAATGGTAACTCTACCGGTTGAACAGAGCTGATATGAGGCTGTTGAGATTCAGTATTAAGAGCGCAAGTTCCAGCATTACTATCTTGATCTGTATCATCTCCACAGGTGCCAAAGAGTGATTGCTCGTTATTTAAACTGCTAGGTGCAAAGTTATCATTGGGATCCAATGTACCACCCAGAGCTTGATAACACTGTTTTAAACTGTCGACTAAATACTGGCCCGTTACCGCCTCGCTACTGTAGCCAATGACCGCTTTATCACACATGGCCATATAGGGAACGGAGCTAGCTTTGGTGCCAGTTTGTAAAGCTATCTCCTGCCATCTGTCCATAGAGCCCGGCGTTGAGATCATATGTGAAGAGAGCTCTATCCAAGGGTAATGCTTTGGTAATGCATCGATAAATGGATGAGCCTCAGCACAGTGTGGACAGGTTTTGGACCAGAAAAAATAGAGCTTTATCTTAAGCTCACCCTTTTCATTCATATAATGCCAGTTTTGTGTGCTGTCCGGAGGAGATACTGATGAAACTGAGGCTAACGTCGAAGATGTTGAAAATATACCTAAGCAAAAAACGATGATTAACAGAATCATTCTAGCCATGTTCCCTCCACCGGGATGCTCTCTTTGAGAGAATATTGAGATACTTATCTTGAATTACTTTACGTTTATTTATCAGGTTAGCTAAATAAACGTTCAATAATTGCAACCGGAATCTCGAATCATCGGGAATTGGGAACTGAGACATACTATATCCAAGTTGTTTGGGTATATAAATTCAGGCAGGAGCTAGTTTGCTAAAATAAACTTTGCTTTCTTCTACAGCTTAGTTTTTCCGTCTAGAGAGAGCTCTTGGCTTTCGGCAAGTCTCACTGATGTTGTCTCTGGGGATGCAGAAAGAGGACACCAACTCACGCTCATATCTCGTCGTTTTGTTAAGCCAGCAGTTAAGATCCGTGTCACAACCGGAGCGACAAAGTTTGAATCGGAGAGGTAGGTTTTTACCCTATCTATTCTGCGTTGAGCTAGCCACAGATTGTAGGTTCTCAACTCATCACTGACTTGCTCTTTTTGTACCTGAAATTCTAATAACAGATACCCGGACTGCTCCTTATGCTCTCTACCAATAGCGTCCAATTGGGTGGAATAGGAACTGGGGAAATAGGAGCTGTTTTTTGCATAGGGAATATCAAACATATGGATACTCTGGTCACACTGTGCAGCTGCGCCACCTACTGCAAATATCGATATAATAGTTAATATCACTCTCATTGCTGGCTCCTTTTGAAGTAAAACGTGCCTAATTGGTGATTTGTTGGTGTTATCTTATCTTTACTGGTTTGTTGCGCTATTAATTTAAGGCAATGGCAGAATAAAATCAATCTGTAAGCTAATTGCCCGTTAATTATTTTGGCAAAAGGAAGGGGATTCTAATCGGCTCCTTAATTATTCTAAGAGTAAACACAAATTCTTATTTGAAAGTGAGGATTTAGTTGTGCACAATAAGTATATTGTGCACAACTAAATAGAATATCACGCTAAGATTATGTCAAGAGATCAAGAGAGCAACCCGTTAGCACTGGACAATCAAGTTTGTTTTTCCCTATACAGCGCCACTAACGCAATGGTGAGAGCGTATCGCCCTCTGCTTAATGAACTTAATCTGACCTATCCTCAGTATTTGGCCATGTTAGTTTTGTGGGAAAATGAAGGGCTCAGTGTCAAAACTTTAGGCGATAAACTTCATCTTGATTCTGGGACCTTAACCCCATTACTGAAACGCTTGGAAACTAAGGGCTTGATAAGCAGGGGGCGCAGTGAAACTGATGAAAGAGCGAGGGTACTGCACACTTCAAAGGAAGGCCGGGAGCTCAAACAACGCGCAGCGACAATTCCTGAACAAATGCGCTGTAAACTCAGCATCAAGCCTGACGTTTTTGCCGAATTGAAGCGTTTGTGTGATCAGGCTTATGTGAGTTTGGCTCAGGTTGAGCAGAAGTAAGACTTGTGCTAAATAAAGTAGGTTTTAGTTTTATCAACAGATTCAACTGATTGTGCTATCTTTGGAAGTACGACAGCTTGCATCAGGTATTTGAATGGACACATTTGATCTCGTTATTATTGGTGGCGGTATCAATGGGGCTGGTATTGCTCAAAGTGCATCTGCGGCTGGCTATAATGTATTGCTCTTGGAAAAGGGGGAGGTAGGTGAACAGACTTCTGCTAATTCGAGTAAACTAATTCATGGAGGATTAAGATACCTTGAATCCGGTCAAGTGTCCTTGGTTCGTAAGTCTCTATCTGAACGCCGAGCTTTGCTTAAATTAGCACCGAGCTTAGTTAAACCGATTCCCTTCTATATCCCCATTTATGAGAGTAGCCAACGCAGTCAATGGGCGATCCGTGCTGGACTGAGTGCCTATGCTTTATTGAGTGAATTAGATCCCTTAGGCAGATACAAGAGTATTTCAGCGACTAAATGGCCTGAAATTCAAGGTTTAAAACTAAAAGGTTTAGTCGCAATTTTTCAATATTGGGACGCTCAAACAGATGATAAGGCTTTGACTAAAGCCGTCATAAAAAGTGCAATAGAATTGGGTACAAAGGTATTACAGCAAACTCGATGTGATGCCATTTTACATAAACCTGCTCACTGTGAAGTTAGCTATCAGCACCAAGGTGAACATCTTAAGGTGGCAGCACTGTGCGTCATTAATGCGACTGGACCTTGGGTCAATGAGCTTATCGACTGCGTAACACCTCCAATGGCCAGAGAGGAGGTCGAGCTTGTGCAGGGAACCCATCTATTGCTCGATATTGCTCCCCCTGAGGGGATCTTATATCTGGAGTCTTGTTTTGATCAAAGAGTGGTGTTTGTTATGCCTTGGCGAGGGAAAACATTATTAGGGACGACAGAAACTCCCTTAGCCAGCTTAGAGGGAAAACCAAAACCTAAGAGAGAAGAGATCTATTATCTGCTTGGGATCTATCAGCATTACTTTGCTGACTCTGGTGGGATTGAAATATTAGAGTCAAAGATCATTGATACTTTCTGTGGTGTCAGGGTGTTACCGAAACAAGTGGGAACATCATTCGAGCGCTCTCGAGAACTCTGGTTACAAACTCGTGAATCTCATCCTAGGCTGCTTACTCTTTATGGTGGAAAGCTAACCACATTTCGTTCGACTGCCAAAGAGGTTACGCTTTGGCTTGAGCAGATGTTAGGGGGGCGAAAAGTGGTCGCAGATATCGATAGCTTGCCTCTGTACTAGTACACTCAGATGAAAAATTCATCTGAGTGTCATCTTTTGATGCTAAAATTTGCCAAATTTTATTCAATGCTCTGCTGGATTTATGCTACAGATTTTTATTCGTTTTTTCTCATTAGGTTTAATCTCTTTCGGCGGTCCTGCTGCACATATTGGGTATTTCAGACAAACTTTCGTGCAAGAGCTTGCATGGTTAGATGACAAACGTTACGCCAGTTTTGTTGCTTTGAGCCAGTTTATGCCTGGCCCAGGTTCGAGTCAGGTGGGGTTTGCTATTGGTTATCATCGAGGTGGGTTACTCGGAGGACTGGCTGCCTTTCTTGGTTTTACACTTCCCTCATTTACTCTGCTATTTTTGTTTGCGGTAACCAGCACTCAATTGCTGGACTACCCAGTAACACAAGGGGTTATTCACGGGCTTAAATTGCTGGCCGTGGTTGTGGTTGCTGATGCGGTGTGGATCATGTTCAATCAATTTTGTAAGCGAAAGCCTGCTATTTTGCTTATGTTGCTTAGTTTTATTCTTATCTTATTGTTTCCTGGAATATGGATACAATTTGCGCTCTTGATTTTTGCGGCTTTGGTTGGTAGGCAGTTGTTATCGACGACTGCTATGCCTCTTGAGCCAGCAAAGCAGCGCATCAAGCTCAACTACCTTTGGCTGAGTATTTTTGTACTTTTGTTTATGGGCTCAACTTTTCTTGTTTCTGAGAGTTTCAGTGCGCCGGAGTCGAGTTTGTTATCGCTTTTCAGTCAGTTTTACCAAGTTGGCAGTTTAGTGTTTGGTGGTGGGCATGTGGTGTTACCCTTGCTTCAAGCGAGTGTTGGCGATGCGATTAGCAATGATCAATTTTTAACGGGCTATGCATTAGCGCAAGCGGTGCCAGGCCCTATGTTTGCTCTTGCGGCCTATCTTGGCGCTGAGATATGGATTGAGCAACCCTTAGTTGGTGCGCTGGTGGCTACGCTTGCCATCTTCCTCCCAGGTTTCCTATTGATGCTAGTGGCACTAAAAAGTTGGCACGCCTTGAGTGCTAGACCCCATATAACAGGTGCAATTGCCGGAGTAAACGCCTGCGTAGTGGGCTTTTTGTTGGCGGCTCTCTATAATCCTATCTTCACCAGCGCGGTAAGAGACAATCTGGATATGGCGCTTGTGGTGGTAGGTTTTGCTTTATTTAAACTGTTAAAGCCAAATATTTTCTATTTGGTACTCAGTTTTGCCATTGCCGGAGCTTTGGTTAACTAAGTAATAAAGGCGATTAATGTTGTTGACTTAGATTAGTTCGCTGCTTGGCTCGTTTTTAAATGAGTGGGGATCCGTTAGGATCCATCTGCTCTATTTTTCTGGTTTTTGCTTTATTTCCAAAACATGTTCTCATAATAGACTTACCGCAACGGCAAACCATATTGGTCTAAGTATTAACTCATCGTTCTATTCTAGCAATACGATCACTTTCAGCATGTTGGAAATGATCTTTTGATCATTGTTCAGGATTGAATATTAATGTAGACGCAGCAGTGATACAGCAAGGTGTTGATTATAAAAGATACGACAAGTGAGTGGGAATGTACGTCATAGTTTTTGAAGCGGACAAACTAAGTCATTGTGTATTATCAAATTGATACGCATAGAGGCTATCAAAATGATAAGTCAACAATATCATCCAGCATCATTAATTAAATTTAATGATACATACTGTAAGTAATGTAAATAGATTAAACACATTTTGCTTAGAACAACATTCTCAAAATTTCAAACAAAGGTACGGTTCACGAAATAGATAATTTACCTATTAATTTATCTATTTAAAATTATATTGGCCTGCATGTTGCCTTTCACTGATTATATAAATAAGTAACGGTATATATCTATGAATGGTGCCATAGATATAGATCGTTACAATATTTGAGGTGTTGAGATGGAAGGCTTTAATTTATTAGGTAAGGATATTTCTAGAGTAGACGGTCACACTAAAGTGACGGGTATGGCTATCTATGGCAATGATGTAACTATGCCAGGAATGCTTTATGGCATATGCCGATATGCCGATATGCCCGCAGCAAAAGTACTCAGCATTAACACAAGTAAGGCTATGGAAGTAGAAGGTGTCGTACGTATTATCACCTTTGCTGACGTACCGGGAGATCCTAAAGTCGGAGTGATGATCCGTGACTATTACCCCATCATTAACGATGAAGTGTGCTTTAGTGGTGATGTTCTTGCCGTCGTGGCTGCTCAAACCTATGAAGCGGCCTGTCTAGCAGCTGACAAAATTGAAATTGAATATCAAGCCCTTGACCCTATTAGCGACGTTTTCGAGGCCTTAAAACCAGACGCTCGCTTAATTCATCCAGATAAAGAGTCCAACATCGTCGCTTGCCATCACACAGAAAAAGGCGATGTGGAGCAAGGATTCCAAAATTCTGAATTGATTATTGAACGCATATATCAGGTGGGATTTCAGGAACATGCCTATATCGAACCTGAATCAATTACTGCCTATATCGACCCAAGTACTGCTGATATCATACTTACAGGTTCCATTCAAAACCCCCATCGTGTAAGAGGCTTTGTTGCTTCATATTTAGGCTTGCCTCAGTCGAGTATTGAAATTAGACGCTCCGTCATGGGCGGCTCATTTGGCGGTAAAGATGACACCATAGATCATCTTTGTTGCCGTGCTGCGCTGATGGCAAGTTTAACCAAGTTGCCAGTTAAATTTACTTACACTCGCGAACATTCCATGGTGGAAAGCGCTAAACGTCATCCCTATCACATGACCTATAAAGTCGGCTTTAACCGCTCAGGTAAAATTAATGCCATGAGGGTGAATATTCTTGCCGATAGCGGTGCTTATGCAGCTTGTACGCCCTTTGTCACCTGGCGCTCTGCTGTGCAGGCCGCAGGCCCTTATGAGATTGACCATGTACGAGTGGATGTTAAAGGTGTCTATACCAATAATACCTTTACCGGAGCGATGCGCGGCTTTGGCTCACCACAAATCGTATTTGCCAATGAGTCGTTAATGGATGAGATTGCCGAGCAATGCAGTATATCTCCCGTTGAAGTACGTAAAATTAATGCCCTTAAACAAGATGGTGTCAGTATCACTGGTCAACGCTTTAGCAACCACAAGGTGTCGACGCTTGAGGTGCTCGACAAGGCGCTGGCTGGCGCCGAGTACACTGCCAAAGTGGCACACTTTAATCAGCTAAACCTCAATGACAATCCCATCAAATATGGCATTGGTATGGCGCTCAGCTATCGAGGCTGCTCTATGGGCGCCGAAGGGGTGGATACATCATCGGCGCTAGTCTCAATCAACAGTGATGGCAGTGTTAATATCGCCACCGGCGTGACTGAAAATGGTCAGGGTCTACAAACCGTCATGTCGCTTATCGCGGCCGAAGCATTAGGTATTCCTCTTAACCGGGTGAAATTTACCGAGCCTTCTACTGCGATGATCTCAGATGGCGGGCCAACGGTTGCGTCCCGCGCAACCATCACTGGGGGGAACGCAGTCAAGCATGGTGCCGATATCCTCAAACAGCGTATTTTTGAGGTGGTGGCCCCCTTATTGGGCACAGAACAACTGGATGATACTCATTGGCAAGATGGCTTAATCTGTAACAAACATAAGCCTGAACTCAGTATTTCATTTAATGAGGCGGTCAATAAGGCTAAATGGGGCGGTGTAAATCTTGCTGCCTATGGCTTCTTCGAGCAACCCAATATCAGCTGGGATGAAGAAAAAGGCTGTGGCAGTCCCTATTTCACTTGGGTATATGCCTGTCAGATCGTCGAACTCAGTGTCGATACTGGCACTGGTAAAATAGAGATGCTCGGGGTCACGGCTGCCCATGATGTCGGTCAGGTTATCTCTAAAGTTGGCTTTGAAGGCCAAGTGACAGGTGGTATTGCTCAAGGATTTGGCTATGGCGTGCTTGAAGACTTTAATATCGAGCATGCTGAAGTGAAATCAGAAAACTTGGATAGCTATTTACTTCCAACCATAAAAGACATTCCCCCAATTAAGATTATTGCGGTAGAAAACCCAGATCCAGGTGGTCCCTTTGGTGCCAAAAGTATTGGCGAGCCTGCTACCGAACTTGCTGCCGCAGCCATCAACAATGCGTTAAGTTTCGCCCTAGGCAGACGAATTCGGCAATTGCCTCTGACTCTCGAGCAGGTGGTACTTGGCTATAATCTCAAAAAACCAGTGCGTCAAAGTGAACTTCAGCTCCACAGTGAAAATAAAAAGCACACCCTGAGGCTAAACGGTTTATCTGTCATTAATCCAAGTACAGTAGAAGATGCTTTAAGCTTACTGCAAGACAAACAATATCAAGCCATAGCAGGCGGCACCGATGTGCTAGTGCAAGGGCGAATACGTACCACCGAGCAAAGTTTAGTCAATATTGCCGGGCTCAGTGGTTTATGCAACATCGAGGAAGATGAGAGTCACATCACAATCGGCTCAGGCGTGACCTTTAATCACCTTGTTGAACATCCATCGATTGCCAAGTACTTTCCTTTACTCACTCATGCTTGCCATACCATTGGCTCTAATCAAATCCGTAACCGTGCCACCTTTGGCGGCAATATTGTCAATGCCGCTCCCTGCGCGGATTCTGTGCCTCCTGCCATTATCTATGACGCAGAAGTAGAGCTGATGTCCGCGATTGATGGCCGTTACACCCATAGACGTATGCCGTTAAGTGAGTTTATCACCGGCGGTTACAGCACTGAACTTAAGCAGGGTGAGCTGCTCACTAGCATCATTTTGCCAAAACCTGTAAGACAAGATTTGATTTATAAATACAGTCAATTGGGCCGGAGAAAAGCACTTAATATCACACGGTTAAGCCTGAGCTGTTTACTGGGCTTCGATGTCGATGGCAAGGTGGATTATTGCCAACTGGTCGATGGCGCCCTGTTCAGTAAGCCCCAGCGACTGCATGCTATTGAAGCGATATTACTGGGATATCCCTTGAATCTTGAACGTATCACTCTTGCTGAAAAGGTATTAATGGACATGATCGAATCTGCCATTGGCGGGCGCTGGTCAGCGGCCTATAAACAACCGGTATTTATTAATATGTTCCGCAATTTACTGACTGAGATTATTACCGATGTGGCTCAAGGAGAGGCGCGATGAAGACCCCAATCAAATTAACCATAAATGGCAAACTTGAGTTATTAGAGGTCGATGGTAATACCCGTTTATTAGATTTATTACGTGGTCAGATGGCATTAACCGGCACTAAAGAGGGCTGCGCCGTAGGTGAGTGCGGCGCCTGCAGCGTGATAATGAATGAAGAAGCGGTGTGTTCCTGCATGGTGCTTGCAGCACAATGTGATGGTGCACAAATCACGACCATTGAAGGCTTAGCTGACGATGCTCTGTCTCATCAATTACAACAATCCTTTATCAAGGTTGGCGGTGTTCAGTGTGGTTTTTGCACCCCAGGAGTATTAATAAGCACTCGTGCGCTATTGGCAAAACAGCCTCAGCCTACCGATGAGCAAATTATGGATGCATTGGAGGGGAATCTATGTCGTTGCACTGGTTACCAACCCATAATGCAATCCATTAAAGCGGTGATTAATAAATGATTTAACCATAAAACGTGTCAATACCGAATCTTATAACTAAGTGCCGAGAACATAAATGTAGAGCACAAGGTATAGGGTTCAACGTGCGTCATCACATTAAGGGCTTGAAATGAAGTTACTGTATAAAGTGAATGATCTACCTCCTACAGGTGTTACCTTACTACTTGCTATCCAACATATGTTGGCGTCTATAGGCGGTATCGTTACTGTTCCACTGATTGTGGGAGGGGCTTTGGGCCTTCCGCCTGATGAAATCGTTGTTCTTATCAGTGCTTCATTATTTGTCTCTGGCGTGGCGACCATAGTTCAGTGTATTGGCTTTGGCCCTGTGGGGATCCGCTTGCCTGTCGTGATGGGTACCAGTTTTGCGTTTCCTGGCGCCTGTATTGCCATCGGCATGGAAGGGGGGATGGCCGCCATCATGGGGGCCGCATTTGTGGGATCATTTATGGTCATTATTGCCAGTTTTTATATGGACTTTATCCGCAAACTCTTTCCACCTCTAGTCAGTGGCGTAGTCGTGACTTTAATCGGTCTCACGATTCTCCCTGTCGCCATGGGCTGGATTGGCGATGCTCCCGCTGGGCACCCTGACTTTGCCTCGTTACCTAAAGTCTTTCTCTCCGTAGTATCCCTGATGGTCGTCATCGGCGTAACCTTATTTTGCAAAGGTGCCGTGTCGGCATCAGCCATTGCGATCAGTTTAGCCGTTGGTTATGTCCTCGCCTATTTTATGGGCATGGTGGACATGAATCAGATCACTCAGGCGGCCTGGTTCTCAGCACCTGAGCCGTTTAAATATGGTATGACCTTCTCCTTTTCCGCCATTATTAGTTTGGCCTTGGTGTATATCGTGATTGTTGCCGAAGCCACGGGTGACTTTATGGCGTTGGGTAGCAATTGCCATGAACCCATATCGGGCAAAGACTTAAAGCGAGGTTTACTTGGCGATGGTTTAGGCAGTACCTTTAGTGCCATGTTTACCGCGCTGCCTGTCGCGAGTTTTAGCCAGAATGTGGGCATTGTTGGCATCAGCGGTGTGGCGAGTCGATATGTGGTGGCAGTGACAGGCGCGCTGCTTATTTTGGGAGGCTTATTTCCTAAATTTGCCGCCTTAGCCGTGACGGTACCTAAACCCGTACTCGGTGGCGTGGGCTTTGTGATGTTTGGTATGATAGCTTATGCTGGTATTCGCATGTTGGTTAAAACCGCGGATTCTCGCCGTAATGCAATTATTATCTGTGTTGGATTAAGCTCAGGGCTGGCGGTTACCTTTGAGCCTAATCTATTACAGCACTTCCCTGAGCAACTCAAAATGTTACTCCATTCAGGCATCACTACCGGGACATTGGTGACAGTGGTACTTAATGCCTTATTACCTCGATCAAAAAAAGCCAAACTACAACAGGATGAATCTGAAATTATGACCGCCACCTCTATGTTGAGTAAGCTCGAAAAATAGCACAAAAAAAGAAACGGATTAACAATTAAGATAATAAATTCATGTCATTTGACATCAATAACCCAGACATATCAAAATTCACTTATGTGTCTGGGTTTTATTGGAAAAGTATAGGAAGTTCTATGTCTCACATAAGTTCTCAACCAGGCTTTCAGTCAATAACTCAATCAAGATCCAGACGATTATGGATTAAAAACCCGTTAGCCATATACACCGCAAACAATGAGGATGCCCGAGGTGGGGTGGTCATCGAGAATGACCGAATTGTCGAATTAGTGCCAAATGGCGCTACTCCAACACTGAGTTATGATTCAAGTTTCGATGCCGCTAAGCATGTCGTGATGCCCGGCCTCATTAATACTCATCATCATCTCTATCAAACCTTGACTCGCGCATTACCAGCGGCGTTAAATAAGCCGCTATTTCCCTGGCTTAAAGCCCTTTATCCTGTATGGGCAAGGCTGCAACCTGACATGTTAGCCTCTGCTACCACCTTAGGTTTAGCCGAGCTATTATTATCGGGGTGCACCACGGTTAGCGATCATCACTACTTATATCCCGATGCACTCACTGAGGCTATGGATATTCAGGTGGACGCTGCAACCAAGATGGGCGCACGCGTTATGCTAACCCGAGGCTCTATGAGCTTAGGTGAAAAAGATGGCGGCTTGCCACCTCAACAAACAGTGCAAACGGATGAGCAAATTTTAGCCGACTGTGAACGAGTAATAAAACGCTACCACGACAGGCGTGAAGGCGCCATGATCCAAATAGCTTTGGCCCCCTGCTCGCCCTTCTCCGTCACTACCGAATTGATGCAAGCGACCGCAAAACTGGCCAGCACTTATAATGTGCGCCTACATACTCATTTAGCTGAAACCAATGATGAAAATGATTTTTGTATCGAAAAATTTAGCTTGCGGCCGTTAGATTATTTAGAGTCTGTAGGTTGGCTTAATGAGCACGTTTGGCTCGCCCACGGCATTCATTTCAGTGCATCTGAAATTCGCCGCTTAGGTAAAGCCAGAGTCGGCATCGCCCACTGCCCAACGTCCAATATGATCTTGTCCTCAGGCATATGCCAAACACTGGCATTAGAGCGCGCTGGCGCTCATGTGGGACTCGCCGTTGACGGATCGGCTTCTAATGATGGTTCTAATATGATCCAAGAGGTCAGGCAAGCGCTATTATTGAACCGATTGCAGTATCCCGCTGATGAGATCAGTCATTTAGATGTACTAAGATGGGCAACCTCAGGCTCAGCAGCTGTACTTGGCCGTGATGATATTGGCGCATTAGCGGTAGGTAAACAAGCTGATATAGCACTATTTAAACTTGATGATTGCCGCTTCTCAGGCAGCCATGATCCGCTTGCTGCTACGATTCTTTGTGGTGCTCATCACGCCGATGCAGTGATGGTCGCGGGAGTTTGGCGCGTGCAAAGTGGGGAAATTGTTAATCCAAGTCTAGATTTAGCAAGATTACGCCAACAACATCAAGAACACGCCTATGCACTGGCAGCTAAAGCTTAGTGCATAGGGAGGTTCAGTGTGCAGCTGGCATATATATGATGATTTTTGGCTTGGTCTAATACTGGTACCTAACACGGGTACCAAGGCTAGTCGCTTAGAGTATCCCCATGAAGTGAAAGACTCGTGGGGATATCAGCTCCTCGGCATTTCACAATGGGGATGAAACGGCTCAAGTTTTATTGACGATCAAGCCAGAATCTATACAAGAGTTAGCTCCCCCTACTCAGTTTCAAGCTTGTTGGTTTCTTTAACCTTTTCGACTTTAATAGCGCAGATCTTAAATTCGGGGATCTTGGCGACAGGATCGAGGGCATTGATGGTGAGCTTATTGGCTGCAGCTTCTGCGAAGTGGAACGGCAGGAATAAGACGCCAACTTGGGCACGTTTAGTGACAAACGCGGCTATCTCAATCTCACCGCGACGTGAGTTAATGCGCAACATATCACCATTAGCGATACCTAGCTTCTCGGCGTCATAGACTGAGATCATCACCCGTGGTTTTCCTAGCTCATCGAGTCCGGCTGTCTTGCGGGTCAGGGTGCCGGTGTGGAACTGCTCCAGTAAACGTCCGGTTGACAGGGTTAGCGGGTACTCACCACAAGGAGGCTCGGCAGGCAATCGATAATCCATGGCTCTCATCTGGGCGCGGCCGCGAGTAAACGTTTTCATGTGCAGTATTGGTGTGCCGGGATGACCTACCTCTGGACAAGGCCATTGCAGGCCTGCGATACCTTTTTTGGTGTTTGGATCCATCGTCTCCCAGCTAATCCCACCATATTGCGGCGTGACTTGGGTGATCTCATGCCAAATCTGTTTCTCATCCGTATAGTCCCAATTGGCCCCCAATGCATTGGCAATGCTCTGCACTATCTTCCAGTCGTGCTTGGCAATGCCTGGCGCCTTTACGGCAACCTGCAGTTGTTGCACGCGGCGCTCGGTGTTGGTGAAGTGGCCCAATTTTTCGGCGAACGACAATGCCGGCAAGACCACATGCGCCATGGCGGCGGTTTCGGTTAAGAAGATGTCCTGAACGATCAATAGCTCGGCTTCTTTTAGCGCTTCGACCACATGGGCCTGATCGGGATCGCTTAGCACTGGGTTCTCACCCATAACATAGAGCGCTTTGAGCTTGCCCTTCGTCAGTGCCTGCATCACTTCTGTGGCGGCTAAGCCGATTTTGTTTGGCAGCGTCTCATTGCCCCAAGCTTGCTTGAAGTGTTGCTGCACCGCTGGGTCGTCGACCTTTTGGTAGCCAGAGAAGTAGTTGGGTAGGGCGCCCATATCACAGGCTCCTTGAACATTACTCTGGCCGCGCAGTGGGTTGATACCTGCGCCGCGTACGCCGATATTGCCACACAGGAGTTGCAAGTTGGCGATGGCAGTGACGTTGTCATGACCCGAGGTATGTTGGGTAATACCCATGGCATAGTAGACTGCTGTTTTTTGGGCGGTACCTATCATCTTGGCCAAGGTGGCAATTTCAGCCCCATCGACGCCGGTGATGAGTTGTGCATTGGCTAACGAGTATTTCTCTTTCATAACCTCGCTGCGGAGCGCTTCAAAACCATCGACTCTGGCTTCAAGGTAGGCTTTATCATGCCAGTTATGCTTGATGATCTGCTGCATCATAGCGTTAAGTAGCATCACATCGGTGCCTGGCTTGTGGCACATATAGAGCTTGGCGTGATCAGAGATATCGACGCGCTTAGGATCGGCCACGACCAAGCGCGCACCATGATTGCGGATCGCTTGCTTAATCTTTGAAGCAATGATTGGGTGGGCATTGCTGGTGTCAGATCCAAGGATAAAGATCAGATCCGACTCTTTAATGTCAGGAATATCATTGGTCATCGCACCACTGCCGAGTACGTCATACAAGCCGGTTACAGTGGATGCGTGACAAAGACGGGCGCAGTGGTCGATATTGTTGGTGCCGATAATGCTTCTAAACAGCTTTTGGAAGACGTAGTTATCTTCATTGGTGGCTTTGGCTGAGGCTAGTCCAGCAACGGCATCACCGCCGTGGGTAGCTATGATGTTACTGAGTTTGTCAGCGATATAATCGATGGCTTCATTCCAAGACACTTCAACAAGCTCGCCATTTTTGCGGATCAGTGGCTGGGTGAGTCTTTGCTCACTACCAATAAAATCAAAACCAAAGCGGCCCTTAACGCACAACATACCGTCATTAACAGGCGAGTTACTATCGCCGCTGATGTGCTTGATGGTGTTGTTTGCTGTGTCCACATGCATGATCAGACGGCAACCTATTCCACAGTAGGTACAGACGGTGGATACTTGGTTGAGTTTATCGGTCACGCCCTGAGTCTTGTCTCTGGCATCGACCAGTGCGCCCGTTGGGCACACTTGCACGCAACTACCACACTGCACGCAATCACTGTCTTTCATGCTGGTGTTAAAGCCGACACGTGGTGCACGGCGCTCTGATGATAAGCTTGAGCTGGGTAATGCCTGATAGTGGTTTTCAGACTCAAAACTAATGGCACTATGGCCGCACTTACTATGACAGATATCGACGCAGGCGCCGCAACTAATACAGCGGTTAGCATCGAAAGTGATAAAGGGACTGGAGTTATCGACGCTAAACTGACGCGGCGCCTCCGCTGAGCTTTGGGGCGCTAACGACTTACTGTCGACTTTATATTCGGTGGCATAATCGCGCAGCTTGCAATCGGTATTGGCCTGGCAGGCACACTCAAGGCAACGCGCGGCCTCTTTCATGGCTTCGTCGTTTGCAAAACCTAGCTCGACTTCGCTAAAGCTCCCCAGTCTTTGTGACAGGTTAAGCTCTGGCATTTTGGCCTTAGCTTCGACTTTGGTGTGGGGGTACAAGTCTGCCGACAGTGAGGCTGTTTTGGTCGCCTTAGTGGCATTGAATTCAAACTTTGTCAGTTCACACGTCAGGCCCTGATTGAGCAGCTTCTCGATGGCGATAGCGGCTTTACGACCGTCGGCGACAGCGGCAACAGCAGTTGCGGGACCTGTGCGTGAATCGCCAAGTACAAACAGTTTGTCGGTGCCTGATGACTGGCCTGCAGACATGGTGTAGTCACATCCCTGGAAAGTATTCCAGCGGGTGAGGGCAAGCTTACCGGTTGATAGCTGACCTTGGGGATCGTTAAGGAAATCCATATCCGGTGTCTGAGACACTGCGGGGATCACGGTATCAAACGCTTGAGTGAAGGTTTCACCAGTAGGAACGGGAGCGCGTCTGCCAGAGCTATCGGGCTCGCCAAGGGCCATTTTCTCAAAAGTCACGCTCTTAACGCGGCCATGCTCATCGCCGTGGTTTTCAATTGGATTGGTAAGGAGATGGAACTTTATGCCTTCGTGTTCGGCTTCGACTATCTCGTAATCTTCCGCTGGCATCTCTTCCTTGGTGCGGCGATAGATCAAGGTGACGTCGGCGCCTTCACGCTTGGCGGTGCGGGCACAATCGATGGCAGTGTTGCCTCCGCCAATAACGGCCACGCGTTTGCCAGTGGTATAGGTTTTATCTAAGCAGTGATCTTTAAGGTAGTCGACGCCTAAATAGCAGCCTTTAAGATCGGAGCCTGGGTAGTTCATCGGTACCGCTTTTTGCGCGCCGATGGCGAGACAAACCGCGTCGAAGTCCTCTACCAGTTGCGAGAGGTGGATCTCATGGCCCAACCTGATATTGGTTTCAATGTTTAAGCCATTTTGACACAAGAGGTCGATCTCTTTGTCGAGGATCGCTTTAGGCAAGCGATATTCAGGAATGCCGTACCGTAACCAGCCGCCCGCTTTGGGCATCATTTCATAAATGGTGACTTCATGGCCTGCGTTTGACAGGAAATATCCGGCACTAATACCTGCGGGACCGCTACCAATAATGGCCACTTTTTTACCCGTCGCTGGGGCTCTTGGTGGTACATAGCTCTCGCTGTCGTTCAGGTCGAGATCGGCGGCGTGGCGCTTAAGCTGTCTTATGGCAACAGGCTCATCGACTAAGCCGCGTCTGCACTCAGCTTCACAAAATGCCGGACAGACTCGTCCGATAGAGAGCGGCAGTGGCAGCGTTTGCTTAATGACTTTAATCGCTTCTCTATGATTGCCTTGGGCGATATGAAACAGGTATGACTGTACATCGACGCCAGCGGGGCAAGCCTGCTGACAAGGGGCTTCGCAATCGGCAAAATGATCACTTAGAATTTCGGTCAGTGCGGTTTGTCTTAGTAAACTCAGATGGGCAGATTGGGTGATAACTTCTATCGTCTGTTCATCACTTGAATAGAGAGAATTGAGCTGGGTATCACATGCTCTGACAGTAACAGCTTTACCTTGCGGGTGAATCCCTGAAATGCGTACTTCCACCTGACACAAGTTACAGTGGCTTTTCTGATTTTTGTTTGTGGAAAAATCTGCGTCATTGCGCTGATGGCATAGGTTAGGAATTGTAATATCAGCTTCTTTGGCAATGTCGAACAAGGTCTTTTCTGGATTAGCCGATAGCAGCAGACCATCAATTATTAGCGCTTTCATGGTGATACCTTAGTTATTTGGGCTTTCCTGCCTTTCGCTTGAGTTGGTACAGAGGTCTTTTCTGGATTAGCCGATAGCCGTAGACCATTATTTATAGGAGGCAGAATAGAGTGGCGGGAGTATAACTAAGACGGTTTTCAGAACGGGTCTAACCTGTCAATTTATAAGATGATTTTGCAGTGGGTATCACAAATAGCTAGGGGAGTGTGCTCGACGTAACCTTGCTTGATTATTGAAATTTGAACTTGGCACAGATGAGCTTAAATCAATGGCTATTCATCACTAAAGTTCTAGTGCCTAATTGATATTAACGAGTCATCTTTTTTACAAAAACCACCACGAACAGCGCTATGGTAAAGCTCCCGGTAAATGCCTCTATCGCAGCGATGACTTTAGAGAACCCCACAGGGGTAAAGTCTCCATAGCCTAAGGTCGTGAAGGTGACAACGGAATAATAGATGCAGTTGAAAAACAGATAAAGGTTGGTGTGGAAATCATTGCTCATCTGAAATTGATGCAGTTGAGTACCGTAACTCAATCCAGTAAAAAAATAGAGCATGGCACAGACCATGATAAGTCCCATCGAGAAGCCAATGACACGCAAAGGGGCTTCGCCGTAACCACAGAAAACATCGATAACTTTAGATACCATTCGTTTATAACTGTATTGAGGCATTTGGTGACGACGCATAGTGAGTTCTTTACGAATATAGTCACCAGACATGGCAAATAGCCCTTCACGCTCAGCAGCTTTACGAAGATCTCTGTATATCTCCTCAGCTTGTTCAAAATAGTCATTCGCTATCTCTCGCTCGCCCAGCCGGTCCGCTTCGAGTGCGAGTACCTCCTGTTTGATCCGTTTACCTGTATTGATATTCTCAATTTTGGCACCGTTCCACTTTATACCAAGTAGGTTGGTGCCGATTAAATTTGCGAAGTGGAGGTTAGAGTCTCTGAGATCAGCTTTCATCAAGCTGGCATTATGTAAACAGAGATTGAAAAGATGAGCCCCTTGGAGATCCGCGCGATATAACTCGGCGTGGGTCATATCAAAGCCTACTTTTTGGTGATGCCTGACAAGATCTATCCCAGGTAATACGGCACGCTTGAGTGCTATGCCACGTAACATGCCCCCATTTCTGGCAAAATCTTCAAGTTTTTGCACGTCGTCAGGGGCATTTTTGACTATTTTAGGATCGTGCCAATAACATAAACCTGAGGGTTCGGCTGGCTCATTGCAGGAGAAACCTTCTTCTTCGTGATAACAGCATGTGGGGTTTTTTTCATTCATTAGGAAAGTATAGACATGGGGTTTGGAATTTGTGATTTTTATTACTCCTTGATTAAAAGCATAAATAAACAGTGCTGTGTTGCTGCTTTCTTAAGAATAATATTGCTAGCTTAAGATTTATGAAGGTTGAAATAACCGCAATTCATCTCGATCCTGCTCTAGTCGAAATGCCACTATTGAGTTAAAATAGCTGGTTGTAGTCACATCTATCCCCAAGTTACCTCGACAAGTTGAGTTGTGAGTCTTGAAGTGGTTTTGGTATAACTTATTTGAGTAGAAGAGTAATGTTTGAAGTAAATCCGGTTAAATTTAAAATTAAAGATCTTGCCGAACGCACCCTTCTACTGCGGAGGTATCTTTGACTATGATGCCAAGTCAGAGCGTCTAGAAGAGGTTTGTGCTGAACTTGAAAGTAGCGATGTATGGAACAATCCTGAGAATGCTCAGGCCTTAGGTAAAGAACGTGCAGCTTTAGAGTTAGTGGTTAAGACTATCGATGATATGGATTCGGGTCTTGAAGATGTTGAAGGCTTAGTTGAGTTGGCTGTCGAGGAAGAGGATGAAGAGACGTTTAACGATGCAAGCTCAGAACTCGATGCGTTAGAGAAGCGTCTTGAAGAGCTTGAGTTCCGTCGTATGTTCTCCGGTCCTAATGATATTGCCAATTGTTATTTAGATATTCAGTCTGGTTCTGGCGGAACTGAAGCGCAAGATTGGGCCAATATGGTACTGCGTATGTTCTTGCGTTGGGGTGATGCCCATGACTATAAGCCTGAGCTTATGGAAGTCACTGATGGTGATGTTGCTGGTATCAAAGGTGCAACCATCAAGTTTACCGGTGAGTACGCGTTTGGATCATTACGCACTGAAACGGGTGTACATCGCTTAGTGCGCAAATCGCCTTTCGATTCGTCAGGTAAACGTCACACCTCGTTTTGTTCAGTATTTGTTTACCCTGAAATCGATGATTCTATTGAGATTGAGATTAATCCATCAGATTTGAGAATTGATACCTACCGCGCCTCGGGGGCGGGTGGTCAGCATGTCAACAAGACTGAATCTGCTATTCGTATTACTCATGTACCGACCAATACTGTTGTGCAGTGTCAAAATGATCGCTCGCAACATAAAAACCGTGATGCCGCGATGAAGCAGTTGAAAGCAAAACTCTATGAGTTAGAGATGCTGAAGCAAAATGCTGATAAGCAGCTGGCGGAAGACGCTAAATCAGATATTGGCTGGGGTAGCCAGATCCGTTCATACGTGCTCGATGATGCACGTATTAAAGATCTGCGTACTGGTGTCGAGAACAGAAATACCCAGAGCGTGCTTGATGGCGATCTGGACAAGTTTATTGAGGCCAGTCTAAAGTCTGGTTTATAAAGCTTTTAAACTAATTAATTTTAACGTGTGAACCGTAACATTTACGAGAGAAGAAGATGACTGAACAAGTATTACCAGATGAGAATAAGTTAATTGCAGAGCGTCGTGCCAAGCTTGAGCACATTCGCGCAAACTGCCCTGCAAACGGTCACCCGAATAACTTCGATCGTAAACATAAAGCGGCAGATATTCAGGCTGAATATGGTAGTAATACCAAAGAAGAGCTTGAAGGCATGGAGATCCAGCGCAGTATCGCTGGTCGTATTATGGCGAAACGTGGTCCTTTCTTAGTGATCCAAGATGTCAGCGGTCGTATCCAAGCTTATGCAGGTAAAGACGTTCAGAAAGATCTTAAAGAGAGATTTCAAGGTCTAGATATTGGTGACATTATCGGCGTGACTGGTCAACTACACCTTTCAGGTAAAGGCGACTTGTATGTCAACATGGAGCAATACCAGTTGCTGACTAAAGCACTGCGTCCACTTCCTGAAAAATTCCACGGTCTAACAGACCAAGAGACTCGCTATCGTCAGCGTTATGTTGACTTGATTGTGAATGAAGAGTCGCGTAATGCCTTTATCATGCGTTCTAAAGTGGTGTCGGCTATCCGTAACTTCATGGTGAAGAAAGAGTTCATGGAAGTTGAAACGCCTATGATGCACAGCATCCCTGGTGGCGCAACGGCACGTCCTTTTGAGACACATCATAACGCACTTGATATGGCGATGTACCTGCGTATCGCACCTGAGCTTTATCTAAAGCGTTTAGTTGTGGGTGGTTTTGAGCGTGTGTTCGAAATTAACCGTAACTTCCGTAATGAAGGTTTGTCTCCACGCCATAACCCAGAATTCACTATGATGGAATTCTACATGGCCTATGCAGATTTTAACGATCTAATGGATCTAACGGAAGAGATGCTAAGCTCTATCGCAATTGACTTATGTGGTTCTCCACAGCTTCCGTATGGTGAGCATACTGTTGATTTTGGTGGTCCATACGCTCGTCTTAGCATGTTAGATGCGATTAAGAAGTACAACCCAGATAACGCGACTATTCAGTCTATGACTTATGAAGAAGTTAAAGATGTTGAGTTTATGCGTGACTTGGCTAAAAGCTTAGGCATGACTATCGAGAAGTTCTGGACGTGTGGTCAGCTACTTGAAGAGATATTTGGTGAAACTGCTGAGACTCAACTTATGCAGCCTACATTCATCACAGGCTACCCAGCTGATATTTCTCCACTTGCACGTCGTAACGATGATAACCATTTCATCACTGATCGTTTCGAGTTCTTTATCGGCGGCCGTGAAGTTGCCAATGGTTTCTCTGAGCTTAACGACGCTGAAGATCAAGATAATCGCTTCAAAGCGCAAGTTGATGCGAAAGATGCGGGTGATGATGAAGCTATGTTCTATGACGCTGATTACATCAGAGCATTAGAGCACGGCTTACCACCAACAGCGGGTCAAGGGATCGGTATCGATCGTCTAGTGATGTTGTTTACTAACACGCATACAATTAGAGACGTGATCCTATTCCCAGCGATGCGTCCAGAAGCTTAGGGGTTAGATTAGCTGAGTGTTGTTAAACCAACACTCAGCTTACATCAATCCCTGCGACGTGATCTTGTTCCCTGCAATGCGTCCTGAAGCTTAATCATTTGAGCTCGTGACCTTAACTGGTTACTTGTTGAAAACCAGCCAATTGGCTGGTTTTTTTGTGGCTTACTTTTTATAACTAATACGATATATCGCATCAGCCGCGTCATCTGAAACTAATAAAGAACCATCGGGCATGGTGAGCACAGCGACAGGACGGCCCCAGCTCTCTTCCCCTTGTAGCCAACCTGAAGCAAAGACCTCTGAGTTAACTACCTTATCTCCTTCAAGTATCACCTGAACGATACGATAGCCTACTTTTTTGCTGCGATTCCAAGAGCCGTGTTCGGCGATAAAAATATTGTTTTTATATTCTGCAGGAAACATGTTTCCTTGATAGAACTCCATACCGAGTGAGGCCACGTGAGCGCCCAGTTTTAAGGCGGGTTTGCGATTTTGTTTCACTTTCTCAGAGGCGCTAAATTTGGGATCTTGAATATCATCATTATGGATATAGGGAAAACCAAAAAATTGTCCCTCTTTCGACACATGGTTGAGTTCATCATCGGGCAGATCATCGCCCATCATGTCACGGCCATTGTCGGTAAACCATAAATCGCCGGTTTGGGGATGAAAATCAAAACCAACGCTATTTCTAACCCCAGAGGCCACCACTCTAGTGGTTTTGTTGGTGAGATTTAACTTAATAATACTGGCAAAAGGGGGCTTGCTTTCACATACATTACAGGGAGCCCCTACGGGAATATACAGCTGACCATCTGGGCCAAACTTGATAAATTTCCAGCCGTGATGTGGTCTGTCGGGAAGTTGGTTGTAAACGAGTTCAGGTGTTGGGATCTCGGGAAGTGAGGCTTCAATATTTGGGTAACGCCATATCTTATCGACCTCAGCGACATAAAGATCGCCTCGATAATAAACTATCCCAGAGGGCATAAAGAGTTTGTTCGCGACATCAATGATCTGGTCGGCCTGTTTATCATTGTTGCTATCAATTAACGCGTAAACTTTACCCGCTTTACGACTGCCAACAAACAAGGTGCCCTTGTTGCCTAGTGCCATCTGACGGGCATTATCAACTCCTTCAGCATATACATCGATTGCAAAACCCGGTGGTAAAGCAATCTTATCTAAAGGCAGTGAATAACAAAAAGTAGGCAGCAATATTGTGATGACTATTAATAATAACTTCATCAAGTTGTGACTCCATGGCTATCTGTTAAGTAAACTTAAACTACTTGAAGCTATGGTATTCAGCAAGCTCGATAACCTCACCGGGTTGCATAGTGGATAGATGTATATCGGCAATGCGTACTCGGATTAATCTCATGGTAGGAAAGCCTGCGGCTGCAGTCATCTTGCGGATCTGCCTGTTTTTACCTTCACTGATTGTTATGCTGATCCAGCTTAATGAGGGTTCCGTGTCTTGGACCTCTTAGCTAGCAGTTACAACATACTGGTTATTTCAGCAAGCTCGATAACCTCAC
The DNA here is from genome assembly GCF_027571385.1 of Shewanella sp. MTB7. Classification (NCBI taxonomy): domain Bacteria; kingdom Pseudomonadati; phylum Pseudomonadota; class Gammaproteobacteria; order Alteromonadales; family Shewanellaceae; genus Shewanella; species Shewanella sp. MTB7. The sequence continues at coordinate 4,977,407 of NZ_CP085636.1, read as the reverse complement.
CGGGTTGCATAGTGGATAGATGCATATCGCCAATGCGTACTCGGATTAATCTCATGGTAGGAAAGCCTGCGGCTGCAGTCATCTTGCGGATCTGCCGATTTTTTCCTTCACTGATGGTGATAGAGATCCAACTCAATGAGGGTTCCGTGTCTTGGACCTCTTAGCTAGCAGTTACAACACATTGGTTATTTCAGCAAGCTCGATAACCTCACCGGGTTGCATAGTGGATAGATGCATATCGCCAATGCGTACTCGGATTAATCTCATTGTAGGAAAGCCTGCGGCTGCAGTCATCTTGCGGAACTGCCTGTTTTTACCTTCACTGATGGTGATAGAGATCCAACTCAATGAGGGTTCCGTGTCTTGGACCTCTTAGCTAGCAGTTACAACACATTGGTTATTTCAGCAAGCTCGATAACCTCACCGGGTTGCATAGTGGATAGATGTATATCGCCAATGCGTACTCGGATTAATCTCATGGTAGGAAAGCCTGCAGCTGCAGTCATCTTGCGGATCTGCCTGTTTTTACCTTCACTGATGGTGATAGAGATCCAACTCAATGAGGGTTCCGTGTCTTGGACCTCTTAGCTAGCAGTTACAACACATTGGTTATTTCAGCAAGCTCGATAACCTCACCGGGTTGCATAGTGGATAGATGTATATCGCCAATGCGTACTCGGATTAATCTCATGGTAGGAAAGCCTGCAGCTGCAGTCATCTTGCGGATCTGCCTGTTTTTACCTTCACTGATGGTGATTGAAATCCAGCTCATAGGTCCGTGTCTTGGATCTCTTACTCTACGACCATTTTCCGGTAAGTCAGGCTCAGTATCTAGCTTGAATACTTTACAGGGAAGTGTGAGGTATTTGTTGCCCTTGATACCAATCTCTACACCTTGTTGAAGACGAGTAATAGCTTGGTCATCTATGTCGCCATCGACTTGAACATAGTACTCTTTCTCTACTTTCTTACTTCGTACTTGATGGCTAACCATGCCATCAGTTGTTAGTAATAACAGTCCTTCAGAGTCATGATCTAAGCGCCCAATTGCCATAGTACCTAGAGGAAAGTCGGCGAGTTCAGCTAACAGTTTTTTATTCTTTTTGGTTTCAGGTACAAATTGACTGAGAAAGCCGTGGGGTTTAAAGATTTTATAATGGTGATGACGCTCTTCAAGTGAATTAGTTGTAACTTGGGTTATTTCATCAGGCATGGTGGCATAGTTTAATCAAAAAGATGCACTATTATAACGTTTAACTAAGTATAAAGATGCGGCGCCATCCTATTGAGTTATTTGGATGATTGAGATTGATAGCTAATAACAAATGACAGCGTTGTCATTTGGGGTTATAGTAATGTTACAAAATGCTAGGGTTAGCAACTATCGCGTCTTCAGTAGCAGGATAAAAACGTGAGATTGATACTCATGTTATATTGTTCTGGCTTTAAACCGATTATTCACTTTTATTGAGCTGAGCTCTACGTTAAAGCGAGTCTATATAATGCAAATCGTTATCTTAAAAAATAGTGCTGAAGTTGCCGAGTATGGCGTCAATATTTTTATTAAACAACTGCAGAACAGATCCGACTCAGTGTTAGGGTTGGCTACGGGCTCAACCCCTTTAGTTCTATATCAAGGCTTGATTGAGGCTAATAAGGCGAACAAGATCTCTTTTAAAGATGTGACTACCTTTAATCTAGATGAATATCTGGGGTTGGAAGGGAGTCACCCACAGAGTTATCGCTACTTTATGAATGAGCAGTTATTCGATCATATTGATATCAATAAAGCGAAGACATTTGTGCCACCAGGTGATGCTGAAAACCCAATCCAAGCTTGTGATGGTTACGAAGAAAAAATTCAAGCTGCTGGAGGAATCGATATTCAACTTCTAGGCATTGGACGTAATGGACACATTGGCTTTAATGAACCCTCTTCAGGTTTGATGTCACGCACTCGAGTTAAGACTCTGACTAAAGCAACCATTGAGGATAATGCCCGCTTTTTTGCTGCAGATGAATACCAACCGCACCTATCGATTACCATGGGAATTGGTACCATTTTGGATGCGAAGAAAGTAGTGTTATTGGCGACGGGTGAAAACAAGGCGGATGCGATTTTAGCGACCGTTGAAGGCGCACTTACTGCATCATGTCCCGCTTCTGCATTGCAACTTCATAAAAATGCAGTGCTTGTGATTGATGAAGCAGCAGCCTCTAAGTTGTCAGATCGCGATTTTTATAAGCATATAGAAAGTGAAAATCAGAAGTTGATGGCACGTTTAGAGTTGTAGTCGCTAATTCCCAGTGTTAATACGGGAGTTATTAAGTTAAATGAGGACAGCTGAGGCTGTCCTTTTTTGTGGGTGTGTACTTTACAACAACGAAATATAAGAGTAGTTGAGTGACTCATCGGGTGCTGACAAACCAATTAAAAGTGACTAACGAGTCTCTTATCTTTATCAAAGCCTGCGCTGTTGAATCGCTCAGGATAACCTGAATTAGTGACAATGGGTTCAGGTTATTGGCAATTTTATTTAGCCTCATAAAGTTCATATTACCTTCATTCCTCATTTCAGCTAATCGAAGTAGTTACTTTAATATTGACCTTTTTCGCTTTGCAACTTGCTTTTCATTTTGAAATTTAAACAGTTCAAAGCTGACTTATTATCTCTGGTAAAAATAAAAAAGTTAGCTTCTTCAGTCAGTTAATTTCTTGGTATGCACCTTGCTTAGCTCTAATACCTAGATTTTAACGGGGCTTTAAATGAAAGCATTATCTTACTTGGCTCGTAGTGGAGGTCTTCCCAGGTTGCCAAGCGGATTTCATTTTCCAGTTACTCTAGTGATGTTTATTTATAGCTGTGATCTCAAGTACATGGAACTACCAATTGTATTGAGGGACTGCTCCCTCATTAAAGTAGAGGTTTATTATGAAATATAGATATCAACTTATGTCCCTTACTTTCCTGAGTGTTGTTAGTATTCCTATCGCAGCAGAATCGGTAGACTTGGATTTCTCTAACCAAATGGAAACCACCAATGTATCCACTGGTTTTGGACCATCCTATGATGGTCCTATCATGCGTTTTCTCAACGTAGGAACTCATAACGGAAAAACTATTGATGCCAAGGTGAGCAGCTCGATATTTGGTGAAGCTAACTTCCTTTATCATACCCCCAATTATAAAGAGGGCGCGGGAGAGCCTCAGGGAGATATTGGTTTTCTCTATGAAACCACAGCTCCAGGTGCTGCAGGCCTCATCTATACATTTGAGTTTTTTGATGGTACAGATGGCCTTTCTGCCACCTTCTCGGTGCCTTACACTATTCCAGAATTCGATATGATTGGTTATGACATCGATGGCGAATCCGTACAGTCTGAACAAGTGCGTGTTTTCAAAAGTGAAGGGTTCTTCAGCTACCAAACAGGCACCGCTGCTGCCAGTCTCACTGCAGAGGAAAGCGCCGATGGTTTGTCGGTATTGTTCAGTGGCCCCGGCACTAATTTTAGTGAAACAAACACATCTGGCGCCGTAAAATTCACATACAAGAACACATCAGCAATAACACTTCAGTTTGAAACCGTTACAGCTTCCAACAGTTACCTGCCAAACCCTATTTTTTCTGCTTTTGACGGTAACTGGGAGTTAAGTGGTTTTACCGATCCGGTTACCAGCTCTAATTCGTCAGACTTTGGTGATGCGCCTAATGAGTACAACACGCTACAAGCTAGCAACGGTGCTGAGCACGCTATATCGACTAGTTTGTACCTAGGTTCTAACATTGACGCTGATGATGATGGTCAACCGAGTCTTGGGTCATCAGGTGATGACTTAGATATAGATGGGAACGACGATGACGGCATCACGCTACTAACTAACCTTGAAATAGGCTTAGATGCACTAATAAATGTTAGTGTCTTTGGTGAAGGCTACTTACAAGCTTGGGCTGATTGGGATATGAATGGCAGTTTTGATGAAGATGAGCAAATCATAACTAACTATGCGGTCAGCAATGGGCTGCAGGTTATCCCTATTCGTGTTGGTGACGATGCGGTAGTTGGACAAGCCCAAACACGATTCCGTGTTTCTAGTAGCCCTAATATACCAAGCAGCGGTTATGTTGGTGATGGTGAAGTAGAGGATTATGTGTTCAATGTCACTGACTTAGGTACCACTATTCAGCATTCAGGTTTTTACACCGCAGCCTTTGAAGATAACTGGCCCGAAGTCGGCGATTTCGATGTCAACGACGTAGTAACCTATTACCGTACAACCATCATCATTAAAGATGACAAAGTATTACGATTTGATATCAATGGCAATATTACTGCTTACGGTGCATTTTACGGTAATGGTTTAGGGTGGAAACTTGAAGGTTTCGTTGAGTCAGAGGTTAACCTTCAGTTGTCTCGTGTGGTGAAAAATGGAGTCACTAGGTCAAACATTTCGCCGTTCACAGGTGAAGAGAAAGACTACGCAGATGTACCTGCTGGACAAGACCTTGTTGTCGTTGCCTCTTTGAATCTACGAAACGATATACCGATTAATCCAGAGTGTCTGTTCCACCGTACGAATCCTACTTGCGGTGCATCGCTAGAGGCTGAACAAATGACATTCAGTATCTCTCTGCCGTTTAATGTGGGTGATGAACCGAGTGTGAGTTCAGTTATGCCTCTAGGGGGATATGATCCATTCATTTTCGGACCGGGTGAGGGACTTTATCATGGATCTAGCTTCTCTAGTCCTCCAGGAAAAGAGTTAGAAATTCACACTGCTGACTTTCCACCTACAACCAGAGGAACCTTGGTTTCAGACTACTATGGTATTGCTCAAGATGATTCAGACCCAACAAGCGGTAAATACTATCGTACCAGTGGAAACTTGCCATGGGGGATTTTGATTTCTGTCCCTTGGAATCATCCATCAGAGTACGTTGATATTAGCCATGTGTATCCAGACTTTGCAGAATGGGCAACCTCAGGTGGTACAGTTAAGCAAACTTGGTATCTCAACCCTGATGCTAGTAAAACCTGGACAACGACAGATGACCAATAAGGAGGATATATGAAAACGATTAATCTATTATTAAGCACTGTAACCCTCGTTTTTCTTTCAGCTTGTGGTGGGGGAGGTGAGGAGTCGACGCCTGAAGTTGTTAGTCTGCCACCAGTTGTTACTCCACCAGTAACGACGCCACCTGACAGTGGAGATGAAACATCGATACTAGTAAATACCAGTGACTTATTAATCCCTGATGGATTTGATTTCACCACTGAACGAGAGGTCGCCTTCAACCTCTCCGTTGCAAGTTCACAAAGTGAACGGGGATTTATGTCGGTGTACACTGGATTTAATAATGGGGTTGTCGACTACAATTCTCAAATCATCCGCACGCCAATGAATGTGGGTGTAGAATTCAAAAGTAACATCATGATCCCAAATCATTTGGATAAAGTTTGGGTTGAGATCTGGTATCCGGCTGCGATAGGAAGCGAAGTTAAAAAGCAGTTAGATATCGTTAATGGGGTGGTAAACGCTGTACTCTAAATAACGTGTTGATTAAATGCCTCCGCTGGGAGGCATTTAATCTCAGTTGAAAACCATTACCTACAATCAATTTCTGAACTAAATCGCTTTGAATTTCCACTGAACTCTACACTTTCAAGTGGTTGGATATAAACTAGAAACAAATATCAGAGTCGATTTTAATTCTGATGGGAAAACTTCATAACCACAATCGTGACTCACCGACAAATCTAGGTTATTCAGTCTGTTTTTTCAGATAAACTTCCAGCAAAAATGCGCAATTGCTCTATGCTCTTTTACATATATAGGCCACATTTGCTAAACGATTGACATTCTTTTATGTTGGGTAATAGGGGCATTTTAAGCGGAGAAGAGTATGTTGAAGAAAATATTAATCTTACTAAGTCTTATTATTGCGTTGCCATTAATCATCGCTCTGTTTGTTAAACAAGATTATGCGGTGACAACCTCAGTCATTATTGATAAACCTGTTACTGAGGTCTTTGATTATATAAAGTACCTTAAGAATCAAGACAACTTTAGCGTCTGGGCAAAGATGGATCCTCAGATGATAAAGAGTTATCGCGGCACAGACGCAAGTGTAGGTTTTGTTTCTGCTTGGGAAAGTTTACATGAAGAGGTTGGCATCGGTGAGCAGGAGATAATGAGCATTGGGGACGGAAAGCGGATAGGTTATGAACTTAGGTTTTTCTCTCCTTTTGAAGCGGTATCCCCAGCTTTTATGTCCTGTGAAGCTATCTCTCAAAATACCACAAGGGTGACTTGGGGCTTTAAAGGGCATATGGACTATCCGATGAACCTGATGCTGATGTTTATGGACATTGAAGCCATGATAACCAAAGACCTATCTCAGGGGTTAGCATCATTGAAGGAGATTATGGAAAACTAAAGTCTGGGCTTTCCAATAATGGATTCAACAATGTAAATGCAATTGATAATCATTATCAACTGAATTACTGTCTCGCTACATTTTACAAGGAGCTTCCCTTACAGGTACTCGAGGCAGAAATATGGACCAAAAATTCAAGTTAAGATATCCGACATTGTTAATCGCACTCGCTGTTTCTTTGTCTGGCCTGGTATTCGCGGCAGAAACTAAAGCAGATGAACAAGTAGATAAAACTCAAGATGCGAAGATGGAGGTGATCACCATTAGTGGTAAAGGCCTTATCTCTTATGTGAGCGCATCGGCATCAAAAACGGATATGCCAATTATCGAAACGCCCTCTTCAATCTCGGTATTAACGGATAAACGAATAGCTGATCTGGGGGCTGAAAGCCTTCAAGATGCCATTGGTTATGTGGCGGGTGTTTATAATGGTCCATATGGCGTCGATACTCGAGGGGATTGGGCACAAATTCGAGGCGTGTCGCCACTGCAATATCAGGACGGTTTGCAGATGATGTTCGGTAATTATAATAACGTCCGGATTAACCCTTACATGTTGCAACAGATTGAAATTTTAAAAGGTCCCTCTTCGGTGCTTTACGGTCAGGGTTCAACAGGTGGCATCATCAATATGGTGACTAAGCGTCCAGAAGCTGAGCAACAAGCTGAGATTTGGGCGCAGGTGGGTAACTACAATCGTAAGCAGTTAGCTGGGGATATTACAGGCTCACTCAATGATGATGAGTCTGTGTTGTATCGTCTGACCGGTTTGTATCGAGATAGTGAAACCCAAACCGATTATGTCGATGATAATAGCTATTTTATCGCACCGGCAATCACTTGGTATGCCACCGATACGACTAAGCTGACTTTACTGGCAAATTTGCAAAAAAACGAATCAGGTTCAAGCACGCAATTTTTTCCCCATAAAGGCACACTATTACCGGCTCCCAATGGTCAAATCCCAAGTTCTCGTTTTATCAGTGAGCCGGGCTGGGATCAATATGATACTGAACAAAAATCGGTAACTCTTCTACTTGAGCAGGAGCTCAATGACTATATGTCGTTATATTGGAGTAGTCGCTATGTGGACAGCAAAGCGACCTATCGTACCATGTATGCTTGGCCGCCAAAGTTTCAGGATGATGGTCGCTCAATTTTGCGCAATGTCAGCATGAGTGATTCCAGTGCGCAAGCCTTGACGTCGGATCTGCGCTTGCAAGCTGAGTTTGATACCGGCTCTGTTGAGCATAACTTAACGTTTGGGATTGATTATCAGGATGTTGATACTGATACTGACCGTCTTTATATTCCCGGAGCGGGTGGTTTACTTGATCTCTACAACCCTAAGTACGGTGTTAATACTGGCTCACTGCCTACAGGGGATGATATTCCTGACACGCCGGGTGAAAACAACAATCAGTTGGGGATATATATTCAGGACTCAATAAAACTCGGTAAGGTTATTGTGAGCGGAGCACTGCGTCATGACCGAGTTGAGTCGAATACAACAAAGTATGGCAAGCAAGCTCAGAGTGCAACGACAGGCCGTTTAGGATTGATGTATAGTTTCGATTCAGGTATTGCTCCTTACGTTAGTTATTCACAATCATTCCAGCCGATCTATGGTTCAAATGAGATCGGCACCCCATTTAAGCCCCAAGAGGGGGAGCAATATGAACTCGGAGTGAAATATCAACCTGCAGGCACTGAGCATCTGTTAACGGCGTCGATTTTTGACATTAGTGATAAAAACCGTAAACAATCTGATGGGCCTAATTTAACACGTCAACTGGGAGAAGTTCAGATCCAGGGCCTAGAGTTGGAAGCCCAACTTGAATGGCAGGAGGTCGATGTTTACGCCAGTTACGCCTATACCGACTCAGAAAAACATACCAACAAAGTAGGCGAGGTAGGCGCTAAGCTTGCTGCTATGCCTGATCATATGCTGTCCACTTGGGTGACTTATCGTCCGCAATCTTTCTGGCATGGATTCAAAGCCGGACTTGGTTTCCGTTATGTAGGGGAAACCTCCGATGGCAGTGTCGATGTCTTAACGCCTAGTGGCACTCGAGTACATACAGCATTAAATACTGAGGCGTATCACGTGTTTGATTTAATGCTAGGTTATGAGTTTAGCGCATTCGATCTGAGTCTAAATATCGACAACGTCGCTGACGAAACTGTTATTACCAGTTGTTTGGCCCGCGGTGACTGTTTCTACGGCCAGCGAAGAACGGTTACTGCTAACGTTAAATATAAGTTCTAGTTTTGCTGAAATGAGCAAATGGAGCCGATTAAAGGCTCCATTTTTATCTGTACTGCTAATGTTATAACAAACTGTTACTGGCCTTTTACTGTTATTTTGTTAACGTTAAAAAACAATAACAAAAGAATAAAATAAGGCATGCCATGAAAGAGACTGAAACGCACCATCCTCTGATAGATTTTATTGAGTATGGTCAAGAGGAGATGCTTGCCAGAGCACAAGCTCACTATCAAGAAGTTAAGCGTCGTCATAGTATTCGCCAGTTTTCAGATAGAGCTGTGCCCCAAGCCATTATCGAGCAGTGCATTCAAACGGCTGCAACTGCGCCAAGTGGAGCCAATCACCAACCTTGGCATTTCGTGGCAATTAGCGATGCAACAGTTAAGGCTCAGATTAGGCAACAAGCTGAGGCGTTAGAGCGTTCATTTTATGAGGGACGAGGTGGGGATGAGTGGCTGGATGCGTTGAAACCTTTGGGGACGGATGCTAATAAGTCTTATCTGGAACGTGCGCCTTGGCTTATTGCTGTGTTTTCGCAAAAACGTGGTGGCATGGATAATGATGACAGCAAGACTAATTACTATGTGCATGAATCTGTCGGTATCGCTACCGGCTTTCTATTGCAAGCCCTGCATCATGCAGGCCTTGGCACCTTGACTCACACCCCCAAACCTATGTCATTTCTCAGCAAAGTGTGTGGCCGCGATAACGATGTTGATCGCCCCTATATGTTGATTGTGGCAGGCTACCCAGACGAAGGTGCGAGCATACCTGACCATGCAACTAAGAAGAAGTTGCTTGCAGATGTCAGCACCTTTATGTGAATTTATATTAGCGGATCCCAATCCTACAAACTTCTTTGCTATAATATCCCTCCAAAATTGACGGGTTAACCTTTTGAGTGATTTTATGAGCCAAGCTAGCATCTTTACCCCAGACGATGTGTCGCATATATCGAATCGATTAGAACTGCTTGCCCCGGCAAAAAATGCCGAATTTGGTATGGAAGCAATTCTACACGGTGCAGATGCGGTCTATATTGGTGGTCCAGATTTTGGTGCACGAGCAACTGCTGGCAACAGTGTTGAAGACATTGCTAGGCTGTGTACTTTTGCCCATAAATATCATGCTCAGGTATTTGTCACCCTCAACACCATCTTGATGGATGATGAGTTAGCTAGCGCTGAAAAACTGATTTGGAAGCTTTACGAAGCTGGTGCCGACGCGCTAATCGTGCAAGACATGGGCGTATTACAGTTCGATCTTCCTCCTATTGCACTGCATGCCAGTACGCAGATGGATAACCGCACCGCTGAAAAAGTGGTATTTTTGGAGCAAGTCGGCTTTTCACAAGTGGTGCTTGCTCGTGAGCTTGGGTTAAGCCAAATTCGCGAAGTGGCGGCTCACACTAAGATGCAGCTGGAATTTTTCATCCATGGCGCGCTCTGTGTTGCCTATTCGGGTTTGTGCAACTTAAGTCATGCTTTTAGTAATCGCAGTGCTAACCGTGGTGAGTGCTCGCAGATGTGCCGTTTACCCGGTGAGCTTAAGACCCGCCAAGGTGAAGTACTGGCTGAGAATGAACACCTATTATCATTAAAAGATAATAACCAGACCGATAACCTTGAAGCCTTGATCGATGCTGGCGTGCGCTCCTTTAAGATTGAAGGCCGCCTAAAAGACGTTAACTATGTCAAAAATGTCACCGCCCATTACCGACAAGAGCTGGATAAGATTATCGCTCGTCGTCCCGAGTTTACAGCCTCATCCCATGGCCGTTCAGTACATAGTTTTACACCCAATGTCGAGAAGACCTTTAACCGTGGCCGTACCGATTATTTCGTTAACGAGCGCAGTCAAGGTGTCAGTGATTTTCGCTCGCCTAAATACATAGGTGAAGAGGTCGCGACGGTGAAGCGCCTAGGTAAAGATTTTATTGAGGTGCAATCGACCCACAGTTTCAACAACGGTGATGGTCTGTGTTACTTCCCTGCTAATTATGCCACTGCCAAACAGTCCGATGACAAGCTACAAGGCTTACGAGTGAATCGCGCCGAAGGGCATATTTTGCACGTACTAACCATCCCAGGCGATCTCGAAGTCGGCATGACCATCTATCGAAATCGCGATCAAGCTTTTGAGGCTGTATTAGCAAAAGAGTCATCTAAGCGCTCCATCGAAGTGGATATCAAGTTAACGGATACCACTGATGGCATTAAGATGACCATGACCGATATTTATGGTCATCAAGGCTGCGTGACGTTAGCCATGGATAAACAGCCAGCTAATGATCAAGAGGGCGCAAGCGTTAAACTGCGCAAGCAACTAGCTAAGCTAGGCAGTACTGATTTTGTTGCGAGACAGATCAGTATTGATACCGAACAAGTCTGGTTTGCGCCTGCATCCACCATTAATGGTCTTAGACGTGATGTAGTCGAAGCGTTAGATCAAGCACGTGTTGATGAATATGAAAGACCTAAACCGTGGAAGCACAATTTAGATGCAATGTACCCAACCAAGCATCTTAGCTACCTCTCAAACGTGGCTAACCAGAAATCGAAAGATTTCTATATGCAACATGGGGTGATCGAGATAGAAGACACTTACGAGAAAAATGGCATTACAGAAGAGGTGCCGTTAATGGTGACTAAACACTGTTTACGCTTTAACTTTAATCTGTGTCCCAAAGAGGTGTCAGGCGTTAAGGCTGAGCCGATGATTTTAGAGATAGGTAAAGATGTATTAAAGTTGGTATTTGATTGCCCTAAGTGCGAAATGATGGTGGTTGGTGCTAACCGCCAAGTTAAAAGTGACGGCAGAGAAGTCATTAACTAGAGAATAAGTTGTAAATAAAGTTAAATAATTCGCTACTTTAGCAATTACAGATAGATCCAAGAGCGCCTACTATTTTCAAATAGTGGCGCTCTTTTGCTAAGAGCGTTTTCTGCTTATATCGTGCTATGTTGTTTTTTTAAGTAAAAGGGAAAACTGCATAGGATTATTATACCCAAAACACTTGGAATGCAGGACCCTGCGGGAATGTAATCAAATAAGTTATATGCTTCAGGGCATTTACTCCTGACAATACTTCTATATCTATGTATTCGTAAATGAATCATTAACGTTTTATATCAGAGCAGGATTTCGTTAATATCAAGCATTATTTCGATATTAACACTCGGGTTTAAAAGTAATTATAGTCAGCATTGAAATGGTTAAAATGAATTACCATTTCAATCTTAAATTATTGACAGATTACTGGAAATGAGTTGCTGCCCCATAATAGAGCATTATGAGGGGGAGTGTTTATTCCTGACAAACAGAAATGAAAATATTCCAGTGACATGTGTTAATCAACTATTTTATTTCCGTGTTCCATTCTCTTGGAGAGTTTGTAATGAGTGTTTCTAATGATCTATATCCCAATGCTTCAGTCCCACTAGAGCGCAAAGAGTCAGGTGTTCCACATGTCCGTCCAGGACTTAAAGTTGAATCTTATAATGACTTTGACCCATTGAAGCACGTGATTGTTGGTATTGCTGATAACCAACAAATTCCTGAAGCATGCCCTGCCAGTAATGAAAAAATCCCTGCTGACTCGCCAATGCGTGGTGGCAAAGCTGGTCGTCGTACTCAAGAGAGTATTGATCAAGCTAACGAATGCTTAAATGGTTTCGCTAAATTGCTTGAAGGTCGCGGTATTATTGTTGACCGTCCTGGTGCTGTTGACTGGAATGCCCGTATCACAACTCCTGATTTTACTATCAGTTCTGGTTTCGGTGTTATGCCTCCACGTGATTGCCTATTGACTATGGGTAAGAGCATTTTGATGGCACCAATGAGTTTCCGCAGTCGCTATTTTGAATATTTAGCGTTTACTGATTTACTACGTGAATATTTTGAATCAGATAAAGAGTGTTTAATCGAGCAGGCACCACGCCCACGCCTTGCTGATGAAAGCTTCCGTATGGATTATGTAGCAGCTTATGAGTTCTTATCAGATGATGAAACCATGGCTCGTTCATTACGCAAGGAATATTCAACTCTAGAGACTGATATCTTATTCGATGCCGCTGATGTTATGCGTTTAGGTAAAGATATCTTCGTTCAGCATGGTTTGACTACAAACTTAGCTGGTATTCGTTGGATCAAGCGTAAGTATGAGCCACAGGGATACCGCGTCCATACGTTAAGCTTTAAAGATAACCACCCTATACATATCGATGCCACATTCTGTCCATTACGCCCAGGTTTGATGTTGTTGAACCCACATCGTCCTTTGTTTGATGGCCAAAGAGAAATCTTTGAGAAGAATGATTGGCAAATCGTAGAAGCAGTTCAGCCTGCTTGGGATACTCCACCAGCACTTTGTTACTCAAGTACTTGGTTGTCTATGAATACCTTGATTCTTGATCATAAGACTGTGTGTGTTGAAGCCACAGAAACCGCTCAAATGGAACAGTTTGATAAGCTTGGTTTTGAAGTTCTACCAGTTAACTTGCGTGATGCTTATGCATTTGGTGGCGGTTTACATTGTGCTACTGCAGACGTACTTCGTGAAGGAACATGTGACGATTACTTTGCAAATCAATTCAAGGGCTCTCATGACGTAGAACATTGGGAATATTAATTTCAATTATTCTACTTTGTAGCAAAAAGCCTCTTATTTAAGAGGCTTTTTTATGTCGGCAATATCTATATTAACTCATCATGGGTGGAATGAAATTTACATTGTTAATTTAATCTCAGCAGTATTTCGCTAATTTATAGCGGTATTTCGATATTAACTTATGCTAGAACTGGCAAAATAAATAAAAGGTCGTTAGGTGGTCCTTTTTAAAGTAAAGATGTATTTAAATTTTTTAATCTTGGAATTACTCAATTTAGCCTATAAAAAGAGAATAGATCATGGTTAAGCATTATGTGGGTTCAGAAGTAGGGAAGTTACGCAGTGTCTTACTGCATTATGACAATTTGGCATTTGAACGTTTAACACCTTCAAACTGCCATGAATTATTATTTGATGATGTACTTTCAGTAGAAAAAGCTGCAGAGGAACATAAACAATTCTCAGTAATATTGGAACAGCAAGGTGTTAACGTTTTATATTTAAATACGTTATTAACGGAAACATTAGCAGTACCAGAAGCTCGTCAATGGTTACTCAATACTCAACTAAGTGATTATCGTCTAGGTGTCAGGTTGGCGACGAGTATAAAATGTTGGCTTGATGAATTACCTAATGAACAAATAGCAAAGTATCTTACTGGTGGTTTAGCTTGTAATGAGATCCCAGAACCATACTTTAAGCCGTTGTTTGATTCATATGATTGGTCACGCTTTATTCTAAAGCCGCTACCTAATCACTTATTTACTCGTGATACATCTTGCTGGATTTATAATGGTGTGTCGATAAATCCAATGGCTAAATCTGTTCGCCGACGAGAGTCAAATAATTTAAAAGCTATTTATCGTTGGCATCCTCTTTTTGAAAAACAGGATTTCAATTATTACCTCGGCAATGAAAATGTTAACTATGATAACGCGACGATTGAAGGTGGTGATGTATTAATTATTGGTCGCGGTGCCGTATTAATAGGGCTGTCAGAAAGAACTTCACCAGAAGGAATTGAAGCATTAGCACGTTCATTATTTAAAACAGGTCAAGCATCTAAGGTTTTGGTTCTTGAGTTACCAAAAGATCGCGCTTGTATGCACCTAGATACTGTATTTACTCAGTTGGATATTAATGTGTTCTCTGCTTATCCTGCTGTCATTAATGATTCTACGCGCTGCTGGACGCTCACCCCTGGGGTTAACGACAAGTTAAATATCAAGGAAGAAGCTGGATACCGTCAAGCCATTATGGATGCATTGAGTTTGAGCGAAATCAAAATAATTACTACTGGTGGTGATATTTACGGTCAGGAACGTGAACAGTGGAATGATGCCAATAACATGTTAACTATTCGCCCTGGTGTGGTTGTTGGATATGAATGCAACACATTGACAAACGATAAATATGCAGAAGCTGGAATTGAAGTACTGAGCTTTATAGGTGAGCAATTAGGCAGAGGAAGGGGCGGAGCCCGCTGCATGAGTTGCCCAATTCAACGTGATGATATTTAATCAATTTATTTTTAAAGGAAAGAAAAATGACTAAACCAACTCTTGTTGTCGCTCTTGGTGGCAATGCCCTCTTACGCCGAGGCGAGCCTTTGGAGGCCAATGTACAACGTTTAAACATCGCTTCTGCTGTTGAAGCGATTGCAGCACTGACTACCGATTGGAATGTAGTACTGGTGCATGGTAATGGACCTCAAGTTGGCTTACTTGCATTACAAAATTCAGCTTACACAGCAGTTAAACCCTATCCACTGGATATTTTGGTTGCAGAAACCCAGGGTATGATCGGCTATATGCTGCAGCAAGAGTTACAAAATGCGCTGCCAGGCACTCCCATTGTGACCATGTTAACGCAAGTTGAAGTAGACAGTCAGGATCCGGCATTTTTGCTACCAACCAAGTATATTGGCCCAGTCTACGATAAGGCGGAAGCTGATTTATTATCACTAGAAAAAGGCTGGGAGTTTAAGCAAGATGGTGAATACATTCGCCGTGTAGTGCCATCGCCAAGGCCGCTCAATATTGTTGAGTCTACAAGCATTAAGCAATTAATCAATCATGGCAGCTTGGTCATTTGTGCTGGCGGCGGTGGCATACCTGTGGTTCGCAAAGGTGATGGTTTAATTGGTGTTGAAGCTGTTATTGATAAGGATCTATCGGCAGCATTTTTAGCAAAACAAATAAGTGCTGATGCACTATTGATTTTAACCGATACTGATGCGGTATATATTAATTGGGGCACAGACAAACAAGAAGCCTTAAAAAATATTCAACCAGAGCAATTGGCTGAAATGGAATTTGATGCAGGTTCAATGGGGCCAAAAATTAATGCAGCGTGCGAATTCGTCAATGCAACACAAGGCAATGTTGGGATTGGATGTTTAGCTGATGGTGCGAGTATATTAAAAGGCCTTAAAGGTACGTTAATTACCGCTAAGCTAATCTGTCAGTAATTATATTTGAATGTAGAACAATTAATTTACTTTTATTCATCCAGTTTGTTTTTTATCACTGGTATGATTTTTCACTATTATGAGGGATATTAATCATGGCTTTTAACTTAAAAAACCGTAATTTTCTTAAACTATTAGACTATACTCCTGCTGAAATTATGTTCTTGCTTAATTTATCAATCGATCTCAAAAAAGCTAAATATGCTGGCGTTGAACAAAAGAGACTATTAGGTAAGAACATTGCTCTTATTTTTGAAAAAACCTCAACCCGTACCCGTTGTGCTTTTGAAGTCGCGGCTTTTGATCAAGGCGCTCTCGTTAGCTATCTTGGTCCAAGTGGTTCACAAATCGGTCATAAAGAATCCATGAAAGATACCGCCCGTGTGTTAGGCCGTATGTATGATGGCATCGAATACCGTGGTTTTGGTCAGGAAATTGTAGAAGAGTTGGGTCAATATGCAGGCGTCCCAGTGTGGAATGGTCTGACTAATGAATTCCACCCAACTCAAATTCTAGCCGACTTTATGACCATGATGGAATATTTACCAGGTACTCCGTTGAATAAAATGAAGTTCGCATATATGGGAGATGCTCGTTACAACATGGGCAATTCACTCATGGTTGGCGCTGCAAAAATGGGCATGGAAATCCACTTAGTTGCACCTAAGGCGTACTGGCCAGATGAAGAGCTTGTCAAAACATGTCTGGATATCGCCGAAACAACTGGAGCTAAGATTGTACTCACTGAAAATGTCGAAACCGGAGTCGTAGGTATGGACTTTATTTATACTGATGTTTGGGTTTCTATGGGGGAGCCAAAAGAAGCATGGGCAGAGCGTATTCGTGTGATGACACCTTATCAAGTGAACATGGATGTTATTAAGCAAACGGGCAATCCTGAAGTTAAGTTCATGCACTGCTTACCTGCATTTCATGATGAGCAGACTACCATGGGCAAAGAGATCGAAGAAACTTATGGCATGAAAGGATTAGAAGTTACTGATGACGTATTTGAATCTCATCATTCAATAGTATTTGATGAAGCTGAAAACCGCATGCACACCATTAAAGCAGTTATGGTGGCTACATTAGGTTCTTAGTCTGCTAAGGCGCTAAAGCTGCATTTATTTTAGCGCCATTACTAACATGTGTTTAGTTAACATTAAGCATATAAAGGTTGATTTGGGATCTTGATTCCGTATCGTTTGCAACAAAGCCTGCCTACTCAGTAATAAGGTAAGTGTTCAATTTTCTGAAACGTTCACTTTCAACCTAAAACAACTCTTGTTGATGTTTAAATCAATATAAACACAGTTACGGCGTAATGACATGGGCTAAATAGTATGTATTTTGACTCTTAAGGAGTTTCATATTGAACATTACAACATAGCCTTTTCAAATTATATAGAAATAAGTACGTTATAATATAAAGGATAAATATAGATATGAGTGGCGATATCATAAAGCTTTCCCGTAACACTGAAAATGCACCAATAAGTCCTGTATCAACCCAGACTGTTGCTTTTTCTCATTACAATAATATTTCAGCCCAATTACCCATAGATCCTAAAACGGGTAAAGTTGTGGCAGGTTGTGTAAAAGCTCAAGCAAAGCAATGCTTAGCAAATATTAAAGCAATTATAGAGAGCACTGACCATGTTATGGACGACGTTGTTAAAATCAATATATTTGTTAAGAATATCTCAGATATTGACGCTATAGACGAAGTTTATACCAGGTTATTTCAAGGTGCTCTTCCTACTCGGACGGTAGTTGCAGTTGCAGCTTTACCTATGGATGGTGCACTAGTACAAATTGATGCACTTATCTCAAACGGAGAAGGTACTGCTCCACAAGCTCCCTGCGCCCTTGTTAAAGTATCAAGAAACACCAACAACGCACCTAAAAACATACACTCGCAAACTGTTGCATTTTCTCATTACAATAATCTTTCATCTCAATTACCAATCGATCCCCAAACAGGTGAAGTGGTAACTGGTGGTATAGAAAAGCAGACTGAGCAGTGCTTAAACAACATTAAAGCAATTCTGGAAAGCATTGGTCACGTTATGGACGATGTTGTTAAAACAACTATATTCGTTAAAAATATTTCGGACATTGAAGTTGTAAACAAAGTTTGTGTGAAATTTTTCCCAAGTTATGTTCCTGCACGGACAACCGTTAATGCTTCAGCTTTACCTATGAACGCTTTAATTCAGATTGATACCGCAATATCACATGGAGATGGTACTGCTCCACAACTTCCTGAAGATACCCGTCTACTTATAATAGAAGCAAATAATACGGAAAATGCTCCAACAGTGCCTTATTCACACACGGTAGCTTTTTCTCACTACAATCATATTTCAGGCCAATTACCTGTCGATCCAAAAACCAATGAAATGGTCGCTGGTGATGCGAAAACACAGGTTAAACAATGTCTAGAAAACATTAAAGCAATTGTAGAAAGTGTTGACCACGTAATGGATGATATCGTTAAAGTTAATATTCAACTTAAAAATATTGCTGATATTGATGCTATAAACGAAGTTTACACCGAGTTCTTTAGGGGAGATTTTCCTGCAAGAACAGTAGTTGGTGTTTCAGCTATTCCTATGGATGCTTTAGTACAAATAGATGCCGTTGTTTCTAACTGTGAAGGTACGCCTCCACAAGCATAATAAGCATTTAGTTGTGGAAGAGTGACCTCGTAGTCGTTTTTAACTGCTATAAGTCGAAAGAAAGTGGGATTGTTTTGGATTATTTGAGCGTTTAAATGGCACTTAAATAATAGGAAACACCACTTTCTTAGGCGTACGTTACAAATGGTTGCGATCTAGGGGTAACTTCAAGGCGTTATATATTCAAGCCGGAATTCTTGACTGATATTTCGTCTAGTACGTTTGGTCATATAGTAACTTAAAATAAAAAGCCGTTATATAGAAACAACGGCCTTCATTGGAAACTATACGATTAAGTAATACGGTTTAAAACGGATTAATTAAACGTTAGCGCAAATCTTGAAAGGATGTTGCTGTAAATGACTTTTCACAGTAGTGACATTTGAGTTTCACCGCTACTGCTTCTTGCTTGATATTAAAACGACTCTCGACAGGTTCGTCATGACAAATACAGTTGCTATTAGGGCAAATTAACACCCCCAATATTTGCTCAGGTAATGCTAGCTTAAACTTCTTTACAACTTCGAAGTTTTCAATCACGTTAATGGTTGCCTTTGGCGCAAATAGAGATAGCTGATTAGCCTGATTTTGATCAAAAACTATATTCTCTATCTTGATCAAATCTTTGTCTTTACCGGTACTGGTAGGTAAATTTAAGCCGATTGTGATGCGCTGTTTCCCTTTACAGAGTTCAAAAAATTTCAATATTTTGATGCCTTGACCAGATGAAATATGGTCGATCACTGTACCGTGTTCTATAGCTTCAACCTTTAGGTGTCTTTTCATCACTGGTCTCCAAATTCATTTGTTAAAACTAAGCTGAGTAGGGCTTGACGTGCATATACACCATTTTTTGCCTGCTGGAAATAATAAGCATAAGGCGTGCTATCAACATCAGTGGTGATTTCATCGATTCTAGGGAGAGGATGTAGAATTTTTAGATTATTTTTTACATTATCGAGCATATTTGCAGTTAAAATGAAGCTAGACTTTAAGTGTTGGTATTCAGTTTCGTCAAAACGTTCCTTCTGTACACGAGTCATATACAAGATATCTAGATTATTAATAATTCCATCTAACGTTTCATGTTGAGTGTATTTACACCCTTTCTCGTTAAGTTCATCTAGAACATAGTCAGGCATTAATAGCGCTCTAGGGGCCACAAAATGAAATTCACAATCAAAAAGAGATAATGCCTGAGTTAAAGAGTGTACCGTACGGCCATATTTTAGATCACCCACAAAGGCTACTTGTAATTTATCTAAGGTGCCTTGAGTTTCATAAATGCTGAACAAGTCGAGTAAGGTTTGAGTCGGGTGCTGATTTGAGCCATCACCTCCATTAATAACGGGTACTGATGAAAACTCACTTGCAAGACGAGCAGCACCCTCTTGATTATGACGCATAAAGAAAGCATCACAGTAGGAGGATATTACTTGTACCGAATCGGCCAAGGTTTCACCTTTCTTACCTAACGAAGTGTTACCTCCATCAGGAAAGCCTATAATGCTTCCCCCTAGTCTTTGTACTGCAGTTTCAAAAGATAGACGAGTTCGTGTCGATGCCTCAAAAAAGCAACTTGCGACAACTTTATTTTTCAATAAATCAGGACGAGGGTTTTGTTTCAGTTCGTTTGCTGTGGCGACAATAAGTTCAAGTTCAGAACGAGAGAGGTCAGAGATTGATATTATATTTTTATTATAAATAGTATTCGTCATACTGATAAGTATCCTATTTCGATTGTGAGATCGAAGTGAATGATATTCGCTTCCCATAGGCGAGTGTTGCTTTTGTAACAGATTGAGATCTCTGCACAGTAAATGTAATGAGTGGCTCTGCTCATATACAACTAGATTGCTAAAGAGTAGAGCAGTTTCGTTGGTATCATCTTTTATATGATAGGATCATTGCTATGAGTGTCATAATGGCAACTAACATTAAGTAAAATCCAGGGGCGAAGCTTAGCCCTGTTACAGCAATTAAACTTGTAGCTACAAATGGTGCAGTACCTCCAAACAGAGCATTAGCACTGTTAAATGATAGAGCAAAACCACTGTACCTGACGTTAGTGGGGAATAACTCACATAAATAGCAAGACAAACATCCATCATTTAATGCTAAACAAGCACTAAATAATATTAATATTAATGTCAATTGAATGATACTTGCGAATTCTAATAAGATAAATATTGGTATCGATAAGAATATGAAACTGAGTGTGGCTAAAATAAGTATTTTACCTCTCCCAAATATATCGGATAACTTACCAACACTAAACACAAATGCAATATAGAAAGCTAAAACTACTGACGAGATCAAAAAAGAAGTTGCCTCCTTTATATCTAAATGCACTATCATATATGTAGGCATATAACTTAATAATAAATAAAAACCTACAGCATTCAAACTAGTCACAATAAAACCTAAAAATAATGATTTTTTATGATCTACTAACAATATCTGTAATGGGATGGTTGATTGTTGTTCACTATTGTTCTCTTTGAATTTTAAGAATTGTGCAGAATCTTCAAGTTCAGTTCTAATATATAAACCAATTAACCCAAATGGCGCCGCTAATAAAAAAGGGATACGCCATCCCCATTCATGTAATTGTGTTGATGACAAAAAAGTATACAGTGTTGATACAAATAGTGAACCAAATAACAGTCCTGCTGCAGCACTAGCTGGGACAATGCTTGCGTAGAAGCCTTTTTGTTCCTTAGGAGCGATTTCCGTTAAAAATGTTGCGGCTCCAGCATATTCGCCAGAAGCTGAAAAGCCTTGAATCATTCTTATCAGTAACAACAATAACGGTGCCATCACTCCTATCTTGTTATAATCAGGTAATAGAGCAATACTAAAAGTGGCACAAGACATAATTACAATTGACATTGAAAGTGCCGTTTTTCTACCAATCTTGTCGCCAATGTGCCCCCAAAAGATCCCACCAAGGGGGCGTACAATAAATGATAAAGCAAAAATTGCAAAAGTAGCCATTAGAGCAGTAGTTGTATCGTAGCTAGGAAAAAATGACACAGCTATAATGGTTGCTAAAAAACCATATGATGCATAATCAAACCATTCAACAAAATTGCCAATAAAGCAAGCTGTTGAAGCTCGCTTTAAGGTATTCTGTTGAGTATGATGTGATCCATTAGGTTCAAAAATAATTGAACTAATATTAGAACTCATAAGTTACTCAACTTCTGGTTATTGATCATTATAGGCTTGCAGTTACTCTTTTTTTCTTAGCGTTTTGTAGTAAACTGACAGCCATCTCACTTACCCCTCCAATAATAATCAGTAACCCTCCCAACATCTGTACGTCTGACAAAGGCTCCGTAAATACAAGAATGCCAATAATTGAAGCCACTACACACTCCCAGTATGAGACACAGGCAAACTCAACAGCTAATAGGTTTTTAGTTGCAATGGTACACAGAGATAGAGCACCAAAACCGCACACGATACCAATCGCAATCCACCATAACCAATCGCTACTTGTCATTTGTGAAATAGAAGGGCTGGTTAATAAAAATAGGCAGCAAATACCGAGGAGTGCAAACAAAAAATTCCAGAATGAACGCACATCACCAGGGACGTCAGTTCTATATCGGCCTAAGAATAAAAAGAGACCATAACCAACACCTGAAGATAAACCAAGCATATCACCGATGAAAGTGTCCTTTGAGAAACTCATACCAAATGAAATGCCTTCTGGACTGATACTAACCAATCCAACAATAAACATCATTCCAATGAATACAAAGGCTATGGAGAATATGGTGATAGGTTTAAGCGGTTCTTTTAAAAAAATAATGGCCAGTATAGTTGAAATAATGGGACCTATATAAATAAAAAATACCGCATTTGCAATTGAAGTTAGTTGAGTCGAAGCTACATATGCAGATAAGCAAACTCCCATAAATAAGCCACTAAATACCATAGAAGGTGATAACTTATATTTTTTCAAGTCACCGAGTCTATTCATTGTTTTTAGAATAATAAAGAAAAGAATCATGCCGCATAGCATTCGAGAAAAAGCAATTACATCTCCTTGCGCATCAATATTACGGGCAAAAAAACCAACTAACCCCATGAGGGTCGCAGCTCCGAAAGCACTTGCAAAACCAACATGTTTTGCATTTTGTAAAAATTTCATAGCAATCCTTATAAAGTAAAAATTAATTCAGGTTGTTTACATGACTCATTTTTATTAACAAATATTCCAAGAAGATGAGTCATAGAATGCATCTATGTAGTTAGTTGATATCATTGCTGGCAATAATAAACCTATCTATTACATAGTCTTATTACAACTGTGATCTTATATTCTCAAGTAAAAGGGTATTTGATTTTCACATTTTTACTTTAACTATCATTATATATTGGCATTTTGGTAGATATCGAAATCATGCTACTTTTTAACGGAATTCTGCTCGAGTTCAGGATGGTGTAAGTATTCTAAATACGATTTTATCGATAAGGAATATTATGCAAGCATTATTTCGTTAGTTCTCAGCATTAATACGATATTAATAGGCAAATAATAGAGTCAACATGATTAGATCATAAGGGGTCTTATCAGACTCGTAATATTGCATGATTACACCTAGTTCTTGATAATGAAGAGCAAAAACCATCATGCAAGGCTTTGTGCAAGCTTGCTTTGTTGTTTCCGCTGGTGTGTAGGTAAGGGGTGAGAGCAGGACGCGTTAGCTTTCATTAGCTTAATAAGGATCTCACCATTAGCTAGGCTAATGCGTCTAGAATTGAACTCGCACAAATACTCTTTAATAGTATTTTCAGCTTGCTTAGGTATAGACAAGTGTTTGACGAGCTTGATCTTTCAAATTGTAGTGCTGAGATCTCATTAAGTGGTATGAATTGAATGGAGACCACGTAACGGTCACAAATTCAACGTTAATGGATAGCTTTGCGATGGTAAAATGACTAGAATATTTTAAATTAAGGAGGGGGATAATGCCTACAAAAATCGTTTCAAATACTCCCAAGTTTGTTGTATTTGATTTGCAAAAATTATCAGCTACACAGTATATGATTTTTGGGGCTGATTACGTGTTAATACGTCCCAAAACAACGGGATGTACTTTACACCTTACTAATGTTCATTACCGACTTAATATTGGACAGATTGTTCTGCTTGCTCCCTTTAACCCGTTCCGACTTTCTTTGGACACTAAATCATCGTATCGTAATAAAACTTTGGATTGTGATGTTCTGCACTTCAGACTAAATGGGATGGGCTTGACTTTCATTGACAGCCAGCAATTTGCCGAGGTGAAGTCTATGCTAGAGAATGCCAGAAATGGCTTATTATATGAAGGGGAACAAATAACTGGAATTGGTAAAGAGTTCAATTTTATAGAGAATTCATTTGAATTTTCTCAGGTTTTGAATATTCTCGGTATACTTGATAAGTTATCTAAACAGGAGCCTAAGCAAATTCTTCTTGAAGACTATATTGAAATAAATCATGTCAAAAAGATTGAAGATAAACTTAATACATGCATTCGCTATATTCAAGAGCACCTTACCGAACCACTAACGGTTGCAATGGTTGCTGGGCAGATATATATGGGTGTGAGTACTTTCTCTCGATTCTTTAATGCCAATATGGGCATTACTTTTTGGCAGTATGTTATAGAGCAAAGAGTCAGACGTTCGGCAAGTTTACTGGTTAAAACTGATAACTCCATCTCCTATATTTGTGCTGAAGTCGGTTTTACTTCTATCTCAAGTTATAACACTAAGTTTAAAGAACTAATGAAACTTACACCAAAACAATACCGAATTAATCATATGGATATGAGAAGTGGGATAGAAACATCTCGCATAGTAGCCACGCAAATTAACAAGTGTTTTTTAGTATAACGAGTATCAAGGAGCTGCGGCTCGTTAGGACATGGGGTGAACAACATCTGCTATAGGGCCGATGGTAGAGGTTAACTCTTTCTATTGGTGCTGTTGATCAAATCCTAGCTCTAGACGTAACTAGCTTGCGTGTTTCATCGAATTAGTCAGCTTGTTTCCTACTCGTTTATGTTACCTTTCTACTAGTTGATAACTTTAAGGAAAGATAAATGGGACTATTAGATTCGTTAATGGGCAATGCCTCAGAAGTTAATTTAGAAGAGTTAACTGAAGAGCTTAACCCAATTATGGGTGATAATGAGCAACTGCACTTGGCTTACAAAGTCATTCGTGACATGTTTGTGTTTACTAATAAGCGTCTGATTTTAATTGATAAGCAAGGTTTGACAGGCAAGAAAGTCAGCTATCACTCTATTCCTTACAAGGCCATCACCCATTTTGAAGTGGAAACTGCGGGACGATTCGATATGGATTCAGAGTTGAAGCTGTGGATCTCCGGTCAAAAAGATCCACTGGTTAAAGAGCTTAGAAAAGGCACCGATGTGGTCGGCATTCAGAAGACTATCGCCAATTTTTCTCTTTAGTTCTGATTAAGATTTGAAACCTAATGCGATACCTAAAATAATTAAGCCTGCACCACAGGCTTGGTTTATTTTTTGTTTAATTCGGTTAAGGTGACTTTGTAATCGCTTTGATGTAAAGAGGATTGCGACAACACTGAACCAGCAAGCATGCAAAACAATCATATAGAGTCCATAGATAAGTGCTTCCGATTGATTCGACTGTTCAGAGCCGAGCAGTTGACTGAATATACTCAAGAAAAACAGCATAGTTTTAGGGTTTAATAGATTACAGAGAAACCCTTGAGTCATGGCGCTTAGTGCCGTACTTTGTTTACTTGAAGAGCTTGAGGTATCGATAGCTTGATTGCTTGAGAGCAATCCTATAATGCCTAGATAGATTAAATAGCCTGCTCCAGCGTAACGAATAAGGGTAAATAACAATTCATTTTGTGATATTAAGTAACCAATACCAAGCATGGAGTAACTGATATGCACGGTAATGGCTAGGCTAACTCCGATAGCAGTCCAAAGGCCAATCCTTCTTCCCTGATTTAAGCTGTTTCTTAATACTAAGACGAAGTCAGCACCAGGACTCATAACGATCAGTATTCCTAATACCGCTAAACTTAACCACTCCATTTATTTTGTCCTATAGATAATTGTTCAATTAATGACACTATTGTAGCAACTGTATTTGCTGTCTATAATCGAAAAAATGGCCTTTGAACTGTGAGTTAAATTCACCAATGAGACATCTGAAAGCTTTTCATACTTTTCATATTGCAGCGGCCTCAACCAGTTATAGAGAAGCCGCTGAGAAGCTCTCTATTACCCATGGAGCGGTGAGTAAGCAGATAAAAATATTGGAAAATTATCTACAACAATCTTTGTTCTATCGACAAGGTAGGCATGTTTATCTGACTAAAGAGGGGGAACTATTAAAGGAGTATACGGTTCAGGCTTTTCAGACTTTAGAGTTGGGAGTGAGTAAGGTTAGACACGTTAATCAACAATGTATAGAGGTATCATGTGAACCCACCTTAACGATGCGATGGTTAATGCCACGCCTGTCAGTTTTCCATGATGATACTTCTGGAGATGTTAGATTATCTACTGCTGGTGGTCCAGTGGCCCTAGGAGTGACTGGGTTATCTATGGCTATTCGCCGTGATGATTTTGAATTGCACTCTGCTCATCAAAAAATTGAATTGGTCGAAGAGTGGGTTGGTCCTGTGTTTTCTCCTGAATATTGGCTAAGGGTTAAAGGGGATCTTAGCAAAGTGATTAAATTGCATAGTGAAAGCCGGATCTCTGCTTGGAAAGATTGGTTGGCAGATTCAACATTGAATATGGATTTAGGTCATAGTGAGCAAACGTTTGCTCATTTTTATTTTTGTTTTCAGGCTGCAGTTGATGGTTTAGGCGCTGCTATTGGTTCATATCCTTTAGTGGCTGATGACTTAAAACAGGGGAGGTTGATCGCTCCTTTTGGGTTTATCCGCTCAGGTCACCATTATGTTTTGCTCAAGCAGGAAAGAGAATCAACCTCTTTGGAGACTAAGTTTATCAACTGGTTGCAACATACGTTAAGTGAGTGCGTACCTGAAGAGTCACTTAGAGGGCCACTTCTATTTTGAAACAGAGACAATCGGAGATAGCTCAAATGAGTTAGAGCGGAGGTGCTGGTTTGAATATAAAACTGTGATCAAATTTAGTTGACCACTACATTGATAACCCCGTGTAGGTGCGCGTTTCGCAGAACACTCTCAAAGAAATAGTCCACATAGGTCGCTGCAAGCGATAGATGACTATGAAGGTAAAACCTTCAAACACATGTCTCAATAACAATAAAGCTAAATGAACCAAACTAGAAAATGTAACTAGCCTTCATTCGAAGGCTGCAGAAATCTGTTATATCTTCATCAAGTGCGATATAGGATTTTTATGACATGCCAACCAAATTTGGTTTTTACTAAGTGGGGGGTGATGAGTGCTTCGTTAAAGCAGACTTTATCAAAAGCAGGCACCATCTGGCCTCGCTTAAATTCCCCTAAACTGCCACCATTTTTCCCTGATGGGCAACTTGAGTGTTTCTTGGCAAGTACATCAAACTTTGCGCCTTTATTGAGTTTCTGGATAATATCTTCGGCCAGCTCTTTATGTTTGACTAAAATATGCAGTGCGCAAGCGGTTTTTGACATGTTTTTCACTCTGAATCGATAGGTAAACGCTGATCACGGATTATACCGAGAATGATGGTAAGAACCTATCTATTTAGACCATTCGATACCTTGACATTACTCTGCCCTTAAGTGACTATTATTATCAGATTTAAGTGTAAAACCACTAATAAATAAGGGTTTTTGATTCTATTTAAGTTCGAGTTTAAGCACTAGCTTAAGCACTAGCTTAAGCATTAATTTAAGGATCAATCTAACAACCTCAAAATAATAAAAGTATCCTATCTCTTTAAGGAGAAACCTATGTTGTATCGTGCGCTTACCCTAGCATTACTGCTTGTTTTACCCTCGGTGGCTCATGCTGAAAACTACTCTATTGGTACGGGTGGACAAAGCGGCGTCTACTATCCATTTGGAGGCGCGTTAGCTAAGGTATGGTCTGAACAGATCCCCGATGTAAATGTGAAAGCTGAAGTGACCGCAGCGTCAGTTGAGAACACCATTAAGGTCGTTCGTGGCGATATGATTGCTGGTATCGCCATGGGCAATGTGGTGTTGGATGCGTATAAGGGGGAGGGCAAGTTTAAGGGTAAGCTGCCGGTTAAGACCTTGTTTGCCTTGTACCCTAATTTGGTCCATGCCCTGACGTTAGATAAATCAGGCATTACCTCTCTGGCAGATCTTAAAGGTAAGCGTATCTCATTGGGGGCTCCTGCTAGTGGAACGGCAGTAACTTCTGCGGCGCTGCTTGAATCTATTGGTATCGACGTGAAAAAGGATATCGATGCGGTATACCTTAATTATTCTGAAACCACCAATGCGTTAGCAAATGGTCAAATTGATGCTGGCTTTATTGTCGGCGGCCAAGGGGTGGGTGCGGTCACTCAGGTTGCGTTAACCCATGATATTAATATCTTACCTATTTCAGCCAAAGAGAGTGCTGCATTTATTCAGGCGTTCCCAGCTTACAGCAGTTACACCATTCCAGCAGATACTTATAATCAGGTGCCAGCGATATTAACATTGAGTGTGTGGAACGTGTTGGTGGTCAATGCCAAGATGAGTGACGACATGGCTTACAATCTGACAAAGTCAGCATTTGAGAATATTGATCAGGTGCGTAAAGTAGTTAAGGCGGCTGATATGACCACACCTGCTAATGCCAACCGTCTCAAAGGCGTGCCTTTGCATGCGGGTGCACAGAAATATTTTGATTCATTGCAGTAATTTATATTGGTTGGTATTTATACAGAGTTGGAAGGCTAACTTTCAGCTCTGTATTATTTCTCCTTCTGCTTTTCCCTGATTTTCCAAAAAACAATAATAAAAGTAATAAGAGGATAAAAAAGATGGCTCCTCATTCAGATCTACTCCCAACGAGTGATCCCAGTTTAAGCCTGGCTAAAGAGCGGTCTATCAAGCTACTTGGTTATCTGGTGTTGATTATTGCCGTAGCACTGTCGGCTTTTCAGATCTGGCAGGGTATCACCTCGACCATCTCTGCGACCTATTTCAGACCCGTTCATTTGAGTTGGGTATTGGTGCTTATTTTCCTGCACTATCCCTTGATAAAGAATCGCAAAAGTCAGTTATACCTGCCGGGGAGAGTGTTTGATTTAGCGCTTTGCGGGCTAACCTTGTTTGGCGCATATCGGATGTCGATATTTGATTATAACGATATTGATCATCTTCTCTATGGATTGGGGATGGTCGACTTAGTCGCAGGTTGCGCTTTGATTGTGCTGTTGATGGAAGGGTGTCGACGTACTGTCGGCTGGGTGATGGTATTGATTGCCGTTATTTTTCTCTCCTATAGTGCTTTTGGCAATCTGTTGCCTGATGCGTTTGCGACAAAATCCTATTCATTGCAGGAGTTGATCCAGTTTCAGATCTATTCAGCCAATGGCGTGTTTGGTTCAGCTCTTGGTATTGCGGCAACCACTGTGTTTATTTTTGTGCTCTTTGGGGCCTTCTTGGAAGTGACGGGGGCAGGTAAGTTCTTTATCGACTTGGCTTTCTCTATTGCGGGGAAATACCGAGGTGGCCCAGCTAAGGCGGCAGTGCTGGCATCCGCGGGTTTAGGGTCTATCTCAGGATCTGCCATTGCCAATACGGTGACCACAGGTTCTGTCACCATTCCTATGATGAAAAAGCTCGGTTATAAGCCAGAACAGGCGGCAGGGATCGAAGCCGCTGCTTCGACTGGTGGGCAGATCATGCCGCCCATCATGGGGGCGGGAGCTTTTGTGATGGCTCAATTTACTGGCGTTCCTTACAGTGAGATCATGCTGGCTTCAATCGCACCCGCTATTCTCTATTTCTTTTGTACACTGCTCTACGTGCATTTGATGGCATGTAAGTTAAACCTGCAAGCTGTGAGTCGCACTGAAGCGGTGATTACTGTGATGAAGCAAGGCGCCCACCACTTAATTCCATTGGCGTTGATCACGACACTCTTGATGATGGCCTATTCGCCGCTATTAGTAGGGGTTGCAGGTTGTGCCGCTATCTTGGTCACTGCTGCGTTACGTAAACATAGCCGTATCGGGTTCACTAAGTTTATTAGCGGGATGAAAAACGGTGCCTTGATGGCGCTACCAATCTCGGCGGCCTGTGGCGCCGCGGGTATTATTGTCGGCGTGGTAGGGCAGACGGGGATCGGTTTACAGTTCACTCAGTTTGTCATGGCGTTTTCTGGCGGATATATGTTGGTGGCGCTGGGGCTTATCAGTATTGTGGCGCTGATATTGGGGATGGGATTACCTGTCACTGCGGCCTATATTGTACTCGCAGTCATGGCGGTGCCCATGTTAGGGGATTTTGGTTTGCCGCTGTTAACAGCGCACCTTATTGTATTTTGGCTGTCACAAACATCGAATGTGACTCCACCCATTGCTTTAGCGGCTTTTGCAGGCGCGGGTGTGGCCAATGCTAATCCAATGAAGTCATCAGTCGAAGCGTTCAAACTTGCTGGTGGCCTGTTTATCATTCCGATCATGATGGCCTATACCGATCTACTCAGTCCTGATGCAAGTATGCTCGAGTTTGTATTTGCCATCGCACAGACTACGGCGATTATCATCGCTATTGCCATCGCCATCGAAGGGTACCTGCTGCGTAAATTATCGAGAGTAGAAAGAGTGATTGCACTGATGACAGTACCGTTAATTCTACTCAATCCATTGGGTACAGGGTTTGTTGGCATTTTACTCATCGTCGGTTTGATTATAGTGCAGTGGAAAACGCGAGATGTGCTCGAAGTAGGGTAGTTAGCTAGGGCGGCACTTTGTGCCTGCGAGTGTCGTTCCAAACTCACTGCTAGAAAAGCTGATGAGTACGGAACGCGCTGCTCACGGAATAGCCTGCGGCTACAGGAACGCGCTGCTTACAGTAAAAGCCAAGCTGAACATTTGCATTGCTGTCATCCTGGGCTTGTTCCGGGATCCATTCTTTTGAATTAAAGCCAAGAAGGGCGGGCTTCGTCCTGCTAGGACGGAACTTTGTGCCTACTAGGTCGTTCGCAAGCTCACTGCTAGATCGCTACGCTGCGAGTAAAAGACAAAAGATATTCTCACCACAGAGGCTGCGCTTCACAGAGTTCACGGAGAAAAAGATGGAGGAAGAGATTATGGCTTTTGATCTTCTCCGTGACCTTCGTAATGATATCCATATCTAAGTGCTAGTGCGACCTCGTATCTCTCGTTCGTGATCTTATAACTACCGTTATACTCACCCTCTGTGGTGAATCGCTTTTATCTTGGGAAAAAAGACAGGACATATATGGACGCTCCCGGTGTGTCAAGACAACACTTTCCTAGCTATGGCTATTTGGCCTTAACTTTTCTAAATTTTTGCCTCTTTGCATGATGCTTATTGACTGACTATTTTCGCTTTAAGCGGCTATTTTAGAGCGATAGTGCTGACCTTTTTGTTAATGCGAGAGACGGGCTTTACAAGTTCCCCTGATGAATGTCGAAAGAAGATAGGGTAGTCATACCTAATGGCTACTTCAAACGCAGCCTAAAGTTACAACAATTCCCCGTTGGAAACCCTTTGCTTTTCAGATGGATTTCGTCGGGCGTCAGGGAGAATACAAGGCGAACTGGCCTTTTTGAATGGATGCTTTTGGATTGGTGAACAGCCCTCCTTGCCTACTTTTTATTGCAAGAAGGGAATGGAATTCCACGACGTTAGTTGTTAGACGTAGTCTAACAATGAAGATTCAAGCGTAGCTTGATGAACTAAAAAATATTTGAAACTTACTATTAGGTAAGTTTGCCAAACTAAACAGCAAAAGCTTTAATTGCCTTAGCCAAGGCAAACAAGCCATTCGTCCGCGAGGGGCTTAGTTGTCCCGTTAGCCCTAACATATCGAAGTAGCCTTCAATGTCGAAACTGGCGATCTCATCAGAGGTTTTACCATGACAGGCTGTTAATAATAGGGCGATAAGCCCTTTGACGATTCGTGCATCGCTATCGGCAACGAAATAGTGTTTGTCTTCGATTGCACTATGGTAGAGCCAAGCGGTGTTTTCACACCCTCTGACTTGTGCCGATTCGATGCGATACGCTTCATCAAGCTTTGGTAGGGCTTTGCCGAGCAACATGATTTGACGATAGCGCTCTTGCCAGTTACTGGCTTGCTCAAAAAGCGGCAATATCTCGTTGCTGTCGAGCTTAAGCGCTAAAAATGTTTCCTGAGAGGGCTGTGATACTTGACTCATATTCGACCTAATTTGAATGCTTACTATATTAAAATAAAACCGCACTTGGCTTTCTTAGCTTTGCCGTTTTAGTCTTTCCTAGAACCTGCTTTTCCTAGAACCTATCTTTTACAACAACATCTCTTTTACCGATGCAAGCGCATCGATAAAACGGTCGATATCCTCTTTACTGCTATATATCCCCAGTGACGCGCGGCAACAGCCTTTGATCCCTAAGCTTTGCATTAACGGCATAGCGCAGTGATGACCACATCGGACTGCAATACCTTGTTGATCGAGAAGTATGCCGACATCTTGGTGATGCTCATCGGCCAGGTTAAATGCCACGGCGCCGATATTGTTGTCATTGGCACCATAAAGGGTGATATCACCTAGCTGTTTGAGCCGAGTTTGCAGGTAGTTTAGAAGTTCAGCTTCCTGCTTGGCAATGTCGGCTCTGGGGAGGGCGTTGATAAAGTCGATAGCAGCGCCTAAACCTATCACCTCTGCAATAGGAGGCGTACCGGCTTCGAGTCGATTAGGGAGGATATTAAATTGGGTTGCCTCGAAGCTCACGCTTTTAATCATCTCTCCGCCTGTCATTAACGGAGTTAAGGTGTCCAATATCTCAAAGCGCCCGTAGAGTACACCTATGCCAGTGGGGCCATACATTTTATGGCCGGAAAAGACATAGAAATCACAGTCCAACTCCTGAACATTCACCTCGAGATGCGCGATAGCTTGAGCGCCATCAACTAAGGTTATTGCTCCGGCTTGCTTAGCGCGAGCGACTAGAACGTTAATCGGATTGAGCGTGCCTAACGCATTGGAAACATGACTGAGTGCAACAATCGCGGGCTTTTCTTGTAACAGGGCATCGAAAGCGGCTTCATCGAGGCGACATTCGTCGGTTAACGGGATGGGCTTGATGATAGCCCCGGTGCGTTTGGCTAACTCTTGCCAAGGCACAATATTGGCGTGGTGTGCGGCGGTGTCGATCAGTATCAGATCACCGGTTTTAATTTGCTCGATTAAGCCGTGTGCGACCATGTTGATGGATTCAGTGGTGCCATGGGTAAAGATGATCTCTTCACGGCGCTTAGCATGGATAAAATCGGTCAGACTGTCACGCACCGCTTCATATTGACTGGTGGCTCTGGATGACAGTTGGTGGGCGGCCCGGTGAACATTGGCATTATCTGTTTCATAATATCGGCTCATGGCTACGATGACTTGCTTAGGCTTTTGACTGGTGGCTGCAGTATCTAAGTAGCACAGTGGGTAGCCCGCTAAAGTTTGCTCTAGTGTGGGAAATTGAGCGCGCAGCTGAGGAAAGTCCATGGTTTGGGTCCGATTGTCGATAACAAAAAATAAGGCGATAAGATCTTGGGAGATCTTATCGCCTATTGTAAGCAGCTTTTAAGCTAGCGCATACTCAATTTGTATCATGCCCCTTGATCTTGTGTCTTGCTTCCTCTTTTGAGCTACTTAAAACTGGGACTATGGACAAGGCATCCGATAAATCAGTGCCAGTTCATCGAGTCGTATCATCAATTCAGGGGAAATGCTGGTATTGATGCTGTCGATATTCTCTTTGAGCTGTTCAAGATTTGTCGCTCCGATGATATTTGAGACAACGAACTTACGTGAATTTACAAAGGCTAATGACATCTGTGCTGGGCTGAGTTTGAACTCATGGGCTAGCTCTACATAGGCTTTAGTGGCATCGAGGGCGAGCTGAGTACCAGTATAACGGGCAAAGCGCTTAAATAGAGTCAGACGAGCACCTTCAGGCCATTGGCCGTCTAAGTACTTGCCAGAGAGTGCGCCAAAGGCGAGTGGTGAGTATGCCAGTAGAGGCACCTCTTCCCGATGACTTATCTCTGCCATGCCTACTTCGAAACTGCGGTTTAGCAGATTGTAGGGGTTTTGCACGCTGATAACTCGAGGTAGACCATGTTTCTCTGCGAGTTGCAGGTATTTCATTAATCCCCAAGGTGTTTCATTGGAGACGCCTATGTAGCGGATTTTGCCCTCTTTTTGTAGTGAAGCAAGGGCTTCTAAGGTATCAATGATAGGGGTGAGCTTCTCGTTATCATCGATCTGTTGGTAGGAGAGCTCGCCGAAGAAGTTGCTGTTTCTGTCGGGCCAATGAAGCTGATATAGATCGATGGTTTCTATCTGTAAACGTGCCAGTGAGGTGTCGACAGCTTCATGTATATTGCACCAGTCCAGTGCCATATTAGGGCGTATGAAATCGCTCTTTCCCCCTGGAGATGAGACCTTAGTTGCGATCACTAAATTGTCGCGATTACCGGTTTTCTTTAAATAGTTACCTAAGATGCGCTCGGTTGCGCCTTGGGTGTCAGCTTTGGGTGGGACGGGATACATTTCAGCAGTATCAATAAAATTAATGCCTTGCTCGATGGCGTAATCAAGTTGGGCAAATGCTTCTGATTGTGTGTTCTGTTCACCCCAGGTCATGGTTCCTAAACAGAGCTCACTTACTTCAAGGTTGGAATGTGGTATTCGACGATATTCCATAAAATCTCCACTCTAATGTAATGGTGCGAAGGTGACGTCTTGAGGCTAGCAAGCTTTTAGGGAAAAGACTAGAAAAATGATCTATATAAAACAAGGGGCTGGACGCAAGTTACTGACATAAAACTATCCTAGTTTTAATAACATAGGTAATTCACAAGCATCGTGACCCGTATTGCCTAAATGCTGTGAAACATGCTCGAAACCGATGGCTTCATACAAGTTAATCGCCTCTTTTAAACAGGCTGTGGTCTCAAGATAACAGGCTTGATACTGCTGTCTTCGGGCATAATTGAGTGCTAGATAACCCATACGTTTCGCAAACCCCATGCCTCTTATCTGTTGATTAAAGTACATTTTTTGCAGTTCACAGATACCTTGTTCATTGCTTAGTGGAGCTATACCCGCTCCACCGAGTATAAGCCCATCGAGTTCAATGACCCAATAACGTGAACCCATGGCCTGATATTGTGCACTGGTGCTCTCTAAGGTGGGATCGGCAACGCTGTAGCCTTTATCCGCCGTAAGCCCATATTCAGCAGAGACCTCTCTTATTAGTTGAGCGATAGCAACATCATCTGCAGGAGTTATCTCTCTGATGATATAGCCTTGTTGAGCTTGGGTGCGACAGATGGCTTTATTGTAGGCGGACATCGCTGACTCAATATTAGTGGCTTCCTCTGGAGAGAGCTGACATAAGATCTGATCGAAAATAGTGTTTTGTTGATAGTGTAGTTTTTGTAGCTGCTTTTTCCCTTGAGGCGTTAAATGGGCAAGTAGGCTTCGGGTATCTTTAGGGTTGCTCTGGGTGTAAGCAAAGCCTTTGTCGATCAGGTGTGTTACTGCTCGGCTGGCGTTCGACTTATCTATATTAAGCAGTTGCGAGAGTTGCTTGATTGACATCGCTTCATTACTTAATTCGATTAGTGTATGAGCCTGAGCTGGGGATAAGGGAAGATCCCCAAATGCTGAATTTAGCATACCTAGTTGTCTGACAATGTGACGAGATACCGTTCTCAGGCCCGTCCGGGCTTTGACTCGAGTGCAGGATTCGCTCTTTTCATCTACTTCAATATTATCGCATTGATTAATAAGTGCCAATCTAACGTCCTCGGTTAATATGGACTTCTATACTTAGTATAAGAATTAGGTGCGACCAACATCTAAATAGTCAGTTATAACCTAAAGGGGATTAAACTAAATTGCAAGTGGAGCAGACCTGTGGCTAAAGTTGGTATAACTCATCATTTAGTAAAGGCGCCATAGCTAAGATAAGGGCTTGAGTATAGATACTCTCTCGAGTGGCAACGCCTTGAGTCAACAATCCAATTGCTCCGCCTTGTTGTTTGGTATTTTGCGTGTTGAAAAGTCTGTCCATCACATCGCCCAACTCCTCCCCTTCATTCAATGCTCTATAAATGATAAGGGGAAGCGGAAGCAGTGCGCTACGGCCAACGACACGTTGACCATGATGGCCAATCACAACATACGCAAATGTTGCCGGACCATAGCTGAAGTTATCAACCCCACCTTCAATAGCAATATAAAGGTCTGCTTTTTCAATTTCTGGCGCTGATTGACAATACTCAACCCTGTTTATTGCACCTTTAAGGGTTTCATCGGCTGTCATAGGTTGTTCAGCTACGCCCGAGGGGGCTTGACGGCCGACACATTGAATTTCGGCGTTGGGAAAGAGTTGCTTTACTGCTGATTTGGCAGCTTGTACTTTGACAGGATTGGTTGAACCAACCACGATTTTAATTTCTTTTAGCTTAATTAACATTGGCATAGAGTGTTTATTGATATTTTTCATTTGATTTTAATCAGTGTCTCTCGCTTTTCAGTAATTTGCAACTCAATGGCAGCTCTATCACGACACCGTCTAAGCGCTAATATTCGTCATCTTTTTGTTTCTCTTCATTTATACATGAGTAATTAGATCATTTATGCTATTAAATATTCTAATATTTGACTGATGAGCTCATCCATTAAATACTCTCAAATTTATCGGTGGCAGTTTGAATCGCTGAAAATTTGGTCTTATCCAGTGGTTCTGATTGTGATCCGCTTCAAGTTCTTTATTTGGTTTGTGGGGTAATATCTCAAATTAGCGCGTTTATGTGATCTGATGCTGATGCGTGTATTTTGTTATGTGATTTCGAATATTACCTTTAGGTAATTTATGTAATGGTAATGTTTATTTTAGGTTCAATCAGGTTGCCTTGCTTGAGTCCTTATGAAAATTTACTACATGACAACTGTGAAGAAGGTCACATTATTCATTTGTTCTGAAATTCAATTTCAAAACTACGCGCTAGATCAACTTTCTGATGTTCTAAATCTATATTCTGACCGCGAATTCGGCTCTTACTGTGGGGCTAACCCATAACTACACAGTCTATGTTTGTACCATCAAAACCAAAGGTGCCATTAGCGCCTCAAAGGTAAATTTATGCAAGAAAAAGTAATGAATACCCAAGTAGAAGCATCTGGCCGTCAAGGTTGGACACGTCAAGATACAACTTGGATGTTAAGTTTATTTGGTACCGCGGTTGGTGCAGGTATTCTTTTCCTACCTATCAATGCTGGTATGGGCGGATTTTGGCCACTAGTCATGATGGCGGTAATTATCGGTCCTATGACCTATTTAGCCCATCGCGGTCTATCTCGATTTGTCTGCTCTTCAAAGACGCCAGGCAGTGATATTACTCACGTAGTTGAAGAGTATTTTGGTGTTGGCGCTGGTAAAGCGATCACCGTACTTTATTTCTTTGCGATCTATCCAATTGTATTGATCTATGGTGTGGGTATTACCAATACCATCGACAGTTTCATCGTTAACCAACTTGGTATGGCATCGCCACCACGTTGGATCCTATCTGGCTTGCTTATTTTAGGCATGATGTCAGTGATGGTTTCAGGTGAAAAAATTATGTTGAAAGTGACGCAATTCTTGGTTTATCCATTAGTCGCTATTCTAGCATTTATGTCTTTGTATCTTATTCCTAGTTGGAAGCTGGATGCATTGACTCAGATCCCATCAACCACTGAGTTCTTAGGTACTGTTTGGTTAACGATTCCAGTGTTGGTATTTGCATTTAATCATTCTCCAGCAATCTCACAGTTCTCTGTTGCATTAAAGCGTGAGCATGGTGTCAATGCGTCTAAGAAAGCCGATTTGATACTACGTAATACTAGTATGATGTTAGTTGGTTTTGTGATGCTGTTTGTATTCTCTTGCGTGCTTTCATTAAGCCCTGCGCAACTTGCAGAGTCTAAAGCACAAAACTTACCCATTCTTTCTTACCTTGCAAACGTTCATGAAAGTGGTTTTGTAAGCTACTTCGGTCCTATCATTGCTGTGATTGCAATTGTATCTTCTTTCTTCGGTCACTACTTAGGTGCGACAGAAGGTCTGAAGGGGATTATCACTAAGCAGTTGCGTAGCAGTAATAAAGAAGTATCTGATAAGAAAATAAATAAGTTTATTCTAGGCTTTATGTTCTTTACCATTTGGGGCGTTGCTATTATAAACCCAAGTATCTTAGGTATGATTGAAGCCCTAGGTGGTCCAATCATCGCTGCGATTCTTTATCTAATGCCTATGTATGCTGTTTATAAAGTACCCGCACTTAAAGCTTACCGTGGTCGTATTAGTAACATCTTCGTTGTGATTGCTGGTCTATTAGCAATGACCGCTATCCTGTTTGGTATGCTGTCTTAAGTTAACTTGTTTCAAGATTTACAAAGGGTCAGCACTCATTCAGTGCTGACCCTTTGTTGGTTCATAGAGGTTATTTATTATGTTTAGCGCATTTGAAATTTTTAAGATAGGTGTAGGTCCATCCAGCTCACACACTGTCGGGCCGATGAAGGCCGCCAAAGAGTTTGTTGATGAATTACGTCAACGTGGAGATATAGCAAAAGTGACTCGTGTCAGTGTCGATATCTATGGCTCACTGTCACTGACTGGTAAAGGCCATCATACCGATACCGCGATCTTAATGGGTCTGGGTGGTAACTTGCCTGAAACTGTCGAGATTGAGGCGATTCCAGAGTTTATTCGCCAAGTCGAAATGACAGCAACGTTACCTTTAGGAAAAGAAGCTAAGTGTGTTGCATTTCCTGCGGGGTCTGTGGTTTTTCACTCTTATGCACTTCCTTTACATGAAAACGGTATGTCTATCCATGCATGGAATGGGGATACCTGTGTATTTTCTAAGACTTATTACTCTACCGGTGGTGGGTTTATTGTTGATGAAGAGCACTTTGGTTTAGAAGCTGCGAACGAAGTTATCGTGCCATACCCATTTGCTTTCGCTGTAGATCTGTTAGCTATCTGTAAAGAGACAGGCATGAGCATCAGTGCGATTATGATGGCGAATGAGAAGGCCTTTAATAGCGAAGACGTTATCTATGAGCGCTTCGGTGCAATCTGGAATACCATGAAGGCGGGTATCGAGAAAGGCTGTCAAACAGAGGGGATACTTGCCGGACCATTACGCGTTCCTCGCCGTGCGCCAGCACTTTACCGTCAGTTAGTCACGGGGGAGCGTCACACTACCGATCCTATGGCTATTCTTGACTGGGTAAACATGTTCGCATTGGCAGTCAGTGAAGAAAATGCTGCCGGTGGCCGTGTGGTTACCTCGCCGACTAACGGTGCAGCAGGCATTATTCCTGCGGTCATGGCTTACTATGACAAGTTTGTTCAACCTATGACTCAACCTGAATACACGCGCTTTTATTTAGCGGCGGCAGCGATCGGTAATCTGTATAAACGTAACGCTTCTATTTCTGGTGCCGAAGTGGGCTGTCAGGGTGAAGTTGGCGTAGCATGTTCTATGGCAGCAGCTGGTTTAGCTGAGATCATGGGCGCGACTGCAGTGCAGGTTTGTATCGCGGCTGAGATCGGTATGGAGCATAACTTGGGGTTAACTTGTGACCCGGTTGCAGGCCAAGTACAGGTGCCTTGTATCGAACGTAATGCTATCGCTTCTGTTAAGGCTATCAACTCGTCACGTATGGCTATGCGTCGTAGTAGCGAGCCGACAGTGAGCTTAGACAAGGTGATTGAAACCATGTATGAGACTGGCAAAGATATGAATGTGAAGTACCGTGAAACCAGCCAAGGTGGTTTAGCGATAAAAGTCACGACTATCTGCGCTTAATGACAAAAAGCTAAGTGCAGGAACGGCTACGCCTTACTGCACGCCAGCAAGCTGACTACAGATGACGGAATGCTTTGCTTACGGTTAAAGGCAAAAAGCTTGTGCTGTATTGTCTTTACCGTAAGCGAGGAACTAGCGTGCTGTAGTGAACTGGTTCACGCTCCGTTATCCGTAGCGGAGCGTTCAGCTTAACCTAATATGAAGGGAGCTATTTCTCTTCATACATCTGGTAATAACTTTTTTCCATTCCCAGCGCTGAATAAGTACGTTGTGCTTTAGTGTTGTCTTGCTCTACATAGAGTCTGAAACTTGCTGCTCCACCATTGTCTTCGGCGATCTGCTTGACTGCTTGATAGAGTTTGCCGTAGATACCTTGTCGACGATTCTCTGGTCGAATATAGACACTTTGGATCCAATAGTAATCTTTTGCGCGCCAATCACTCCATTCGAATGTCACCATGAGTGAACCGGCTATCTCACCATCGACTTCAGCGACGAGGTAGAAGCCTTTTTCCGA
This sequence comes from Shewanella sp. MTB7, assembly GCF_027571385.1. Taxonomy (NCBI): domain Bacteria; kingdom Pseudomonadati; phylum Pseudomonadota; class Gammaproteobacteria; order Alteromonadales; family Shewanellaceae; genus Shewanella; species Shewanella sp. MTB7. Next base: position 4,937,367 of record NZ_CP085636.1, on the reverse strand, counting down.
GTGAGACAATAACGTCTTCACGCCTTTAGATAAAACAGCCTCATCTAATGCAAGATCTTCAGTTTCTTTAGCCATGGCTAAATTAAATTGAATCAATGCACTAAGGTCTGATTTTTCGCCTTTTCTAATTATCATAATCGCTCCAATTTTTGTGGCTACTTTAGCATGACCCACTTGGGTAAGTGGTAATATTTATCGATTCACCACTCGACTAAAGTCTAACTCTGCTAAACTTTTTAATACTGAATACCGAGTGAGAGGTGTCTATGGCTAGGGCCAACTATCAATTCCGTGTGCATAGAAATTCTGCAGATAAAAGCGTGAATCAAGCAGGTGTTGAGCGTCATAAATGCCTTCATTTTATGTTGACCATACTGACTTTTGGCCTTTGGGGGCTAGTTTGGTGGTGGCTTATCTTGAAGTCAGAGGGTAAAGCCGATCAACTATTTCGGGGGTTTGATGATGCTTACTGGAGCTATTTAATCGAGCGTGAACAACCCCCTGCAGCCTTACATAAGATAAAGATAGGTGAGGATGGTAGTGGGTATTTTGATGCTTAGATATCATGATTTATACATAAAAAAACCGCTTTTTGACGGTTTTTTTATTAACACTATTCAATGCTTTTAAATAATTAGAGTTTGCTCAACACGAGTTGAGTTTTCCCCATGGCATCTTTTAAGACTAGCTTGCCTTTAACAAGACTTGCATTGGTCACTTCCGGCATAGCCGCCATCACTCTTTGCTCTTGATCCATTAATGCATCGACACAGGCTTTCATCGTATTTCCAGCAGGCGTAAGACGAATATTCTCGCCATCAATAAAGTAACTGCCGAAAAAATTATTGCAGCTATTGTTTCCAGATAATTTTCCCTCTTTGGCAAAGATCAGCTGTGCTGGGCTGTAATCTATCACGGGTTTATTAGCGACGACCTCAATATTCCAGGTTCCCTGAAGTTTAATATTTTGAACTTGGGTGACATTTGAACTTTGACAAGCTGTGAGGCCAATTAAGGCCGCGGAGATAATGAAATACTTGATAGACATGACAGAGCCCTAAATTAATATAATTGTCATATTGTGACAATTATATTGCAAGATAAAAAGCATTAAATCTGTCAGAGAGAAGGAAAAGGGATGAAAACATTAAAAGTGATGCATTGGTTAGGTCTTGTGCTCCTTTTCAGTGGCGTAGCACTATACCTCTTTACAGATATTAGCCAAGTCGTTAGCGGTATAGTAACAGTGTCCACTTTGATAGGGCTTGGGGCTGTGATGATATCTCCCTTTCCCGTTGTTCTTTTCATTCAATGGGCAAAGGCACATGAAAAGCCAAAAGTGTAGTGTGAGCGCTCTAGGTAATGGATCGTTTGCTTTAAAGAGTTAAGTGATGATTATGCCGGTGGGGTTTACATTAAGTTACTGCTAGCTTCATCCCTAGTTTCTATCTTTGTCGCCAGTAGTCGAGCACCCTGCTTTGCTTGCTCAGACCTGAGTCCTTTTTTGGTTTGTTCTAGCATAGGACTCAGTTTCATCGATGACTTTGGACTGAAGTAGCTACAACTAAAGTCGATTTCGAGGTTCTCATTTTGTTGGTTAAGAAGTTTTTCAATTCGTCGAGAGATATGGAGTAGCTCACGCTCTGAATCTACAAAAACCAGTACTGCAAACTGTGTTTCATCATAGTGTGCAGCGATATCCGCCGTACGTATGGTGTCTTGGATAATTTTGCCCAACAATCGATTATGGTGTTCCTCAATATTTTGAGTTGTAGGGTCGGGTAATAATTCAACCAATATAATGCCTGCGTGGGCTCCAAAACGTCGGCCTAAACTCAGTTGTCTGGGAGCCATCATAATGAAACCATATTCATTTAGCATGCCAGTGTCCTTGTCTCTCATTGATAAGGATTCAATGCGTTGAGTTTGACAATATAGGGAAAGCTCCTGTTGCAGTAAAACTTGAAATGGTTCAAGCATAAAAGCGTTAGCTTCACTCCTTGACGTTTTTGAATTTAGCACACAAATGCAGCCAAAATGAGTGCCATCTGGCCATAATATTGGCCGAGTCAGCATATTGTTTGCTTCGTTGAAATCCTTAGGTAAATCTTGTGACTTTTGACTGGTTAAGTCGATATTAAGGCCCTCTGGTGGTGTGTGAATTAAACGCTTAAATATAGGGGTCTCTTTTTCGAATAGGGTGCCAGTTGTAAAGCAGCGAGCTTGGCTGATCGAGCTGACGATAATTTCAAATCCTTGACCTGTTTTCTGAATGACAAAGACAACATCTGACTGGTAATAACGATGCATCAGTTCACACTGATGCATCCACCTGACCAGATTAAGCTGGGTGTTATCACTTTCAAGTAAGCTGATTGTGGTATCAATATTCTCTGGAAGCATAGGAGCCTAGACAAGTCTTGTTGTGTTTTATAGATATTAATTGTGGTAGTCATATCAGCTTTTAGCAAATAATTGCTTAGGTTAGAGCTATCTGGTCAAAGACGATTTAATGGATTTGACTATGCCTGTATAATGCAAATTTTCTAATTGTTAACCGAATATGAGTAGAGTAATGGAAATCAGATTGGCTTATCTTGACGATGTTGAGCAATTACAGAGGCTTGAATGTCAAAATATTAATGATGAGCTGGGTAATGAGTCTCAGGCTAGTAGCTTTAATGGGCAAGTATTTGATTCTAAAGATCTCATTCACTTGATTGAGAAGGGCTGGATTGTTGTCGCTGAGGATCGACAGGAGATTGTGGCATATGTTATCGCGGGTCCTTGGTCATTTTTCCAAACTTGGCCTGTTTACCGACATATTCTTAAGCAATTAGGTCAATTTAGCCTGAAAGGTGTCAAGTTAACCCAAAATAACGCTTGCCAATATGGTCCAATTTGGATTAAACAATCCTATCGTGGTCAGGGAATATTTGAGCAACTGGTTTCAACTCTCAAGGAGCATGTCAGTCGTCAATTTCCCTTTATGCTGACTTTTATTGCTGAAGATAATATGGCCTCTTTTTCTGCTCATACCAATAAGGCATCAATGCAAGTGTTGGATTTTTTTACTTTTGATGATAGAGATTATTATCTGTTAGCTCTCGATAATTTGGGAGAGTAATGTGACTGAATCCCTGGATAGCGTACTGGCACCTTACATTAACCTTTCCTTATCAGCGTTTGATAATACCAAGCTTGTGGTCGCTCTTATTTATTCAACTTTTGACGCTTGTGAGGCTGGCAGTTCGACCCCTTTAGTTTATGAAGCTAGTCTGGCTCAGGGGAATGGGTCTACAGATGAACGCTATTACCTTGTTAGGTGGCAGGCAGAGTGGATAATGTGCGGCCGGACGAATAGTTATGCTGCAAATATTCGTGTTCTAAAAGAGGAGGTCAGTGTCGATATGAGCTCTTTAAGAGAGTTAACTATACCGGTGATGTCGATGCAACAAGTGTCGTTTATGTGTATGGAAAACGCTCACTTCGATCATTGTTAACACCGAAAATCAGAGAGTTGAAGATGAAGTTGACGGCGTTAGTTGAAAATACCAGACTCAAAGATAGACCTGATTTACGGGTTGAAAGGGGATTGTCTTTTCATCTGGATACGATGAATTTACAGCTAGTGTTTGATACTGGAAACGGTCGTGCATTTTGTGATAATGCGGCTTTACTCGGGATCGATATGCAAAAACTTGATGGTGCTGTTATTTCTCATCGACACCATGATCACTTTAATGGCGTAGCCTACCTTCTTGAGCTTAACCGCCGTATTCCCGTGTTTGTGCGAGAGTGTGAAACACAAGAGTATCTCTTCAAAATCCCAGCATTTAAGGCTTATGGTCCCACGCTAAATGTCGGGATAGACAAGCGTATTTTTGAACGTTTCCATGGCCGATTTAATTTCATTGAGCAAACGACGGAAATCTTTCCGAATGTCTATATTCTTACATCAATCAGTCATCGCTACCCTCAGCCTAAGGGAAATCGTTACTTATTCACTAAAGGAAGTGAAGGGTGTCAACCGGATAGTTTTGAACATGAACTTATGATGGTTGTGAAGGAGGAGGATGGCTTGATTGTGTTCTCTGGTTGTGGTCATAGTGGAATATTAAATATGCTTGATACTGCGATCAATCAATTTCCAGATAGCAAAATAAAGGCATTGGTTGGTGGTTTTCACTTAGTTGGTTTACCGCTATTTAATACCGTCGGCGGTAGTAAGCAAGATATTAGAGCTCTGGGGCGTAGCTTGTTACGTTTTCCTGTTGGCAAATACTATACAGGGCACTGCACCGGAATGAAGGCATACGGTATCTTAAAAGAGGAGCTTGGCAAGCGATTAGAATATCTACCTACAGGGCGTATGGTGGAGATTTAATTCGTCATTTAAATATAAAAAAACCGCCGAAGGCGGTTTTTTGTTTTCTATCAGGAGTTAGCCGACAGAAAAATAATTATAATTTAGCGTCAGCGCGTAGGACTTCAACTTTATCGGTACGTTCCCATGGGAACTCATTGCGACCGAAGTGGCCATATGCTGCTGTAGATTGATAGATTGGACGAGCTAAGTCCAACATCTCAGTTAGACCGTATGGACGTAGGTCAAAGTGCTGGCGAACCAATTTAATTAACAATTCTTCAGATACTTTGCCTGTACCGAATGTTTCGATACTGATTGAGGTTGGCTCTGCAACACCAATAGCATAGGAGACTTGAAGTTCACAACGTTCAGCAAGACCTGCAGCTACGATGTTCTTTGCTACATAACGTGCCGCATATGCTGCACTACGGTCAACCTTTGATGGGTCTTTTCCTGAGAATGCCCCACCACCATGACGAGCCATGCCGCCATAAGTATCAACGATAATCTTACGACCGGTAAGACCACAATCACCTACTGGGCCACCAATAACAAAACGACCTGTTGGATTAATAAAGTACTTTGTGTCTTTATTCAACCATTCTGCAGGAAGTACAGGCTTAATGATGGTTTCCATCACGCCTTCGATAAGATCTTTCTGATTGATACTTTCGCAGTGCTGGGTCGACAGAACAATAGCATCGATACCAACAATTTTATTGTCTTCGTATGCAAACGTCACCTGACTCTTGGCATCAGGACGTAACCAAGACAGAATTTTGTTCTTGCGAACTTCTGATTGACGCTTGACAAGTGCGTGAGCATAAGTGATTGGAGCAGGCATGAATACGTCGGTTTCGTTATTGGCATAACCAAACATCAGACCTTGGTCACCGGCACCTTGTTCTTTAGGATCTGCGCGATCGACACCTTGGTTAATATCAGGTGATTGCTTACCAATGACATTTAATACAGCACAAGAATCGGCATCAAAGCCCATATCCGAATTGATGTAACCAATGTCACGTACGGTCTTGCGGGTGATCTCTTCGATATCGACCCAAGCTGAAGTCGTGACTTCACCACCAACCATAACCATGCCGGTTTTTACGTATGTTTCACACGCAACACGAGCTTTTGGATCTTGCTCTAGTATTGCGTCTAATACCGCATCAGAAATCTGATCGGCGATTTTATCTGGATGACCTTCTGAGACTGACTCAGAGGTGAACAAGTGCTTTGCCATGGTGGGAATCTCGTCGTTAAACCATTTGAATGTATACCCAAGCTATCAAGCCACTATAGTATGTGGCGAACACACCTTCTACTTAGGGTGAACCTTGCATCGTGAAGCCGTTTGGGTATAGAAGTATCTACATCTAGATGGCTATTTTAATTCATTATGGCATTCTTATCACCCCCGATGACGAATTATTCCTCGAAATTGTGACATTACTTATGTTGTTGGGAGTGATTTATTGTTAATACTCTTTATATATCAGGTTGATAGTTGATCTGCAGTTTTCATTTTATCACAAGATATTTTTCATGACGGTGAATAGATTGTTCAAGGTACACCTATGATCTCTGCCAATATTGTGTACTTACGTTAAGAAAATGCCCATAACTGTGATAAACAATTTGCGTCAACTTGTTATGTAGGCGAAAATATGGCTCCCAAATTTGCCGTAGAGCATCGATGATTTAATAAGTGCTGATCGATATAGTGCTCGTTGCTCTAGACTTCAAAAAAAAACAAGCAGGAGAGAGCATGTCATCTCGTAAAGAACTCGCAAACGCTATCCGCGCATTAACGATGGATGCCGTTCAAAAAGCCAATTCAGGTCATCCTGGTGCACCAATGGGGATGGCTGACATCGCTGAAGTGCTTTGGAACGATTTCCTTAAGCACAACCCAAATAATCCTGAGTGGGTTGACCGTGATCGCTTTATCCTATCAAACGGTCATGGCTCAATGCTTATCTACTCTTTGCTTCATTTGACAGGCTATGCACTGCCTATTGAAGAGATTAAAAACTTCCGCCAGTTACACTCAAAAACGCCGGGTCACCCTGAATATGGTTATACCCCAGGTGTTGAAACAACAACAGGGCCTTTAGGTGCAGGTATCAGTAATGCTGTGGGTATGGCGATTGCTGAAAAGACCTTGGCAGCGCAGTTTAATCAACCAGGCCATGACATCGTCGATCACTTCACATACTGCTTCCTTGGTGATGGCTGCTTGATGGAGGGTCTCTCACATGAAGTTTGCTCACTTGCTGGTACTTTAGGCCTAGGTAAGCTTGTTGCGTTTTGGGATGACAACGGTATTTCCATCGATGGTCACGTTGAAGGTTGGTTCACCGATGATACACCTAAGCGTTTTGAATCATACGGTTGGCATGTAATTGCTAACGTCGATGGTCACGACAGTGATGCGATTCGTGCGGCAATCGAAGCAGCTAAGTCTGTCACTGACAAGCCATCTATGATCTGTTGTAAAACCACCATTGGTTTTGGTTCGCCAAACAAATCTGGTAGCCATGACTGTCACGGTGCACCATTAGGTGATGCTGAAATCGCTGCAGCTCGTGAGTTCCTTGGTTGGGAGCACGCCGCTTTTGAAATTCCTGAAAATGTGTACGCTGGTTGGGATGCAAAAGAAGCAGGCCAAACCAATGAAGCTAACTGGAATGATAAGTTTGCTGCCTATGAAGCTGCATTCCCTGAACTTGCTGCAGAGTATAAGCGCCGTGTTATCACTGGTGACCTACCTGCTGACTTTGAAGAGAAAGCGCAAGCTTTTGTTCAGGAGTCTCAAGATAAAGCGGAAGGGATTGCCAGCCGTAAAGCATCACAAAATGCCATCGGTTTCTTCGGTAACATGTTACCTGAACTCCTTGGTGGCTCAGCCGACCTTGCAGGTTCTAACTTGACACTTTGGTCTGGTTCTAAAGGCATTCAAGACGATCCAGCCGGCAACTACATTTATTACGGTGTACGTGAATTTGGTATGAGCGGTATCATGAATGGAGCCTCACTACACGGTGGCTTCATTAACTATGGTGCTACGTTCATGATGTTTATGGAATATGCGCGTAATGCTGTACGTATGTCTGCGTTGATGGGAATTCAAAATATCTTCGTTTATACCCATGATTCAATTGGTCAAGGTGAAGATGGTCCAACTCACCAACCAGTAGAACAACTTGCTAACTTGCGTATGACACCAAACATGACAGTTTGGCGTCCATGTGATGCGGCTGAAACGGCTGTTTCTTGGAAGTCGGCAATTGAGCGTCGTGATGCACCTACTTCGTTGATCTTCAGTCGCCAAGGCCTAAAAGCTCAGGCACGTAGCGCAGAGCAACTCGCTAACGTAGCTAAAGGTGGTTACACCTTAGTTGATTGTGCAGGCACGCCAGACTTAATCCTTATTGCAACGGGCTCGGAAGTGCAGCTTGCTATCGATTCAGCTGCAGTCTTGACTGAACAAGGTCAAAAGGTTCGTGTTGTTTCTATGCCTTCAACCAACGAGTTTGATAAGCAAGATGTCGACTATAAAGAGTCTGTTCTTCCAAGTGCTGTCACTAAGCGTGTAGCGATTGAAGCTGCTCATGTTGATTTCTGGCATAAGTATGTTGGTTTCAACGGTGCTATTGTTGGCATGACGACTTTCGGTGAGTCAGCACCTGGTGGCGATTTGTTGAAGTACTTTGGCTTTACCGTTGAAAACGTGGTCGCAAAGGCTAACAGTCTATAAGCACTCTGTTGTAAAGCTGTTGATGATCCATTGGTTATCTAATCAATGGATTATTCTATGATGCGAAATAATTGTTTAAACATTTTTCACTTTAAGCATTTATGATAGAACGGCTTACCTATAATGGTAGGCCGTTGTTGTATTAAAAATTGAGCTTAAAAAGGATAGAGATAGATCAATGATTAGAGTCGCAATCAATGGATATGGCCGCATCGGTCGCTCAATTCTTCGCGCTGTTTATGAAACGGGTAAGCGTGCTCAAATTCAGATCGTTGCCATTAACGAACTTGCCAAACCTGAAGCCATGCTTCATCTCACTCAATACGATACCACCCATGGTCGTTTTCAATCCCTGGTGCAGTTAGACGCTGATGGGCAAAAGATGTTGATCGGTGATGATGCCATTACCCTTTTACATGAAAGTGATCCCAGCAAACTCCCATGGGGTGAGATGGATATCGATATTGTTTATGAAGCGACAGGTGTACTGTCTGACCGCGAAAGCTGTGAGGCTCACATCCATGCCGGCGCCAAACAGGTACTTATCAGTCATCCATCATCGAGTGATGTGGATGCCACCATTGTTTATGGTGTGAATCATCATCTGCTCAAAGCTGAGCACACAGTGGTCTCTAATGCTTCATGCACGACGAACTGTATTGTGCCTGTTATCGAAGTCTTAGATGAACATTTTACGGTGAAAAGTGGTGCTATCACAACCATTCACTCTGCGATGAATGATCAGCAAGTCATCGATGCTTATCATGATGATCTGCGTCGAACGCGGGCTGCGGGTCAATCTATTATTCCCGTGGATACCAAATTGGCGAGGGGAATCGAGCGCATATTACCGCATATGAAAGATAAGTTTGAAGCTATCTCAGTACGTGTGCCAACTATCAATGTAACGGCCATCGACGTCTCCGTCACTATCGAGTCAAACGTTGATATCGCATTAGTGAATCAAGTGCTTAGGCAAGCATCTAAGGGCCTTTATAAAGGTGTTTTAGGTTATACTGACGAGCCGCTCGTATCTTGTGATTTTAACCATGATCCAAGGTCCAGTATTGTCGATGGAACTCAAACTCGAGTCAGTGCTGGTCATCTCGTAAAGTTGCTTTTATGGTGTGATAACGAGTGGGGCTTTGCAAACCGTATGCTAGACACCAGTTTAGAGATGATAAAAGCAAAAAGAGCTTAAAAGAAGATTCTAGGTGCAGAGAAGGTTCGAGGTTCTAGGAAAAGAAGGTCCTAGGAAAAGTTAAGGCGGGTAGAGCCGAAAGAGCAAAGGCGGAAGAAAAATAGATTTTGTAGGTCGGCATTTATGCCGTCACAAATTTCAAAGTAGGTCTTAGGAATAGTGCAGTCTTTTGATTGTATAGCAGGGTCACCGCTCTAGCCGCGAAGCGTCCTCGCAGCGAGTTTACGAGTGCTCTAGAGTCTGAGGAGAAGCTGGTTTCTAGGAAAAACAAAAGATTAGAACAGAGTAAGCTTGGCGTTGTTTATTGTGCAGAACCTAGAACCTAGAACCTAGCCTAGAATTTAGAAAAAATTTTGCTGATGGCCTGGTGTTGTGTCCCGGCGGTCAGATAATCCGTTTATTTTTAACTTTAACTTTTAAGCATTTAGGGAAACAAGAAATGGCTATTATCAATATGTCTTCATTAGATCTACAAGGTAAGCGAGTGCTTATTCGTGAAGATCTTAATGTGCCAGTCAGTGACGGTGTTGTGACCAGTGATGCGCGTCTGCGTGCCGCTCTGCCTACGATTAAACTCGCGCTTGAAAAAGGCGCGGCAGTGATGGTGATGTCTCATCTTGGGCGTCCAACAGAAGGTGAATTTAACTCAGAATTCTCACTTCAACCAGTGGTTGATTATCTTGCTAAATCACTCTCTTGCCCAGTACGTTTAGTGACAGACTACCTCAACGGTGTTGAGGCTAAAGTGGGTGAAGTGGTGGTGTTCGAAAACGTACGTTTCAATGTTGGCGAAAAGAAAAATGATGAAGCACTCGCTAAAAAGTTAGCGGCGCTTTGTGATGTCTATGTGATGGATGCCTTTGGTACGGCGCACCGTGCCCAAGCATCGACTCATGGCGTAGGGCTTCATGCTCCAATCGCTTGTGCAGGCCCTCTGCTTGCTGGTGAACTGGAAGCTTTAGGTAAGGCGATGGATAACCCTGCTCGTCCACTTGTGGCCATCGTTGGCGGTTCTAAAGTATCGACTAAACTGACGGTATTAGAGAGTCTATCTACTATCGTGGATCAGCTTGTTGTTGGTGGTGGTATTGCTAACACCTTCATTGCAGCAGCGGGTCATGAAGTGGGAAAGTCACTTTATGAAGCAGACCTTATAGATGAGGCTAAGCGTCTAATGGCTAACGCTAAGAGTCGAGGGGCAGATATACCAGTGCCGACAGATGTCGTTGTAGCGGGTGAGTTCAGTCCTACAGCAAGTGCTACGCTTAAAGATGTTAGTCAGGTTGCTGATAGTGAGATGATCTTCGATATCGGACCTAATAGTGCTGAAGCACTGGCCGAGATCTTAAAGAATGCTGGCACTATAGTATGGAACGGTCCGGTTGGCGTTTTTGAGTTTGACCAATTCGGTGAGGGTACTAAGCGCATCGCGCAAGCGATTGCTGATTCGAATGCATTTTCTATCGCCGGTGGTGGAGATACATTGGCTGCAGTGGACAAGTATGGTATTGCGGATAAAGTGTCATATATCTCTACTGGTGGTGGTGCTTTCCTTGAATTTTTAGAAGGTAAGGAACTTCCTGCGGTAGCTATGTTAGAATCTCGCGGAAAATAATGAACATCTGTCGATTTAGGTGTATCCAAACAACCTAAAAAATAATGATAAATAGGTATTAAATCGGCAAAAAAAAGAAACCGTGTTTTGGCTTAGTTTTACCCATTAACTTAAGGTTAAAGGTAAGCTGAGCCAGAGCATAAAAATCAATCCAAACGATAGCGACCTCGGTGGTGTAATACCAATCAGTATAAAGATTTGATCGCTCAGCGAGAGTATAGCGGTCCTGAGGCAAGGCAACGAGTGAAGATCATAGTTATTCTACGGTTAAGCTCGTTAACACAGCATCAGAACCGCTAAAACTCGCCTATAAGGAGTATTTTTGGCTGCCTACTTCTGCGTTGAATGAACTTATAAGGGAACAACCATTATGTTATCCATTCGCCTTGAATTAGTTTGCAAAAAAATATTCTGAGTAGATCAACTTCTTATATTGATTGATATAAATCACCCTATTATTGGAGTAAAAAATGGCTTTAATTTCCCTACGTCAAATGCTTGATCACGCAGCAGAACATAATTATGGTGTTCCAGCTTTTAACGTGAACAACCTTGAGCAGATGCGTGCAATTATGCAAGCAGCTGAAGCGACAGACAGTCCTGTGATTGTTCAGGCATCTGCTGGTGCGCGTAAATATGCGCGTCCTCAGTTCCTTAAATACCTAATGGCTGCAGCACTGGAGCAATATCCAGATATTCCTGTGTGTATTCACCAAGATCACGGCACTGATCCTGATATCTGTCAACGCTCGATTCAGCTTGGCATGTCATCAGTGATGATGGATGGCTCTTTGATGGCCGATGGCAAGACACCTGCTTCTTATGAGTACAACGTCGATGTCACGCGTAAGACTGTGGCATTTGCTCATGCTTGTGGTGTGTCTGTTGAAGGTGAAATCGGTTGTCTAGGTAGCCTAGAAACTGGTGAAGCTGGTGAAGAGGATGGTATCGGGGCTGCGGGTATTCTTACGATGGACCAGATGTTAACGACGCCAGAAGAAGCGGCTCGTTTTGTTGCTGATACTCACGTCGATGCTTTGGCTATTGCTATTGGTACTAGCCATGGTGCCTATAAGTTTAGCCGCAAACCTACCGGTGATGTACTGCGTATCGATCGTATCAAAGAGATCCATGCACGTATCCCAAATACTCACTTAGTGATGCATGGTTCTTCATCTGTACCACAAGAGTGGCTAGAGATTATCAATCAGTACGGTGGTGCTATTCCTGAAACATATGGTGTTCCTCTAGAAGAGATCGTTGAAGGTATCAAGTATGGTGTACGTAAGGTGAATATCGATACCGATCTTCGTCTGGCTTCTACTGGTGCGGTACGTAAATTCTTGGCTGAAAACCCAAGCGAGTTTGATCCACGCAAATTCCTTAAAGCGTCAATGGAAGCGATGGCTGATATCTGTACCACGCGTTACGAAGCGTTTGGTTGTGCCGGAATGGGGTCTAAGATTAAGCCTAAATCACTACAAGCTATGTATAAGGCTTATCAATCGGGTGAGCTAGATCCCCAAGTTAGATAAGGCTGTTAAGCAAAGATAATTAAATCATGCTGTTAAATGCCCGCTTTCGCGGGCATTTTAGTATTTATCTCTTTATTTGCTATTTTCTGTGCTAAAAGCGCTAAAAGCGCTAAAAGTGTTAAAATCTGGTGTCTTGAGCTTTTTATTGAGTATTTATAAGAATATATTAATCTGTATCACTGTTTTCAATTATGTTTTTTGAGTGTTAAAATTGCGTGAATTTTATGGGAATGATCTTTCGGAGTATTATAACAATGAAAAAAATGCTTATTGCATCAGCTATTCTAATGGTGGCACCTTTTGCTGCTCAAGCCGGTGCTGACTTTGTTGAAGGCGATAAGACCTTTGGCGGTGATGCGGAACTTGGTGCAACAATAACAACGGGTAATACTGAGACAACCTCAGTTAAAGGCCGTCTGGATATGAAACATGAACTTGGGAATTGGGAAAACCAATATCTATTGGAAGCTTTATATACAGAGGACACTGGTGAAGTTACCGGTAAGCGGTATTTGGGTTTAGTGCAGGCAGACTATAAATTAAACGAAGTCAGTTATCTGTTTATCAACGCAAATCATGAGATCGATCCTTTTACTGGTTTTGATTCTAAGTCTACAATTTCTTCAGGTTATGGCCATAAGTTTGTCGATACAGGAAAGACCTTATTCAGTGTGGAAGTGGGTCCTGGTTATCAATATAAACGACTTGATGATGTGAGTGCGCTAGAGGCTGGTTATGATACTGAAGACAGTTGGGTTGCTCATGGTGTCGCTAACTTTGAAACCGAAATTACCGATAGCTCTAAGTTTAAGCAGATGTTTGTTGCCGATTATGGTGAGAGCTTAGAGGGTCGTTCAGAGACTTCTATTACCGCGAATATCATCGGCGCATTAGCGATGAAGTTTGCCGTGATCATTCGTTATAATAATAAGCCATTAGAAGATAAGAAAAGCACAGATACAGAAACGAATATGACCTTGCTATACGCATTTTAACTGCTATTCAATTAACAATTTAATCTGTCTGAATTGTAGATAAAAGCACCTTTTGGAGCTTTAGTATGGGTAAGTGTATCAATGACTTACCCATACAAACAATCACTTAACGGTATTTCACGGTAAATGCTAGGTGTTGTTAGTAAACTGTTTTAGGCAAATTGTGGACAGTGGACTAAATGTAATTGCATCTTGTAAATGGTCTGGTGCAAGGTGAGCATAAGCCATCGTTTGCATAATTGTCGCGTGTCCTAGAATTTGCTGTAATGTCAAAATATTGCCTCCATTCATCATAAAGTGGCTTGCATATGTATGCCGTAAAACATGTGTTGCTTGTCCCTTCGGCAATCCAAAATTAAGTGATTGAATGACCTTCCTGAAGCAAGTGTAAGAGGTTGTGAACAATTGACCGCTTTTACCCTGATAGATTTCAGCAAATAGATTGTTGGATATTGGAATTGTGCGGTTTTTGCCGTTCTTTGTGTCAACAAACGTCACTTTACAATTAACAACTTGCGATCCTTTCAAGGTTGCCGCTTCACTCCATCGCGCCCCTGTCGCTAGGCAAACCTTCGCAATTTTCAGTGCATCGCCTGTCAACGTGTTAAGCAATAAGGTAATCTCACAGGAAGATAAAAAACTCATCTCCTTAGCTCTGATTTTTAATTTGGCAATCCCCTTTAACGGGTGTTCTCCGTGAAATTGTCCAGCCTTAATTAATACAGTGAATACACTACTTAATAACATGTGATCACGGTTAATGGTGCCTAATGTAGTGCCTTTTTTGCTGCGCTCTGCTCGATAGTCCATCAACATACTAACGTCAACTTGATATGCCTTAGGATTGCCAAGTAACTCGTTAATCCCTTTCAGTTTACGAAAGTCGTCACTTGCTCCTTTTAAGTGTTGTCCGTGGTATTTAAACCAGCCATCAATGAGTACTGATAAGTGCCGTGTATCACGGGCTGTATTCACCCATTCTTTACTATTTTGAGTGGCTACAATCCATCGTTCGAATTGCTGAGCCTCTGCTTTAGTCGTAAACGACTTTCTGTACCTTTTACCATCGCGTCCACGAGGGCGAATATCAACCATGTAACCGTTAGGGGTTGTCTTAATTGACATAATACCCCCCTTGCTTGCTCCACTTGTAAAAAGCGGTCGCAGCAATTATTAAGCTTTTTTGTGTATTGAGTCTGATTTTTCGTGCGTGTCTTGATTAATTGAAAAAGCCGGGCACACCTGACCGGACTCGGGCGCTGTCGTGCCCGTCATCAGCCACAGCGTATATTTTTTAAACTGAGGATGACTTGATATTTTCATTGAAAAACTCTGCTTTGGTTCTCTCTCTCCTGATAAGTAAGCTTCGAGCGATCTTAAAGGTATATCAATCAAATCAGCGAATTGACGCTGGCTTAATTTCTCTTCTTTCAAAACACATTTCAAATTATCGATGTAATACATGTTGACCTCCTCCTGTTGTGGCGGTAGTATTGCCAAATACCGCACGAAGTGGCGGTAAATAGTGGTAGATAATAGTAAATCTCTGGGAGTATACCAAAGTGAACCAACCAACATTCGTGATTCAGTTCGACTTACCTGCGATTCCTATCGAAGAGTACGCTCGACGTTCAGGGCAAGGGCTTGATCGTTGTCGTCAGCAAGTGAAAGAGGGAAAGCTTCCAGTTCTGCAAGAAAAGGCGAAGGGGAAAATCTATGTGAATTTAGTAGCTATGGCGATGACATGCCAAGAGGCGGCTCAGTGGAATATGAAAGTTCCAAGTGCTCAGTATTCGCTGTAGGAATTAATGGAGTGTTGTCATGAATTTTAGACCTATCGATCCTACAAAAATCGAAATAGTACCTGCATACATTACTGAGTGTACTCAGTGCCGTTACAGAAAGGTTGAAGTTGTTGCTGCTGATGTCTATGACGCTGCAACAGCATTTGATGATGAAGGTTGGTACGAAGTGGAATTATCAAATGGGCGTTGCTCAACTCTCTGCCCTACATGTACCTCTGCTTTGCGAATAGCGGTAACTGAAGAAAAGCACGCTGCAATAAGGGCGTCTGTCGCGAAAATGCCAGTGGCAAGAGGCGTAACCAATGATTAATCACGCGCTAGCTGTGCCTCATCACTTCGATCTATCAAATCCTCAACATTTAGCGATGCGCCGGTTAATGGCTGACGTATATCAGCGCCACAACCGATCGTTAAATCGCGATCTTCCCGATGATGCTATTCGATACGCTGGCATGGCCGAATGCCTGGAAAGGGTGTCATCTCAAGTGCTTAAGGATTCAGCATTGAAACGTTTGTGTTTTGAATTATCTCAAGCACTTGAGATGCAATCTATTGTCCACGAAAGAGGCTTGTCATCATGAGTGTAAAAAAATCATATGTAGTCCAATGTTTGCGCCCAGGTTTAAAGCCAGGATATATAAGATGTGTTTGGCGTAGTGAAGATTGCTCTCAGACGCAATGGGCTGTTGTTCAAGATATTAAGGATGCAACTCAAGTTGAAGAGGGTGGTGTTGACTTTCTTGCTATCTCAGAATTATACAAAGAGGTGGGAGAACGCCACTTGCTTATCCTTGCGAACAGCGATGATGTAAAACAAGTTAATCCAGACGCTCCGCAAAAACTAAAGCTAGGCCCCATTAGAGAGGGCGATATCAATGCTGCAGTAAGCTTTCAAGTGACTTGTTATGTCTGCATGGCGCCATTGTTTATCTCTGGTGTAGAGCGCCTTGACGATGTGGTCAGAAAGGCTGGCGGTATAGGCTGGCACAGTGTTGAAACGGGCAATGATACTGTTTCAACAGCATGTCCTGATTGCATCAAAGAGATGCAAGAAGAGGGTTTGCAGTCATGACTCCAGCCCTTATTGAGCAAGTAAATCAATCCGTCGAACCCAGTGCATGCGCCTCAGCTTTTTTCTTGAGACAGCACTGGCTCTATATGGGCCTCGCTCAACATTCCGTTGATCGCGGTATGCGCCGCTGTGCAACAGACTACTTCAATGTGGCCTGTTGTTATCTGCGCTTAGCGCTTCAAAAAGCAGTCTAGATTATTTCCCCCGCCATGACAGCCTTGACCAAAAAGCCACGTAGTAGCCGCCCATTCGCGGCGCTTCATCGTGCGCGTTGGGAAAAGTATATGGCATGTCCATCTTCTCAGGTCATGCTGTTGACTCCTTGTGGCCGCGCGACTCAACAACGATTCTTAGAAGACATTCGTAAGCTTATGGGGTGCCTTATGGACAACATATGCCTTCGTACTCGCAAGGTGGGGATTGGATGCAAGAATGGTTTTTTCCTCTACACCTGGGCCAGAATTGCGGAGCTGTGTAAGTTGCCCGAATGGCGCATTAAGCAGTGTGCAGCACGAGTCATTGAAAATGGTTGGGTTGACTCAGTGCAGCCTAGAGAGAAGAAGACCGGCGCAGATAAGCGTATAGAGTGGACAGGCCTGCCGAGTATTAAGCGAGTAACGCTTAAGTACCTTAAAGCGACGGGCCTAGAGGATGCGTTCAAGGAAGCAAAAGCAGCATCCAAAAAAACCACTGAGGCACGCGCTAAGAAGCTTGGAGTGGCCGTTAAGTACATGTTGACCCCTATCACCCTGCTGGCTAAATACAGACGCCAGAGAGTCGCTGCGGGGGCCTCTCCGCCCAGATAGTTACTATTGAAACCAACCGACTTAGTTGTCGGTATTTGCGTTTGTGAATAAAATCCACTGGTCAAAACTTAATCAATTCGGTAAATGTTTCGCTTGCTTTTTGTGCAACCCCACCGCTTCAACACCGTTAGCATTCCCAGCGAGTTCCTTGCCTCCATATTATTCCACTATTTCTGTGGGTAAGTCTGTGTATATCACTGTATTCCAATAAAAACTACTCCATGTGTTAATGGCGTTCATTGGGGCGGCATAGTCGAAGACTAGTGCTCTTTATCTCTAACGAGATAAAGAGATAAAGGTTTATTAATGCTTTACCCCGCTTCGCTTGTGGGTAAAGCATCTTTGATAATGTCTGTCCACTTCCTAGCTGGCGCTAGGGGACAGGATAAGAGCGGCGCGGGTAGTTGGTCTTGTCTTCGACCGTTTAACCTCTGTGGTGGCTGCTTAGAGGGTTCCCTGCGGGGCTTATCGCTGTCGCGATGGCTTGGCAATAAGAAGTGCGAGATTTTAGGAATGGCTATGCCTGGTATAGGTGGTTAGTGCCTGTGAATTATTGATAAAAGAATGGTTGAAAATGCTTCATTTTAATAGTGTGGGTTTGTATTTTTTAGTATAATAATCAACAGTTAAGGTGTTTGTTTTACTTGGTTGGTGGAGTCTTTTATGAGTGTTCGGTATTACAAAGTTGAAGATAGAAATGCGTTAGCTGCGTATCAATTGATAGACCAACAAAGAAAGGTTGGGAACGATGCAGCGAGTGAGCTTGAAAAGCGTTTTGATGGGGTGGCTATTTTTAGAAGATCATTAGACCGAATTACATTCATCGGTTTGAAACTGAGTAGCTTCAAATTAAGAGAGGATAGCCGATTGTGGGTAAAACCTAGCGCTCATCATGGTTTTGCTAGTTGGCCCAAAGCAAGAACAGCAAATCTGGCCCTTAAGGGGAGGTTAGTTGAAATGAGAGTTGCTTGGAGGGGGCTCGTACCTGAGCCGGTTGAGCTCGAACCTTTTTATCAGACATTGGGGATAAGTTGGTGTGACTTGGTATTTGGGGGGATTGATTTCTTTGAGTGTGATGGCGTTATCTATGTGGGCACGTCAGCATCGCTAAACGTTGGCGTTGAAATATTGGGTAGTGAGTTCAATGAAATGAAGAAAATGGAGGCCGCGTAATGTGTGACTATAAAGGTTCAGATTTTGGTGCGCTGTATTGATGGCTATCTGTTGGGAAGGAATTGACGCAAAGGTTGTAAGGAAGCGATTAACGAAGTGCTGTAGAGGGTGGTAAGTATTAAAACAACACCAGAGGTTTTGGAGGTTTCTGGTGTTAGTTTTTGAACTTTATCATGAAGGGTTGAAATAAATTTCGGTAGCAAAAATGAGCGCTAGAATTAACACTAAGAACTTTGAAAGCAACGTGAGTTCAAGTCATTATTTAACTTATTTACTTCAGCTCTAACGTCGGGATCTAACCCTGATACTAATCCGTCGGTACTCGCCCCATTGGTTAATATATCTTGTGCCTTGGCTAATTTCTCTCTTAGTTTTCCAGTTTGGATATCCATCATAATATTTTTAGTTATGATATCCATCGCAACGGTTATTCCAATGGTTAATCCAACCGCGTTATTTGCTGATGAACAAGGAGTGTCTTCGTCAGCGTTTGCCGAAAATGCAAAATTAGAAACAAAGAATATACAGACTAAACTCATACGATAAGATTTTAAATACAACATATAATTCAACTCCAATACAGTTCGTCATATCTTCTCATTATCATAATGGTAACAAAATTGACTCAAGTACAAAACCGAACAACCTAAAATGAAACAAATTGATACTGTATTTGGAAGTCGGCGCCCTCCATCTCTATGATTAGAATCCGTTCGACTGCACCGTAATCGTCGCGCTTAAAACTGGTAAAATACATTGATTTTTAAAAGCCATATACACATTGGAGAGTTAGCCCTATAACAGCGTATAAATTGGCGTTATCAAATACGAAAGGCAATAAAGCTTTAGGTTGTATTTTCGAGAGGGCTAGATGATTGAAGTTATAATGAGTAGGTTCATAAGTGATGCGGTATAAGGAGCCATATCCAATGGGCTGAAGTAACTAGAATTCCCTGAATATTTGGGTGGACTGTGATCGTACCCTCATGATATATGAAAAATAATGTGTACTCTCAGGTTCACGTATATTCTTTAAGTTTTTTGCAAAGGGGAGAATCGAGTAGTGGGAAATTTATGGGGGAAAATTGTTGTCGCGATTGTGACCTGTGCACTTACAATGATAGGGCAGCAGTATTTTTTTGAAAAACAAAATGAGATACAGAAGCTTGATGTCCACATAAACTTTGATAAAAATTACCTATCTAAACCTAAATTCCCCGATTCTAAAGTGGAAATTAAAGTTGATGGAAGTACTAAGGAATCGATTGGGTTATTAGAAATATCATTGGTAAATTTCAGTGATAAAGTCTTTAAAGATATTCCAATAGTAATAGAAGTTAAACCAAAGGAAAGTGATAAATTCACATATCTTTCCCACTTTGCACATGGTGAGAAAGGAATAAAAAATTTAGTGGAAGAAACCAAGGATTATGAATTTGATAATGGTGTTCATAGGTTTTCTTACAAAGTAAAATCGTTGAATAGAAGTGAGGGTGCTGATCCCAATATGAAATTGGGCATATTATTTGACGGCCAAGATAAGCCACAAATTATAGTCTCTGCTATTGGTTTGAATACAAGAGAGTATAATTATGGTCATAGCCCTGCACAATTGAAGGTGGAAAGAGATATCTCTCTAATGTTTATTGCTCTTATTGTAGGAGTATTTTTATTTACTTATTTTATTTTTGGACCTGCGATCTCAAGAATAACCGCTCCACTGGAAAGGAGGAAAGATCGAAAATATGCCAAAGAACTCTTTGAAGTGTTGAGAGGAGATCCTCTTTATAACACTATGTCTGATAATGATTTAACTGACCATATCACCTCTTCTCTTTATAAGCGTCAGGTTATTTGGTGGAATAGAAGTTCTTGGACAATTAAGTTGCTTTGGGGAATGAGAAGACCAAAACCGACAGACTTTATAGATTATTAATAATTAACTGGTAACTAATCAGTGATTAGAGATAATTAGTCTGGAAGTGCTCAGCACGATAACAACACCATTAGAAATTATTATTTCTTGTGGGGACTCCTTATTTTAACTAAAGAACTAAAGGCAAGTATTTTTGGGTTTCCATACTTCTCGCCAAAGTCCAGAATTCTGAAATTCTTACCTGCAAGATAAGAATTCCTTAATGGCACCGGTTGCCATTAAGGAAGCGTCAACTTCTAGATGTGTGACTTTGGTAGCGGTGCTTTGTCATCACATTTGCTCATTTTGAATGAACATCTTATTTCCCACCTAAAAATTCGAAAACAAAGCTAACATTTAAAATCATAACGTTACGACTTGTCAGCCGCCTGAAGCCCTACAGTCAACGCTGTTAATTGACTCGTGTGCCATATGGCATGTTCTGTAACCTTGTTGGCCATGATTCCTCAATGAAAAAATCACCATATAAAACCTCTAAGCGTGGTGGGGATGAGTGCCTTTCTATTAAATAGAATTTTTTAAAATAAATTACCTGACGACAATATTCATTATTTTTTTCAGTAAAATAATAACGAATACAAATGAAAGTTGATGTGTGATGCGATTTGAGTTCATCAAACATTCACATTATTTAACTGATGTGAATACGTGCGCTTAATCGTCTATTCATATCAAACACGCCAAGGGGTTATTTCAGTGGGTCGTAAGTCGATGGTTGAGTGCCCTAAGTGTTTGTGTGCTGGGCGCATAGCGACATCAAAACAACTCAGCGTGGGGCTGCGTGAATTGTATTGCCAGTGCATGAACCTGAATTGCGCAGAGGTCTTTATTCTGCATCTTTCGTTTTCGCACTACGCCAGGCGAACGGGAGGTAAACCCGATCCCACGTTGCAACCTGAGCTGTGTAGGCATGAAGAACAAGCGGATATGTTTGCCCAACCATGAAAGCTGAAAAAATAAGTGAGTTTGAACTGATGAATGAAAATGAAATGGAATTATATTTCGGGGCAAAAGCATTGAACGATGCAATGTTGACTGGCCATAACCAAATTTTTCTCTCTGCATCGAACTTGGAAAGCGACGCTATTCGAGAACATGTTATTAAATTAGCAAATTCGCTAGGTGTGGCAGTAACAGGCAACCCAATTGTATTACAAAATGGTGCCAAATTGATTTTTTTACTCACAGATAGTCAAGTGATGGCAGCACATTCTGGCAATGCTTATGCGATAAATTGTTTTGATGACATGAACTTTTCTTATGTCAGTAATTTGGTATCGTCATGGGCGATGTTAAAAAAACATCGAGTAATTTTTTTCTCTACAAGTTAGACGATCCCAGTGCCAAAGGAACCATCACTAATATATTTAAGGTTACTAATGGAAAATATTCATATTTTACAATATGAAGCGTTTGTTTTTCGCTCTTCAATTGAGTTATGCAACAAAAAAACGACCGATGTGATCACTAAGACATTTCCTATTATGAATTGTAAGTTTGCATCATTATTTTTGGCCTTTCACTACAGGACAATATGGAGTGACATTGAGATAATCCTTGTTTGTGGTAGAGGTGAGAATATGGTGACGCACGCTTGGTTGGAGGTGGACGGGTACGCCATAGATATAACAGGAGATCAATACAACCTTCTTGATAGCGCAATTTTGAATGAAGAGGTTATTCGATACAGGCCTTACCCCAAGGTTCACGTCGAGCAAATATCACGAAGTTATTTGTACAGCTTATTTGAGTATTTGGACCGATTAATATTGGAAAATGATTTTTCAAATATTAAAAAGTATTTTGTAAAAAACATGGAGCGTTCACATGAATCGTTACTTGATGATTTGGATGTGAATCGAAGTAAATTTAAAAACAATCGATTGTCATGACAATGAAGTTTAAATAACCCCAAAAACGAACGATTGCGATCTTGATGGTTTGCAAGGTTACTACAGTGATGGGAAGTATTTCCCTTTTAAATCAATTGATTGTTGTGAAGTGTTTTGCGTAATTATTAGACCTCTATTTTTCGTTTTTTAACCGCGCTGACTTTCGGTGAGGAGGGGTGGGAGTGCCGACGCAAGGCCTGCGCGCGTACCCCATGCATAACGATGCGCGCTCATGCATATATCAGGAGATTTAGGGCGAAATGTGGGAAAGAAAATACGAAAAAGGAAGATGGAGCGGTCTTGAACTGAATATCTTGAGCACCACCATTGACGGTGGTCAGCGGCTACACATCAGTGAGATCCCCTATGCCGATCTCCCTATGATAAAAGTCATGGGAAGCGCTGCGAGTAACCTATCACTCGAGGTGGTCATGGTCGGCGTGAACTCCCTCGCTGATGCCAATGCACTGCTTGCTAAACTTGCTAGCACCCCAAGGGGGGAGCTTGAGCACCCATGGCTAGGTGAGTTACCCCTTGTCTTTGAATCACATTCACTAAAGATTGATACCAAGCGCGGCCTTGTCACGCTCTCCCTCACCTTTGTGTTTGATGGCAAGGCACCAACATTACATGCTGTCGTTATCGAGAGCGTATTTAATGCTGAGACTCAAGCGGATGTTGTCATTACGGCCTCTACCCCCTCATTCGTTGAGGAGGTAGACGATGCAAGCGTAGCGCAAACAAACACTATTCGGGCAAGCTTCACGTCCGTTGTCACCCGATTGCAGCGTATCTCCAATAGGCTGGCAGTGCCGAGTCAAATACTGTCAGAGTTGAACACGGAGCTGAACAGCGCGCTAGTGTCGATATCAAGCATTGCCAATGCCCCAGGGCAGTTCGCTGAGCAGCTCAGTAAAACCGTTAAACATGTGGCGAAAGTGGTGCGCACAGAGAGTCGTTACGCATCATCTGGAGAAGGCACCAGCACTCTGTTGGCAAGTGAAGCCGTGGACAATGCGCGCATGGCACAAGCAGCCATGTTGGAGCTCATCGACCCTGACAGCCCTAGCCACCACTTCAATGTGCAACTCGTCATTGCTGCCATGTTGATGAGTAGAGACATTGCTGCGCTCGAACAGCGTGATAAATTTGTGCTTGCGCCTTCAACCACACAACCGGCCTTCATCCTTAATGACTTGCAGCGGATTGTCTCTGAGATTGACGCGCGCATCGATGATGCGACCAGCGTATCCACCATTGAGAGTCTGGCACTGTTTAATGCGTTGGTCGTGTTAAAGGATGGGATAAGTGTGCACATTGCCAAGGTGGTTAAAGGGAGTTCGCCAACACTGCATGATCTGTTGCCGCGTCCCATACCGGCACTCGCACTGGCTCATGAACATCACGCAGAGTTGCAGATGCTAACCTCACTCAATCCTGCCCAACACCCGCTTTTCTTATGTGGCACCGTTGCGATTGAGGTGGCGTCATGAGCACGTTGACTCTGATGGTTGATGGCAAGAAAACACCATTTCTCAATGCTGATGTGACGTTTTCGATTAAACAGTTAGCCCACACCTTTAGCTGCAGCATTGAACCTAAGATTATCACCTCACCGTTACCGGTTGAGTTCTTGCTTGATGATAAGCGGATCTTCATTGGCACCATCGACACTGTGGGCACCAACACGGCAAGCAGTGAGTACGCCATGAGTTTGTCGGGGCGTTCATTAAGCGCGAACATGATCGACTCCAAAATCACCATGGATGCACTCTATGATCAAACGCTTGAGTCGCTGTTAACCAGTGTGTCTGCGGATTTTGGGTTGTCGGTTCAATCCTTGGTTGATGGCGCTGCACTGGGTGTGATTGACGAGTTTCAAATTAACGCCGAATCCCCAGTCGACAACCTGGCACAACTCGCCAAAGAGCAAGGCGTGATATTGATTGAGCGCAATGGTGTGTTGACGTTAGAAAATCCAGCGCATGCCACACTCCCGGGAGTGAGGCTTGAAGTGGGTAACAATATCGAGTCATTGTCCATTGAGCGCAACTTCACCAAGCAGTTTTATCACATTGAGGTGCAAGGGCAGTGGACTGAGGCGCATGCCGTCGTCACCTACGCCCCCGCCAATACACAAAGAAAGGTGGTGTTTGTGTCCGACCAATTGCAAAGCGCGGCTGCTTGCCTGGCACGCGCAGAGTATGAACGTGATCTCGCTATCGCCCAAGGTGTCACCGTGTCCACTTCACTCCCTGCGTTGTTTCCTGAGCTGACCGGTGATGCCATTAATCGCACGGTGAGCGTGGTGGATGTGCGGCAATCTTTCAATGAAAGCATGTTGATCGAGTCGTTAACCTTATCAGTGAGCGATGCGTCTGCTCAAACCAAAATAGCGCTATTTCGCCCCTTTGAGGAGCCTGCCAATGTTTGATCGACTCATGAGCCGGCTCAAGAATATTTTTGCTATTGGTGACGTGACTGGTGTTGACACGAAGGTGCTGCAAATTAAGACCACAACAGGGCGAACAAGTGATCGCATTAAGCGAGTCCATAATTACGGTTTCATGAGTCGCCCCAACGTGGGGGCGCGTTCGTACTTATTGTTTCTTGGTGGCGTTCGGGCTCGTGGCGTGGCGTATTGCGTTGAAGACGAGCGTTATGAAATGGAATTAGAACCAGGTGAAGTGGCCATGCTCGATGATAAAGGCAATCTGGTGCATTTCACTAAAAACGGGATCCTAATTACAACCAATAAAACCGTGGAAGTTATCGCCAAGAAAGACATCAGTGTCACTGCAGGTGGTGACATCATGGCTAATGGCAAAAGTATCAAACTCAATGGCGGTGCGGGGGTGATCACCTGCGAAAGCATTTGTCCCGTTACTAAAAAGCCACATGTCGATGGCTCGACAACCGTATTTGCGGGGAAATAAAGAGAGATGAGACAACATCAATTCACGCTTGGTGCACTAACGGCCCCACTCACCACCATTGAAGGGTTAACCCATGCGGTATTACAGAGTGTGCTTAATCATGCTCGCTCGACATCAAACGACCGCGCGCGCATGGAAAATAATGAGCGCGGGGGCTGCTGGCATGAGGTCTATGTGCCGGCTATCGGCTCTCGTGATTGGACACTCTCTCGAGAGAAGTTAACAGAGCAAACCGTTATTCGTGCAAAAAGCTTTATCGATGACGCCCTGCAGTGGCTCGTTGACGAGGGACATATTATGTCATTCAGTGTTGAGGTTAAGCGCTTATCAGGCACCGCTATCAGTAGAGTGGTGACGGTTAACATGAACGATGCCACAAGTTTAGAGATCCCATTATGAGTACACAACGAAGTCTAAGCGCACTGGTTGAACGCGCTAAATCAACCCTTATCGCCAAAACAGGGCAACATAACCCCGCCATTGATGCCATTGCGTGCGCCATCGCCGGTGTCAGTTATGGCCAATATGGTTATCAGGACCAGTTGTTTCGAGAGCTCTCCCCTGAAACGGCCTCAGAGCCATGGTTGTACCTTCACGCACAGCGTCACGATGTTGAGCGATTATTGCCAAGTTTTGCTCGCGGGTGGGTGCGATTCAAGCAACTTGGCGAGGTGGTACTCATTCCAAAAGGTTCGGTTGTTGTTGCGCCATCGGGTAATGAATACCTCACCCTTAATCAGCAATACAGCGATGTGAATGTCGAGGTCATTGCATTGATGTCAGGCGTGTCAAGCAACCTGCCAAACGATACCGTACTGACACTGTCTGAGGCAATAAGTGGCATCAGCCCTAATGATGTACTCAGTGTTGAGATCAATGGCGGTGCTGACATTGAAGATATTGAGCATTGGCGTGAACGGATCTGTATGGCCTATAACCAAGGTGTACTTGTTGGGCGTCGTAGTGATTATGAGGCGTGGGCGCGTTCTGCGCATGCCGATGTCGATTATGCCTGGGCGTTAGACAACACTCCTGAGCTTGGCATGGTGCAGGTGTTTATCGGAACAAGGCAGCAAAACCCCGCATTGCCGCTTGCGGTCGTCGATACCGTACAAGCATACATCGAGAGCGTGCGTCTTGCCGGTTGCCACCCCACCGTCATGTTGCCCACTCAAAAGCCTGTCAATATTGAGATCCAAAATGTTCAAGATGAGCATATCCAAGCAGACATTACCAAGGCATTAGACGCGCTGTTTATGCAAAAGATGGGGCAGCGCGACCATTCAGTGATCCCACCAAGGCCGGTGTCGCTTTCACCGACCGAAATCGTTATCGCCATCGCGCCTATCACAAGCAACTACCTGGTGCGGCGGCCAACAGAAGAGCAGTTTATTGCCAACAACGAGATCCACACGCTAGGGGAGATAACATGGACACCTCTGACTTAATTATTGATCGCAATGATGACGACTTTGCTAATGCCGTGCGTCAACTGCTGCCTAAAGGTCAGTATTGGCAAGACTCAACCAATACCGAACTCAATAATCTTATTGCTGGTATGGGCGCAGATTTTAAGGTGACGCATGACGAAGTACAACTCGCATTACTGGCAGAGGTTGATAATGAGTTGTTTGGTTGGCGGTTAGCCGACTATCAACATCTTATGACAGAGACTGGCGCGCGTGGCAACGTGGTTGACGATCCAGCTTTCCCAAATCTCATCACTGTCAATGTTGATGCAAGTTGGCCCTATGACAAGGTGATGCCGGCTTTTATTGAAGTGCGTTTGCCGCACACTGATTTTCATTGGATCTTAGACGCAACCGCAAGTAAGGCCCCTTTAAAGGTGTATGTCGGTGCCTATAAAACGGTGGTGCATGAGGTCACGATTGGCCCTAAGTCCAAAAGCTCTAAGGTATACGGCGCTGTATATGCCGCGCCCTATGTCACTATTTTTGAAGATGTGGAGATACGATTAACATGACAACCCTTAATCTTGATCCTGAGCAATACGCTGTCGTCACGCAAGTGGGGATAGATAAGCTTAATGGGTTAGCCGCAGGTCAAACACTCACGATCACGGCAATGGTGTTGGGCGATGGAAATGGCCATGCCGTCACGCCGTCGATTGATGGCACCCAATTAACAAAAGAGATCGGCAGAGAGTCCATCACTGAACGCCCGAGTGATTATTTCGGGGCGGGGATATTTATGTCTGCCGACATGATCGAGAAATATCACGGTCAATGGTTGCGTGAAGTGGGATTGATTGACTCTGACGGGGAGTTAATCGTTTGGTGCTCCATGGCACCGACTCTGGTGTCCCTGTTTACTGAGCGCGCTATCTCAGTGCATTTACCCCTGTCCAGCATTAACCAAATAACGGTCAGTGTCGATATATCAAAGCAATACGCCAGTGTTAAAGCGTTAAATCAGCACATCGAAAGCGAAACGGCACATACCGCAAGCGCGATTGCATTCGTGCCTGGGATGAGTGGATTGAACGGGACCAATGCACAGTCTGCACTGCTAGAGCTCGCAGACAAGATAAAAAACGCAGGTGGTGGGGCAACGGTTGATCTGACTGAGCAGTCCGCACTCATCGCAAATTTGAACAATGAGATCCACGCGCAACTCAATGGCAAATGTACGTTAACAACCAGCGCGGGTGAATTAACGACGGTAAGCGATGGCGTAGGCCGTCCACTGTATGAACCCATTAATACAGCTACCTATCAACTGCTTATCGAGACAGATAACGGAACGGGGTATTTCAGTCAAAAACTGACCATTATCGACTTGGATAGCGATGACGTTAGAAGCAACGTTATGTTTGTTAGAAACGGTCGTGGCTTTGTTGATGTAAAAGCTCTGGGGTGGTCACCGCTCATTGGTTTGCCGCCTGGTGATGTGTACGTCAATGGATACATCAGAACAACGAGTGATGTCAGCATCATCAATTATTCGTGAAAGAAGGAGAATAAAAAATGCTTAATCAAAAATTAGCCATCGGTTTTGATACCGTGGGTGAAAGTGACACTATCAACAACCAAATCTATCCGTTTAACGTGACGTCACCGGATGCAGCGACCATCGTTGCGGGGCGAGGCTCAGGGCAAGCGTTGCAAATGACACCCAGGACAATCTTATCGTATTCGCCGGATGATAATCGTGTCGGTCCGTGGGCGCTATCTGTGGGCTGTGCCATCAAGTATACCCAGCTTGCTCCTGCTGATGAGGCGTTAATTTGTGGCGCGTTCTATACCGATACAGCGATAACACTCACGGAGTTGTTAGCAACCGAGGACTATACCGCCCTTATCATCAAATCCGGCAGCGTGTGGTTATATGAAAAATACCAAGGCGTGCTGAAAACAACGGACATCACCTCATTTTCGCCAGCGAATTGGCTGTATTTCGAGTTTAGAACCACAACAGCAGTCCAGGCGTCTTCATCGTATTGGACGCGTGTGTATTTACATGGTGTTCAACTACTGGGTTTCTCCAGTAAAGCGCGCTCCAACATGCCGTTAAGGGTGGTATATGCGGCCACGCAATCGGGCGCTATCGTGATTGATGATGTCTACACGCATGTTGAAACATCAGCCGCTAATCATGTGATATTGGCATCAGCAAAAGTAAAGTGCTTGCCGTTAACGGAAGTGCTAGAAACATCCTGGTCTGTGGAAGGCGCAGAGCCTGAGCATACAGCCCTTAATGACTTAAACGACAGCACTGGCATACAAAGCGCGAATGCAGCCAAGGGCAAATATAGGATAAGCAATGATGTGCAATCGGTTCATCTGGTTAACTACCACATCAGGGCGCGCAGTGATAACAGCAGTGGTGTGATGCAGATTAACGCTGGAAAAGTAGGAGCATCAAACGAGTCAGCGTTGACCACTATCGGCGCCACCGCAGAGTTAAGAACCAACATTATTCGCGGGGTCGCTCATCCTCAGTACAGCTGGGAGCGAGATTTGAATGACGGCGCTAGCTTGATTTTACGGACGTAACATGGACATTACGCAAGCAAACGTTGAAGTATTAACGACTGAAAAAGCGCCCATGGATGTGGCGCAAGTCAGTGTCGAGGTATTAACCACGTTCAGCGGCGTTGATATCACTCAAGCGAGTGTTGAAGCGTTAACGACTGAGCAATCGCCAATGGCCGTATCAGTTGCCAGTGTCGAGGTGCTAACCACATACAGCGGGGTTGATATTACTCAAGCAAATGTTGAAGTGTTAACCACAGAGCAGTCACATTTCAATGTTTCACAGGTCAATGTTGAAGTGTTGACTGTGGCCCCGCTGGAAATCTCGCTGCGTGCGCTTGCGACAACACTCAATGTTCCGAAGTCACTCAGAGCGGTATGCGAGGCAACCAATACCACGTCGCTTCGTGCGGCTTGGGAAGCAACCTATTAATCAGCGGCACGAATGAAGACGCGGCCAGCGTGACTTTTCCCTTGAAACCTTAACTCGTTTTACAGTCAGTGAGCAACGTAAACATGAATGAATATTATACAATCGTAACTAAACGCGGTCAGCAAAAGATAGAAGAGTATTATCAGCTTAATAAAACGGTCACGCTCACTCAGATGGGGTTTGGCGGTGTTGATGCTGACGATATTAACTATGTTCGCCCTAATGTTGATGCGACTGAGGTGCCTAATGAGTGGGCACGATTGGGGCTCGAACGTCACCCCGATGCAGGCTTTATCGGGGGCGGTGCCACGATAAGTAACAAAACGCCTGAGCATCAAGGGCATTGGATCTGCAGTGTCGGCATATACGACGAAGATAATGAGCTCATTCTCATTAGTGCATATAGACCGATGCTCGTAGACCCCGAAGCGTCGATCGTCGCATCCTATGTCATCAATATTCAAACCGTACTATCAAATGCTGAGAATGTCGTTGTGATCAGGGACACATCAGTCACCCACCCAACACATGATGAGCTTGATGCGGCTATTGAGTCAGTCAAAAAGAAAATACCGCTTGCAGCAAGTGCTGAAGACGTCGCGGCGAGCAAGGACGAAGTTAAGTTTGTATCACCGTTAACGCTTGATAAAAAAGGGTTAATAAAAGCGATAGAGAATACATTATTAACGGTTGAACGGTTATATCCGATTGGTCACGTACTTATTACGGTTAATGCGGCCAGCCCTGATACGTATGGCTACCCGGGCGTTTGGGAAATGCAAGGTGCTGACATGACACTGTTAACAACGCAAACAGCAAGCGATGTCAATAAAGTGTCAGGTACAAACACTCCACTAGTGCCACTCTTGCTGCATACACACTCCGCTAGTTTTAGTGGGGATAAGCTTCCACCTCACGCGCACCCACAAGATGAAAGAACGCCGCTCACACGCCCCAACGATGGAACAACAGACCCTACATCTGGATCACCATCCGGCTCTGCAGGGGGTAACACAGGGGAAGTGTCAGGCGGGACTCCCTCTGGCGAAGTGAGCGTGTCGAATGCGGGTGTTAAAGACGCGACGATAGACGTTAGGGGTAGGCACCTAACTGTTTATATGTTTTTGCGCATTGAATGACGATATCTGCACAACAACGAGTACATGGAGAACGATATCCAAAGCACGATAAATCAATGGCAGCGAGTAAACTCATACAGCCACACGGTCAAACAGGAGTTAATCTTGATGGGGATGAACTCGATACAACGGTAGTCGCAATAGGAACCGCTGCGTAGTCTTTGTGTAAGGCATTACTTGAGCATACGTGGCGACCCAGTATTTATACTTGGTTTCTATATAGGCTATGTAGAAAAAGCGCTCATTCTTAACCCCTTTCGCAAGCGGTATCATCAATCCAAATAACCAGTTAGGGATTGATATGTCAGACAAAGAGATCGCACGCATCGACGCCACCATGAACAATTTGGTGGAGTTGACGCGTGAGCAAAATATTATGTTACGCCAGATGCTCGAGTCACTAACGGAGACTCGTACAAAACAGGAGTCTCATTCGGAGCGTATTGGGCGATTGGAATCTGATAAAACATGGTTAGTCAGGTTAATCCTGGCTTCACTGCTTACGGCAGCATTTGCGGCGACTAAGGCGGTGTTATGAAACTAACATTGATAACTAAATCACTCCGCACCGGCACATTTGGTGAACTTACTTATCAGGGGGAAATCTTGTGTGTCACTGTCGAGCGTCAATTTGAAAATAACATGCCCAATATAAGTTGTATCCCTGCGGGTACATACAGCCTGAAAAAACATATTTCACCCAAGTTTGGTGCATGTTTTGCGCTTGAAAATCCGAATGTGGGCGTGACCGTCGAAGGGCCGAGTCAGCGCACTCACTGCTTAATGCATGTTGCTAACTGGCCTGAGCAATTATCGGGATGTATCGCACCAGGCATGAGCTTTCACCCGACCCAGTGGGGGGTTGCGAATAGTCGTGACGCACTCGATATGCTGATGGAACAACTGCCTGATAAATCCGTACTGGAGATAATACGATTATGACGTGCCTTGTGCTAGCCAAGTCATTTGACAAGTGGCGCGTATGGCCACGCTTAATGAGTGTGTTTGTGGGGTGGGTGTGGATTGAGTTTAACGCGTACTTCTTTTCCATCCCCATCAACCAGCACAGTGAGTTTGCACTCGTACAATACGCGGCCATTACGGGTGTGTTCATTGGTTTTTGTAAGTTCTACATGGACACGGGGAGGTCGTTCAATGCAGATTAAAGTTATCATTTTCGCGGCGGTGGGTTTGCTGGGAGCACTGATCTTAATCTATCGCGAAGGATATGATAGCGGCTTCAACACGGCGTTAAGCCAACTGCAGGAAAGCACCATCAAACAAGCGGATGCGGCGATCAACGTGGCAAATGAATACGTTGCCAAAGAGGAGGCCATTGTGAGTGGGTTCATGGCTAATCAAACGGATTTTTTGAACAGTCTCAACAAGCCTGATGTCGTCGATGCGGTTGAAACTGAGCAGATCATTGAGTTCGCTATCGAGGCCAAAGTAACCCTTGGTAATAAGAGTGAGGTTATTCATGATGAACAAGAAAGTCCTGTGCGCGTTGTTGGCATTGACGCTGACGAGCTGCGCGAGTTACAGCGTCTCACCCGTAGCGCCAACGCCCATTGATAAGCGGATTGACAGCGCCCTATCGGCACCTTGCGTGTCCCTTCCTATACCAACCAGTGTGGATAAGGGCGCACATTTTGAGTGGAAAAAAGCGGTGATTGTCCTGTATCAAGCGTGCCGCGCAAAGCATCGTGCACTCTGGGAAGTCACTCAACCTTAGTGGGGGGCTCTAGCCCCTCGTATTCTTTGATGATCACCACCTCCAACCCAACAAATTCGTTAAGCTCCATGACTAACTCTAGCAGCGGCACCAATTCGTTTTTGTAGAAAATGCGATCCACCTTATTAAGATCGCTACTGGTGGTAAACCCTTCACGAACAATACTCATCAAATCCAGTGGAATACGATGACTGGCCAAGACATCACTGGTGGTGGTGTCTTTGATGGCTTTGAATGCGTCCTTCGCCTCGACCTGCCCAATAGGCGTTAACTCCGGTTTTTTGCCATCTTTACCCTTGCCATTAACAAACAAGTTCTTGAAGGCATCTTGAGTCGAGAGCTTTAACCTGATCTCTTTGTCTTGATCATCCGTTAAGCTTGCATCGTTCATATACAGCAGATAGCCGGCATGTGAGCCATTGCGGTAGTATTTACGCCTGAACAGGGTGGCGTCCTCATTTAACCAAATTGAACTCAGGGCGCCAATGTATTGCGGCAGGCCATAAAGCTCCTGGCATACATCGTATTCAGTTAAGTGAAATACCTGTCCTGGGCGATAATGAACTTCCCCCTCACTACTGAACACTTTTGGCTTGTAGCAATACTCATCTACTTTTTCCTTTCGGCGCATGTACAGCGCCGGCAAGTGCTTGATGGCGACAATCTCACGAAGCCCATTGCGCACAACCTGCAAATAGCCATTACCAAACGTTAAGAAATCCGCCATGAACCGCCTAAAGTCACGCTTTTTCATTACGCTTGATAACACGACCGCACTACTGGCCATGTTGCCCTTTACGTACAGCGCAGAGCCGTGCATGGGGTTGGCCCTCACCGCTTTGGCGAGGGTATCAAGCGGGATTGAGGGTTCGTACACGCCATCGATAAGTGCCACCTCCATGTAATTAAGTATGTCGGCACTCATGACGCTTTCGGGGGTATCAAAGGTGATCAAGGTTCGCTCCTTACAAGAATGCGATAGTGGTTTCGTTGTTGTTTAAAATATCAATAGGCTCCCAATGCAATACATGCATTGCAGCCCAGGCTAAATCAGCGTGTGAGCCTTTTTTGGTGCGCGCGGAGATCATGGTGATTTGGTTGCTCGCTTTGGTCGTGTGCTGCCGTATCATCAAAAAGGAGTGAACAACATCATCCCAGCTGTCATCAAACTGCAATCGACCGGCGTTAATGATCTCGCGGGCCTTGTACGCCATCATGCGTTTCACCTCAGGGCTGTAATCCACCTCTTTTAAACTGGGGTAGAATTTCCGCACCAGCTCTGCCACGGCTGAGCCTACGCCGCTGGTGTCCATCTCTAAATGCACGACATTGTATTTTTTGACTATCTCCTCAATAGCCTTAGCTTGTTGCTCGTAACTGGATCCTTTAAGTCGAATACGTTCTAAAAATCGAAATACCCCGCCTTTTTTAAGCGGTTTTAACGCGACGACCAGTCCAGCATCATCAGAGCCATCACCTTGTCCACCACCTCTAGGATCATACCCGACCAGCACCTCAAGATCGCCAACGGGGCGAACAGCCTCAAGGTTGACGTCTTTCCACTTAGAGGTGTCAGTCTTGCAAGCAAGCAGACTGTTAATGTTGAAAAAGGAGGCGGAGTCATCCAAAAAGATACAGCGAAGCAAGTTGTCAAAAATGCTTTTTATGGGGTATTTGCGGTGCAACTTATCCATGTTAAAGAAATTGGCGCCCCCTTTGATGGCATCATCAACGGTGATCATTTGACGGAAGATCCCGTCTTCACCCATGACGCCCTTTTTAAGGGCTTTATGGCTGATATCAATGCCTAACTCTTTAGATCCCGCCCACTTAGGGTAGGCTTCGTGGGCTGTACTTGATGGTGTAGAGAGGTAAGTCGTTCGGTACTTATCCTGTATTGACATGCCACCGGCAAGATCGTCCAACTCTTGGAACCTGGGGATCCAAAACACTTCATCAAAGTACAGGTGACCATTAAAGCCTTGGCTGGTTCGGGCGTTGGTTGACAAGAAGTTCAGACAAGCGCCATTACTGAGCCATAGCTCGTCTTTTCCTTTGAGCTCCACATCACCAATCTCGAGAGCAAATCGGCGTATGTAGTTTTTGAATATCTCACTTTGTTTGCGTGACGCAGATAAGAATATTTGGTTATCGCCGCTTAAAATCGCATCTTCAAATGCCTCAAAGGCAAAATAATACGTTAAGCCTATTTGGCGAGATTTCAGGTAAAAACGAAACTCGTTAATGTCGTCATTGCACTTGTGACTATGGATCGCATTTTGGTACCCGAAAAAGGTCTTCTCACGAAATTCAGCCAACATTTCAGCCGTAATGCCTGAGATATCATTTTTAACTTTGTTACTGGGGCGCCCACGAGTCGGCGCGCTGCCCTCATCGTGATGGGTTTTTCGCTTTTTACGCTCAATCGCTTCATCACGCTTGTACTTCTGTTCGAGTAGCATCTCAAGTTCAGAAAGCTGCGATGCGTGCTTTTGGTCAATCCACAATAAGTACGCAATGCGCTGGCGAAGCATCAATTCAACGGGGGCGTCATCACGCATTTTTTTCCAGCCAAATCGAGAGATCCACTGCTGAACGGTGCGCGCATTGACGCTCAACTCATCGCTTATCTCTTTGGTCTCGTACTGACGTAAATACAAACCCAGCGCCTGAGTTTGTGCTTGCGTGTAGATGGGCTTTTCAACCAAGGCTGGCGTTTTACTCTTCATTGTTGCCGTGCTTTCAATATCGATGAGCGCAGTGTGCGGCATAAATTGAAATGGCTCAGTAACCCCCTGTTCTAGTACGGCTATCTAGAATATCTGGCACTGTAAAAGGAAAGCGATGTTGGTTAAATTGAGGCACTAAATGAGGAGAAAGAGCGCATGTTTCAATCAGAGCCGATTTGTATTTTAACGGCAGGCCCCACCATTGATGGTCGCCATGTTGAGCAGCAAGTCATCGATGACATCGCTGAGCTGTATAACCCAAAGACCTATAACGCACGCATCAATGAAGAGCACTGGTCTTGGAGTGATAAGTGCGGCTCGGTGTTGAGCGTAGAGAAACGTGGTAATGAGTTGTGGGCCGTCCTTAAGCCCAACTCGAAGCTGCTGACCACGATAGAACGCGACCAATTGCTGCACACCTCGTGTGAGATTGAGCCAAATTACCTCAATACCGGCAAAAGTTATCTAACCGGGTTGGCGTTGACCGATAGCCCCGCTTCTTTAGGGACCACGGCAATGCACCTCTCTGCTCGAAAGCCTGCTGATAAAGGCAAAATTATGCTGTGTACTGGCGCAACCATTGATAAAAAAATGATGCTTGCTGAAGACGCTGACACCGAAGAACTCGACCAAAACCAAGCCAAAACATTGCTAAGCCGACTCGTGAGTTTCCTTAGCGAGAGACAAGAATTTTCTGAACAAGATGATAAAGAGGAGTTGAGCGTGGACAAAGAAGTCAAAGCGTTATTGGCAAAAAATGCAGAGCAAAATGAAACGATAAGCACTGTGCTCAATACATTAACCGCTGCAGTCGAAAAGCTCTCTAGTCAACGTAATGAGGTGGCTATTGAGCTCACTAAGCTTGAAGAGAGTGAAATCAACACTGACGTTGATGAAGCGTTAACCGCAAAAGTTGAGCTGTTAACCGCTGAAGTGAGTGAGCTTAAAGTGTTATTGAGCCAACAAACGGATGAAGGTGGGCGAACCTTAGCCGGTGGTGTCGCTGATGATGACTACTTGTAAGTCGCACCCATAACGACTCAATCCTGAACAATATTTCTTTTAGAGTGAATAAATCATGTTAGAAGCCACAAAGGTCAAACTCAATCAGTACGTGCAGGCCGTCGCTAAAAAGTACGGTGTCGCTGATGCAACAGAAAAGTTTAGCGTCGATCCTACTGCTACCCAGCGCATCGTTGCTCAGATGCGCGAAAGTAACTGGTTCTTAGGTCGCATTAACATCGTGCCGGTGCTCAATCAAAAAGGTGAAGCATTAGGGCTTGGCGTGACAGGGATGATTGCCGGCCGAACTGATACCACTGCAGATAAAATACGTAAAACAAAAAGTGTGCACAATTTGAAGCCCATGCCGTATTTGTGCGAGCAGACTAACTTCGATACACACATTCGTTATAGCCAGCTTGATGCGTTTGCACATCTTAAGAACTTTGCGGCCATCATTGCTACGCAAACGCGAGAGCAAATTGATGCAAACAAAGTCACGATTGGTTTTTACGGCACGAGTTGTGTGCCCAACACGGATGCAACCACGAACCCCAATGGTGAAGACGTGTGCAAGGGCTGGTTCCAGGCACTGCGTGAGCACAATACTGGCGCAATGATGAAAGAAGGAAAAGTGCTAGGTGAGATCCGTATTGGTGAAGGTGGCGACTTCATTAATCTTGATTTAGCCGTTATGAATGTCAAGCAGTTGCTGAGCGACCCTTGCATCAATGCACCCGATCTTATCGCCATTATTGGTTCCGATCTGTTGGCGAATGAGAAAGCTAAGTTTTACGCAAAGCAAGGCAATACGCCCAGCGAGAAATCAAAGATCGAAGAGTTACAAGTCATTGGTACTTACGGCGGATTGCCAGCGGTATCCGTGCCAGGTTTCCCGCCGAGTGGCATCTTAGTCACCAGCTATAAAAACTTGTCAATTTACATTCAAAGCGGCTCTATTCGTCGCGCTGTCGGTAAGAAGAACGATGAGCGTGACCAAGTTGAAAACTTCGAATCCATGAACATGGCGTATGTTATCGAGGAGCTGGGCAAAGCGGCAGCCGTTGAGTTTGATAACGTGAAAATTTTAATTGATGGCAAATGGGTGTAACGCACCCGATTAACTGACCAACCCCCGTACAGGCTCTCGATTGCACAAACAAGAAAATGCGTTTCTTGTCATGTGTCATGCGGTGAGCCTGTATTTCAAGGACTGTCTATGACCCGTATGTCATTTGTGGGTGACAAAAATGAAGTGCATGAAAGTCACCTACCCGCTACTGCACAGTACCCATCAATTAACGTTGCTGAGTTTCAAGGTATTTACCATTTTCTGAGTAATGAGAGTGAGATGGGTATATTGCATTACTTAACCATTGCGCGTGTCACCGTCAATTCAGAGTTAAACGAATTAGTTACGCAGCATGGCACGCTGGATGTTGTCTCAACTCACTGGTTTGGTGAGCCGCAGACGGGAACGACCTTGTATAAACAGGCGGTCCTGTCACTTGCTGCCCATGCCATTGTGGGTAATAAACTCAGTACTGATGCCACCGCAGAGGCGGCAGACAGGCAAGAAGCACTGCAGCAAAAAGCCGACAATTGTTTGGTGCAGTATCGCCAAGCGGTGGATTTACTCCTGTATGGCAAAGCCACCTATACCTTTGAGGTGGTGTAGATGAAAGCATTACAAAGTTTGACGGAATTATTTACCCAATCGATTGTTGATGCCAAGAACCTTGAGGTGTGGGCGGAAGACGGCCGGCTTGAATGTACACAAGGTGTGTCTATTGATGGGTTTGAGGTCGTTTACACCGTTAACGTCAATCTGAGTGACGTCAATGTGCAGCCTGAAATGCTGATGATGCACCTGGTAAACTGGCTTAATCAATACGATGTTGACCGCTCAAACAAGGGGCTTGATGCGCCTCAGTTTGCGACCCAGCGTCTTGATAACGGCCATTTTGACATTAAGTTTAAGATCTCAATCCAAGAGTCCTACTCGCTAGTCGAAAGCGATGCCGGTGTGTGGCAGCAAGGCGATGCATGCTTTGAGTGCGTGAGTGACTTTACGCTGGCCGCGATTGAGTCAGAGCTCCCGCCGCTGATGTTTGTTGGCGTCATCGATGAGGGGCTCTGCCCATGAAACTGACCACACCCGAACACCTCACCGCGATGCTTGAAGGGATGGCGCTAAGTCCATCGCAAGCATTAGCCCTGAATCGAACGCTTGCTAATCGCTCTAGGCAATTTTTTCGCGCTCAAATACGACAGCAACGTGATATTGACGGCACCCCCTATCAACCTCGCTCGAGCAAACGCGGGACTCGTTCACGTTTAGCGCAAAAAGAGGTATTCAATACCAAAAGCGCTAGCAACATGTTGATGGGGTTAAGTCGCTCT
Organism: Shewanella sp. MTB7; assembly: GCF_027571385.1. NCBI lineage: Bacteria > Pseudomonadati > Pseudomonadota > Gammaproteobacteria > Alteromonadales > Shewanellaceae > Shewanella > Shewanella sp. MTB7. The sequence goes on along the minus strand of NZ_CP085636.1, from coordinate 4,898,833 downwards.
CTACAGACCTATGCCACGAATGACGGCTTTGAAGTTGGGTTAACGGGGCTTGCTGCCAAAATTGGCCGTGAGCACAACGAAGGCGCCACCCTGTCATTTACCACTCGCATAAATGGGTTTTACAACTCAAGAACCCATCAGTGGGAAGGCGGAAGGCGACAAAAGAATAACTACCGTATGGCGAAGCGAACGTTTATCGGCTGGACGCCCTCACTTGAACGTGAACTGATGGCCATGATGAGCGCTGAATTACTTAAGAATGTGGAGGGTTAAATGCAACAGATAAAAATCAAACCTGCTAGTGAGACGTTACTCGTTCGCGATCCCCTGACTCGAGAGGCACTTGCGCAAAAAGGTGAGAGTAAGCCACGCAATGTGTACTGGCTGCGCCGGTTGCAAGACGGCTCTGTGATTGAAATGAATGATAAGAAAAAGCAAGGAGAGAAGTTGTGAGCATTAGTTTTAGTGAAGTGCCCAAAAATGCCCGAGTGCCTGGCGTGTATATCGAGATTGATAACAGCTTGGCAAACAGTGCCGAGCAGCAACAATCCATATTGGTGATCGGTAATGCATTGGTCCCTGTCGATGGCGTACCCGTCACACCGGCTAACAAGGTTATTCTTTGTATGAACAAAGAGGTGGCCATTGCACAGTTTGGTGCCGGCTCTGATATTGCCAAGATGATGAACTACCTGGATAAGCAGAAAATCACATTGCCTATCTACGCCATCAGCGTGGCAGACGCTGACTTGATGATGGCGTTGGCCTCACTGGGCGACACGCAATATCACCACCTCATCTGCGCCCTGAATGATGACACCTCAATACGCGAACTTGGTGAGTTTTTAGAAGCGCGGTATGACGCGTTAAGCATGATCCCAGGTCTTGCCTATGTCCCCAAAAAAGGATTGCACGCAGAGCTGGTGACCTTTGGCGCTAAGTCTAACTGTCCATTGATTAGCTTTATGTCCATTAATGCGCTTGGTGACGCTGCTAATAACGTGCTGACAGATGCCGAAGTGCTCGCCGCGTGGGCGGGGCAAATCGCACAATCACTCGCAAATGATCCTTGTCGCCCTTTGCAAACACTCGTGATTAATGGGGTGTACTCCATGGCGAGCAGTGAATTTGATTGGTCTGAGCGCAACTTGCTATTGCATGAAGGTATGAGCACCTACACGGTGACAGCCACGGGTTCAGTTCAAGTTGAGCGCGTCGTGACGGCGTACACCGAGAATGCTGCTGGCGTGGCTGATGATAGCTATTTAGATGTGATGACGCCGGCAACAGCGATGTACTTTCGTGAAAAACAGCGTTCATTGATCTTAAGCCGCTACGGTCGTCATAAGCTAGCCAAAGACGGCACAAGCTTTGCGCAAGGTCAGGCTATCGTGACACCGAGCATGGTCAAGAGTGAGTTGCTGACACTGTACAAAGCATTGGAATACGCTGGCATTGTGCAAGATTTTGAGGGGTACAAAAAAACGCTCATTGCCGAACTCGATGCCAACAATAAACAGCGCCTCAATTATCAAGATAGCCCGCAGTTCGTCAACGGTTTGATTATCGTTGCCGGCAAGATCCAATTTCGAAAATAATACCGGAGTAATCGATGAGTACTAAAGCAACCAGTCGTGGTTTTTTAGATGCAGGTTCATTGGGGCGCCTACCCACAAAAGAAGGTGGCACGGTGTCCTTTGGGGGCGTAACGCGCACACCGGTGATGGGTGATGCTGGTGTGCTTGGTTTTTCGGAAGAATTTGCTATGGCGCCCAGTATCAAAGTCACCATCATGCACGCTGGCACCACCGATGAAGACGCGATACGCAACTTTGTGGGTGAAAACCTCACGCTGAATCTCAATAGCGGTAAAAGCTACACCTTGATGAATGCGTGGGTGAGTGAGCCTTTAGAGTTGGCTATCAAAGATGGTCAGCTCGATGTCATGTTTGTGGGCACGGAATTAATCCCTCAATAAAAGGAATGGTCATGCTGACTTTACTTAAAAAACGCCTGGCACGCGCCAAGGCAAAAGCCGCGCTCGAGGAGGCGTCACATCCCCCTCATGAGGAGGTCGAGCTGCCGGTCGTCACTGGCGAGGTCATTCACGATCCTCTGCAGGGCAAACCGTGGGATGAAGTTCAGAGAATGCTGGACATTGATTTGGACTTTGTTCGCACGCTTGCCGGTTTTGATGAAAAGAATGCGTTTCGAAAAGAACTCATCAAAAAATACCAGGCGACAGTCGTCAACCTACTCGCCACAAAGGAGAGTCTTGAAGGGCTGGATTTGGTGTGGTGGCACTTTTTGTGGCAAGTGGACTGTGGTTCGCTTGATGTTGTTCACAATGATTTCAAGGCGGCGGTACTTCGCGGCCTAAGTGCGCCTAAGCGCTGGAATTCAAACGGCCAGACGGCATTTTGTGACATTGTGTTTAAGTATTCACATAGCGCGCACACGGAGAAAGTGTTGTTTAATCCGACCTTTTTACTGGGCCTTGTTAACGACATTACCCAAGGCAAGCTTGCCGTCAACGCCCCGCTGAAAGTGAAAATATTTCGCTTGGCGGGGGATTTAATGGATCAACAAGGCGAAAAAAAGGTGGCGCTATCACTGTTCACATTAGTGATGGAGATAGATCCAAATCGTGGTGGGCGTAAAACCCGGGTGCAAGAATTGACAGTAGAGTTGAAGGGAAGCGAATGAGTGCAAAGATAGTGAATGTGAAGCTGGCGGTGCCGTTTGAAAAAGACGGTGTGATGATTGAGTCTGTTGATTTGCGTAAGCCATACGCGGGGGATCTGCGTGGATTGAAACTTCCGGAAGTTGTGGAAATGGATTTTGATACCGCGTGTACTTTACTGCCACGAATTAGCATTCTCAATGAGCGTGATTTGTTGAACATGGAAGTGGATAACTTTCCACTGCTCATGGTGCAAATCGCCAGTTTTTTCGTGGACACTGGGCGGTAATAGGGCAACTCGAACGAGTTGAATATATTTATGCCGATCTTGCGGTGGCGTTTGGCTGGCCACCCAGTGAAGTGGATACATTCAGTCTTGATGATTTAATGTTGTTTTGGGAATTGGCGCGAGTTCGTCACCAAGGGGAGAGCTAAGGGCGCTCCCTTTTTTTTAGGAGTATTTTACCATGAGAATGAGTCTGTCTGTGGTCATGGGGGTTATTGATAAAGTCACCGCCCCGCTTAAAGGAATGTCGGCTGAGTCTAATCGTTACACCAAGGAGATTGAGAAGATCCAAAAAGCGCAAGCAGATGACAGTGCGGCTTTGCATTTGATTGATGCGCACCGGCGAATGAGTAAAGAGATTGATAAGAACGCGCTCAGTCTTAATGAAGCCACTGATAAGTTAACCGCACTGCAAGCGAAAGAGAAAGCCAGTGTTAACGCTAAGAAAGCCTTGAATGATGAGGTCGCCAAGCAAACAGAGCGCCTTGCCAGGCTAAAGGCAGGCGCAGACGCCGCTGGCAGTGCTAACAGTCAGCTTAATGCCAAAATACTAGAACAATCCAGAGCACTCAAGAAGCTCAAAACGGAAGCTGCTGCAGCAAACAAGCCTAATCACGCCTTGACCAATCAGCTGGCGAAGCAGGCGGAGCGCGTTGCTAAGTTGACACAAGAAAGCGATGAGTATGCACAGCGCCTGAAACTCGTCAGTAAAGGGATGAAAAAGGCGGATGTTGATGCCAGTAAGCTCGATGATGAAGTGACACGATTAACGGCGAGCTTTGATGATCACTCAAAGAAAATAGATGGTGTCAGTCGACGTTACAGCAAGCTTAAATCTATCATGGCACCGTTTCAGAAGATGAATAAAACCATCAAAATGCCCTCGATGGCCATGGTTAAAGGTGGCGCCGCGATGGGCGTTGGTGCGCTTGGCTCATTGGCAGCGTTTGGTGCTGTCATTACCGATACGGCAGCGCAAGTGAATGAGCTCGCCAAGGCAGCAAAGGATGTCAACATGCCTGTTGAAGAGTTGCAGGCGTTGCGACTGCAGGCGCAAATGGCAGGTGCTGAGGCAGAGGACATGGACGCCGCCATCAAAGAGATGAGTCTGCGATGGGGTGAAATGAAGAGCTTAGGCTCTGGCGCCATGAATGACTATTTCAAGGATACCGGTAACAAAAAAGCCTATGAGGATTTGAAGAACGCCAAAGACTCGATGGAAGCGTACCAGGTCATTATCCGCGAGATAGCAAAAGAGAAGGATGTCGCTAAGCAAAACTTCATGGCGGATGAGTTCTTTGGGGGTGACAGTGAAAAAATGCTGTCTGTGCTGAAATCTGGCACTGATGGACTGAACAAGGCAAAGCAAGCACTGCGTGATAGCGGTGGTCATATTGATAAAGACTCGCTTGCTGCTGCAGATGAATTCAGTACCGGCTTAAAGAAACTGCTGCGGATCATACATTCCCTAAAAGTAAGCGGTTTAACGCCGGTGATGAAAGAACTCTCTGTGGTCTTTGGTGATCTTGCACTGAAAATGAAGAACATGGACTGGCGCAATAAAGCCATTGTGCAGCTAAGGGAAACAGTAAGCAGTGTGTTTAGTGTGTTCAAAGCGTTAGGGGGCGGTATTTTGTTTTTGAGTGAAAACTTCAAAGAAATCATTGCCACCATCGCCTTGTTGAAGATTGGGTTCATTGCACTCAATTTTGCGATGCTTGCGAATCCCATAGGACTAATCGTTGCAGGGGTGGCGGCAGCGGTCGTTGCTGTCACGTACTTGATTGATAAGTTTATCGGTCTTGGTGACGTCATTAATGCGATAAGGCGTTTCTTTGGTTGGGGCGATGAGGGAGATGAATCGCTCAAAAAGATAAATGAAATATCGGGAAAGATGAATGAGCTTAAGGATAAAAGCGTTGAAATGGGGATAACGACCAACGAGATCATGAACACCAAGAAGATGTTTGAGTCGTTACCTGGTGGCTCAGGTGAATTAACCAGGCTTGCGCCAGTACAACCGATTACCCCTTTGATGAATCATGCCGTTAAAAGCCAAGCAGAAGTCGCCTTGACCATCAAATCCGATAAGCCAGTCTCTGTGGACAAAGCAAATAGTGACAAAGGGACCAATCTCAACATCGATGTGGGTAATATGATGCTGAGTTATTGAGCTTAAATGATACGTTTTTTTAAGGATTGTGTAGAAGGAGATGTGAAGGTTAATTATTTGATATACTGTTTTTTTATACAGTACACTAAGTTTGAATATGAAACCTTTACATTGCGCTCGATGCCATAAAAAACTGTGTTACTTAGAGTACGGGCATATTGTGATCAAATGTCCGCGATGCAAATTTATTACTGAACAGAACACCGCGAGTGTCCACATTGGAACACACCGTAATGCAAAAGAAACTAACGCTCCTCAATTGTGATTGTTTAACCTCACTCAAGACATTACCAGATAACAGCATCGACCTGATTGTTACCGACCCGCCGTATTACAAAGTGAAGCGTGATGCGTGGGATAATCAATGGGCCACCCAAGAGGAGTTTTTATCCTGGCTTGATTGTGTGGCATTGGAATTATGGCGGGTATTAAAACCGTCGGGCACGCTGTACTTGTTTTGCAGTTCTCGCCTTGGGGCAGAAACGGAGCTGCTACTCAAGCAGCGCTTTGATGTGCTGAGTCATATCGTGTGGACAAAACCGAGTGGACCTTGGAATCGAGCATGCAAAGAAACGCTGCGTGCATTTTTTCCGGCGACTGAGCGCATTATTATGTGTGGCCACTATGGCTCTGAGGGATTAGCGAAAGGCGCATCGAACTACCACCTTAAGTGCCAGGACTTAAAAAGCGAGGTGTTTGCGCCACTCATCAATTACTTTAAAGATGCTAAAGCGCGATTGAATGTGCCGGCTAGAGAAATCAATAAAGCCACTGGGACCCAAATGTCATCTCATTGGTTCAGCAGCTCACAATGGAAGTTACCGACCGCGAAACAATACGCACAACTGCAGGAGCTGTTCGCACGATACGAACGCGATGGGCTTGATGCTTCGCATGAAGAATTAGTCGGTCAATTTACTGCGCTAAATCATGACTACCAGACGTTAATTCGTCAGTTCGATGATTTAAAGGCAGAGTATCAAGCTCTTAGACGTCCGTTCACGGTGACTAAAGAACTGCCATTTACCGATGTATGGTCATTTGCAGCGGTACAGTATTATCCTGGCAAACATCCATGTGAAAAGCCGGCGCCAATGCTTGAACATATCATTACAGCGAGCAGTCGAGAGAATGAAGTGGTGCTGGACTGTTTTATGGGGAGCGGTTCGACAGGTAAAGCTGCGTTGAAATTGGGGAGACGGTTTATCGGGATAGAGATGGATACGAAGATCTTTAATCAAACAGTGGGCAGTTTTACATAGTGTTGTGAAGATAAAAGAGGCCGCCAACCAAGGCGGCTTTTTGTTTCATAACCGTTACGAATGTTCGATAGATTGAGTTTTGTCAGAACCCTAAAATTTGAGTTGTTAACTTATTTCTGCCTTAAAACTTGTTAGCCTTCGAATGAAGATTGATTAAATTTTTTGATTTAGCTTTTGATTTAGCTTTTGATTTAGCTTTTGATTTAGCGGCAACGTCCCTGTTTCAAGCTGTAGATGGTCACCAAAAAACAGAGCTAGGTATATTACAATATACACGCATGATTTTGATATTAAATCGCTGTTTGTGGTGGTAGATTCAATTAATGATTGGTAAGTATTGTTGTGTGAGTTATTAATGTTTTCATTAATGTTTTCATTAATGTCTAGGGAGAGGCTGTGAAAAGTAGTAGTGAGAATGTTGCTGGTTCGGTAGAGGGGAAAGATGCTGATGGCATTGGCTCTCTGAGTTGGGTATTAAAGATATTTGGTTTAATGACGCTGGCTTCAGCTTTGTTTGGGGTGGGTTACCAAAAAGGCGTCATATTAGCTATGGGGTTGGGTAACCTTTCGGGGAACTACGAAGTCAGGGAAATTTTCAATTCTGCAGTCTTGGGTTACATACACTTGATGAGCAAGCTAGGAATTGATAGTTACTGGAAAGGCTTGGCTAGTGTGTTAAATCGTATTTTATTCCACAGCCCCGCGTTAATTTTCATTGTTATGCTAAGTCTAGCTCTTGTTACTCTGTACAGGAACAATAATCAAGTTAAAGAAGTGGCAGTTAAGGTCAAAAAATCGTCGCTGGTGCTCTTCAATAAGGTATGGGTGAAGTTTTCCTTAATGGTTTTAGGGTTGGCATCAAGCATTACTGCTATTTTAGTGACGTTGATAACCTTAACCCATCTAATACCTATGTTTGTGGTTATTTTATTGTTGCCTACATTGTTTGGTTATATGGCTGGGAGTGATTATATAAAGGAAGGAATGGATCGTGACGTTTGCTCAGTGGTCACCACTGAAATGATCAAGGACAAATATATAAGGCAGTGTACTCAGATACTTATAAATGGTAAAAAAATTATGGGCGAAATAGTTTTGGAGAATACCAAGGGTTATTACATTCACCGAAACAACTCTTTTGTTTATGCAGCTAAAGATGGTAAATCTTGCTTTTACTCTATCTTTGAAAAGACTGAAATAGTTAAATCCACTAAGAACTTCACATTCAAAGATGAGGAGTTGAGTTCCTTTTGTGGTGCGGGTGTAGTAAGTGAAGCGAACATAATTCAGGCTAAATAACTCTGGAGGGATAGAGGTGTTTAGTGCTGAATAATGCCCTTTTAAATTCTGATTGGAACTTTGAAAACCCTAAAGCCCTCCATATATGTTACTAGGATTGAATTAGCCTGAGTTCTTTGATTTATAACATGAAATAATCGATAGTTGATTGAGTTTTTATATTTTATGTAGTGTAATCGCTCCATATTTACCTATTTCTCATATTTTCTTAGGAGCCTTATGGACGGTACCATTCATAATCTAATTATTTCCTCTATCAAGCGTGATGATAAAAGTACTGCCATTTCCAAAACAAGGAAAGAAGAGAACGATGTTACTAAATTATCCGAGAATGTAACCACCAAGCTGACGACTTTATTTAAAGGTGGAGGGATGAAGGTCGGGGAGTTTGTCAAAGAGCCTGAAGAGTCAGCTTTTTCAAACCTAATGAAAGGTAGCTTCAAGCATGATGATATGCTTTTTGAGGGCTACAGACTCCTCTCATCCCGCTTCGCGGAGCTGTTAGCTAGAAAGTTAAACAAGGCTCAGGCGGTAAATGCGAGAGATGGCTTTCTAATTACATATTACTATTCGCAGGACTTTGGTGGTGAAGAGGTTTACTACCTCTGCACAGTATTTTTACATCGAATCGACGGCACAGATATCAATGATAAAGATCTGACCTTTGAGGATATTGAGCGGATTAACTTAGACTCCCTGAATCTAGGGGCTAAAATTTGCATTAATGATTGGGTTGAGGGTGCCTCTAGGCCTATATCCTTCAAGCTAGGAAAAGGCACTGGGGATGTTAGACGCTATTTTCAGGACTTCCTAGGGTGTACTGAGCCAAGTGATTATAAGGCTGATACTAACGCATTAAAAGATGCTATAACTGAAACGTGTCAGCGATTAGGCGTTCCAACTGAGCGGATAAGCGTTTTGTGTGAGTCAGCTCAGGCTTATTGTCATGACAGAATGAGAAATTATGATGAGGAGCGGATTAGTCTTGAGTGCTTGTCTATGCACTTGTTTCCCAAGGAGGATGAGTGTAATCAATTTTTAGATATAGCGCATAATGAGTTTAAGTTGAGTGATACGATTGGGATTGATAAAGCGGCACTTAGGTCGTTTTCACGTATACAAGGCGAGAATAAGGACTACAAGATTAGCTTTAGTACGGGAGCCTTGAACAAATCTATTATTTTCGATAGAAACCATAAAACATTAACATTCAAAAATCTTCCTCAAGATATTATAGATGAGGTTTTGGCGTACTTACCCCCTGCGGATAAACAAGGTGAATGATATAACTCCCGACGAGACCCAAGAAATATTCGAGGCTTTGCCACCTAAATGGGAGGGCGATGACTTGGTTGCGGAAGTTATACTGAGCGATAGAAATCTAGAGCTTATAAAAAAAGCGTCAGTCCACAACTTAGTGAGTGAGTATGTCGGGGTGGTGGGTAGTAGGGTTAAAAGAAAGAAGTTGGTTGAGGATTTCTGCTCTAAAAATTATGGCGAGACGGTAAGAGTTTTTTTTAATGTGGATATTGGCCCTGTCAGGTTCTTTGAAAATTTTGAAAGCTTGATAGAGACTCATCCAACGGAAAAACCAAGCAGCTTTGTTGTAACTTCGGAGGCTGAGGGAGTTATTTATTATCCCTGCGAAACCCCTTCTGGTAGGTTGAAGCACTATTTGGAAGTGCATAGCTTGTGGTCCGCTTTGCTTGATAAGTCTGATGACGACACCGCAAACGGACTGACCTTTCTATACAAGGGAAAGCTTTATTTGAATGGTCTGTATAGCGCGTCATGCCTCGAAAATGGGTTTGATGGATTAACAAAGTTCTTAAGTCTTCTCCAAAAAGATAAGCCGCACGAGGTGGAGAAGGGGCATATTTTACAGAATACCCTTCATTCATTTCTATATCACGTTGAAACTGATGATAAGTTCGCTTATCTACTTAGTAACTTTAGTTCTTTTAGTCTTAAGTTTGATGAGGCTTATCAGGCGTACTCCGTTGGGTTTTCTTTTGATAAGCTGCGAGAGGAATATGAGGAGCGATATAGGGATTACATGATTAAAGTTAACGACCTGATAAGTGCATCGCTAATTAAGTCACTTACAATACCAGCTGTAATATTTTTAACTTCAACCCGAACGCAGGCAGTTGCAACAGCGAATAGTGGTGCCAGTCACGATGAAATTATAGCTGTCAATATCGGTGTGGGGTTGGTTGCGCTGATTGTGTCTGTTGTTTTCTCAATGATGATGATATCTGAGTTGCAATCTATTAAATCGATAAAGGCCGAATATGAAAGCTTGATGGGGCGACTTGAGAAGAAGAGTAGCGAAGCCTTTAATGCCATCTACATTTTTCGGAAAAACCTGCGAAGTAAACTGATTTATGCAAATACAGTCTTATTATCGTTAATATTATTTTCCATAGTTCACGCTACAATCTCCCTGTTGTGGGTTACATCCCGAACTCAAGGGTGGGCTTTTTCTTATCCAATTTATGAGTCCGTTGCATTTGTATGTAAATGGACGCGAGCCCTGTTTAGTGTGGTGGCCAGTCTATTTTCTTAATGGCTATCAACTCTCAAATATAATCCAATCCAAAACCATCCCCATAAGAGGGGTACTCCTTTCAATAATCGGGTCAGAGTAAATTAACTATATACGGTGTCTTGCGAATCCCTTAATGATGTTGGCATCACAAATACTGTGATTACCCCTAATTATGGGTCGACCACTACAGTCTCTTTAGTCCTTCTTAATTTAACCATATTTATCGTAGTACAATAATGAAATTACAAAGCTTTAACCCTAAATTTTTTCTATCCAGAAGAGAGCTAGGGCGATGCTTAACATATCATTAAACCTTCAAGCATAAAAAAGCCCTGCTAAGCAAGGCTAAGATTTTATTTCACAAGGGCTATTTAGCTGTACCGCAAACCATTCTAGAACCACCGCCACCCAGTACCATAGGATGATCTGAATGATTATCACCACCTACATGGATCATGAGTGAACGTCCTTTCAACTCTTTAAGCGTCAGCTTTGGTGCTAATACAGGGTTGTGAGCTTGACCTTTAAGGTCTACATAAAGAGCTGGTAGATCGCCTTTATGATTACCAGCCCCCCAAGGATAGCCATGTTTATTAGTTTTTTCAGGATCATAGTGGCCACCTGCAGCTCCACCTACGATTGCCTTGCCGTTTTTCATGCTGTTATCGCAATGAGGGTTTTGATGAACGTGAAAACCATGAAGACCGGGTGATAGCTTGTCTAAATGAGGCGTAAAAATCACACCGTATTGGCTTTTATCAACAACGATGTCGCCGACTATTTTTCCTGTGGTTAAATCCTTCATTTCAAACGTAAGATTTTCGAGATCCCTTGCGACAGCCGACCCAGTTAGACCACATAGCAATGCAATCATTAGAATTGATTTTTTCATTTACACTCTCATTTATGTAGGGTAAGGGGTAAATATCCTATAAAAAACCATATATTATTGTGAACATGCTCTCGTTTTATGATTGTGCAATAGCAACAAGAACAAGGTGTTAATGGTGTGTAGAATATTCTGGTCTTCGATACATATAATATCTCAACTAATGTGCTTGACCAGAGGGTCGTAGCAAATTAATGCCTTCGAATAAATGAAGTTACATTTTCTAGACAATGCTAGGTTGATTAGAATTAACGCTCTAAATTTTTTTGTTCAGAAGTGATTTAGAGCGGTACTCAAAGTATTCTATATTTACAGATCTAAGCAATAAAAAACCGCCAATTTAGGCGGTTTTTTCATTCCTAACGGTTATGTGTGGTCAATGCGTGGTCAGCGCATTGCCAGTTCCTTGCTGTGCAAGGCTTTCAAGTCGATAAAAAAACACCTTTTGGTGCTTTTATCTTATATGCAACATCCCCCTCCTATAATCACTACTTTCCATTAGATTCAATAACGGATCTTTACGTTGTATTTTATTGATGTTTAATCAATATGAGCACTAGGTCACGCTTTTTATTATTCAGAAAAAATAATGACTTGTGATCACAGAACAATCTGCTAGGAGAGGCTACAATATTTTGCTATTAAATGAGTTGAGAAAGATATATGCAAATTGGCTCATGCTGGTTAGATATGAATAATAAAACATTATCTAATCTTGCCAATGAAACGAGTTGGAAGATGTCCGCTGCAGAGTATTCAGTCATAGAGACCATGGTGCTGCATCGCGGTCAAGTGCTATCTAGGGAAGAGTTGTTACTGGCTATGCCAGAAGAACAGCGATCTTATGCGCTGCTGACTGAAGCTATTGAACGTATTCGCTTCTATCTTGGCGTGGAATACACTGGATTGATTGAGACTGTGGATAAGCAAGGCTATGTATTGCACAGTACACAAAAGTCAAAGGTAAAAAATATTTCTTCGACTCCATTCGGCAGTATTTCAGCTAAGCATTATGCCATTTTTATTGGACTGTTATTAGGGTTACTCTGGATTATTAATTCTGTCTTTGTTCCAGCTGTGCAGATTAACCCAGTGCAAGAACAGATGCTTACCAGTCAATCGTCTAAGGTTTCTTTTTACCCCATATTTACCAATATCAAATTGAAAAATGAGTATCGTAGTCAGATAAAATTCTTGGCAAAAAATATTGAAATGTGCGCGAAAGTGCCGTGGCAGCATATATTTGTCTCCGTTTCTCATGATGATAATCTAATCAGTATCGTACTTAAGCGGGAGAATTTGGGGAGCAGCGAGATTAAAAACCTGAAACAAGTACCTGTAGATGATGATTGGTATTTCATTGATCAATCTTGGTTAATTAAGGTAGGGATTTGTGGTTAATCAACGGCTAAAAACAATGAGCTATGTCAAGAAAGCATGGTTATTAATGTGCAGCTTATTAGTGATTATTAGTATCTGTATCGGGTTACATTATTTTGTTGGTCCGGAAGAGAACCTGACCTTTTCATGCCAAGCAAATCTCCACGGTAAAGATGTTGATCGGGTTAATAAGGTCGAGGTAGTGATTAAGGTCGTGGGAGAAGCAGTGTCACTCATGTATCGCTTTATAGAGTCTGGTGGAGAGATTAATTCCATCATTTTAAGCGGTAAGATTGATAAGCTTGACTTGGCATCGCTGACCTTTAAATTGAAGCTTGAACATGGTCAAATAATCTCTAATTTAACCCAAAAATCCTTTTCAAATCATATGGCAGCAGTTATCGATTCAAGTCGGTTAGCGATTACGAGTGTCAGCCCTTTGTTGCTCGATATTCAGTTGATCGAAATAGATGAAATGCAGAATTATGCCATTATTCAATTTGCTCCCGATGATGGACTATGGGGATGTGACCTCAAGGATAATAAGCTCACTTTCTAGTGATAAGCCCCCATTTTGTGATCAATATTTCGGGTAACTTGATTAAGGTAAAAGGAGAGGCGAACCTCTCCGAGAGTGTAGGGGCTTTAGAGTGTGGGTAAGAGTTCTAGCTCATTGCTGCTAAGTGTCCCCTTTATCTCTATAGCAACCTTATATTGACTTACTGTCTCATCAGAGTCTCCCTTGCTCCAGTCTAGTTTCGGGGCTTCAAAAGTGTAACTGCCCTTAGTTTCTGACTCCGTCAGTATGCCCTCACATTTATTTTGCTGGCTATTACAGCTGTAAGTGCGTGTAAGGTGCCAGCGTTGCCATGATTTAGGGTTGTTGAGCTTAGTATTTTTCTCTGGGAAGCCAAAGTAGATAATGTTGTAATCTTTAGCATGGATGATCGCTTGTTGCTCTTTATCACTTAAGCTAAAACTCAATGCGCCAGATAGCCCTTCAAAGCTTGTTAGTTCAAGTTGAATACTGGTGGCCTTGTCGATATCGACTGTTGCGACTACCGGAGGAGGGGAGATCTCACCACCATCGTTACTGTCATTATTATCACTGCCGCATGCCGAGGCTAATAGAGTACAAGCTAAGAGCGAGCCGAGTTGTTTGTGGTTCATTACGCGCTCCTTTAGTTAAAGTGGCCGGTATGACAAGTTGCACATTCCATGTCAGTCTTCACGCTAGCTGCTGATGCCATGGTATCGCTGACGCCATGACAGCTTTGACAGCTCTGAGTATCATCTGATGGTTTTGACCCAGGTAGAGCGGCAATATCCTCACCGTGATAAGCGCGATTAAGTAGCTCGACTAAATGGTAAGCAATAGAGGCTGATAGTCGGTAGCAGCGTTCGCCTTTTTGGCTGAATGTCTTACCAGATGCTTTAGACCAGTTACTGATTGAGGAGTGACATAGAATACTATTTGCTGTAGAAGAACTGCCGACAAGCGCTGTTTTCTCATCGGTAGAACCGATACCAGCCACAAACTCAGGTGATGAGAATGGTAGCTCAGCACTTTCGTAATAACGGAATGCAGCACCAATAACTGCGGAGTTTTGCCCATTAATGTCATCCAGAATGTTTATCAACATGCCTGCAGCATTCAAATTGCCACAGATGGTACCTTGTCCAACAACTCCTGCAAATCCGTAAGCTGCTAATGACGTTGGTATGGTTTTAAATTTTGCCGCATCTTGACTGGTGGAGTTAGCTAACATGGTCACTAGAGAGTGAAAAACCTGATGCATACAACCACCACCTGTTTCATAAGCGAGCTTTGCCGTGGCCATGGCATCAAGCGGAACGTATTTTAGTTTATCACCTAGCTCAAGATGGAAGTTGCCTTGATCATCAGTGGCAGCAAAGGCAGATGTTCCAACCAGAGTCACTCCGGCAGCGACAGTGCTTATGCCTATGATTCTTGTTAATGCTTGGCGTCTATTAATGCTCATTATGTTCCCTTAATTTTATACTGCTTGATCGAAGTTTGGTTCTGTGGACAGGATTTTCCGATCCATTGACTTGGGATTAGTGTCCATCTTGAGAGTGACAAATAGTGTGATTTGAAATGGATGAATACTTAGGATAAAAGCAGACAGAGAGTTAAGTATAAGCGGGTAAAGGTAATGGCTTTATTCGATGAATATATTAAGTTTGTATCTGTATTTCACTGAACAAAGTGATCGATAATTGGATATTTGTAATCTTCATGTAAATTTATCGACTTTGAATCTTAAATTGCCAATAGATTTACAGATTTATCAATGTGATCCTGTTCGCAAACTAATAAGTTACTGACTTTTAATTCTATCTTTTGATGTGGGCTTTTAGAGGAGATAGCTGTGATCACAGAAATGTTGCGTTAATTTACCTATTATCCCTGTGAAAATGATGATGGGGCATATTATGATCTTGGGTATTTGTCAGTTTGATGCTCACCAAGCTCAACTAAAGAATCTTGCAAGCGGCGAGTTGTGGCTTTTACCTAGAGCTGAGCTGCAGGTTCTTAAGCTCTTGCTTGCCCATCGGGGCAGTGTGGTTGCAAAGCAAAAGTTAGGGGCTGCTGATGAGAATCATCCAGCTTTAAGTGACTCATCGGTCACTCGTGCCGTATTCATGTTGCGCTCATTTCTGGGGACAGAACATGAGCATCTTATCGAGACCGTAAAGGGGAGAGGTTATCGCTTACGCAGAGATACTCGCTCATTCAAACAGAGGTGGCTGGTTGCACCTAAGCTCAAGGCTATATTCACCATTGTAATACTGGGCTTTGCTGTTCTGCTTGTGATGGTATCTCTGAATCAATATAAGAGTGCAGGTGGACGCACAGAAGCGTTAAACAATGTAAATTTGTTGCTTTCTTCAGGGCAGTCATTAAATCTGATGAGTTTCAGTAAGTCTAAGACTAATAATGAACCCTTGTTAGTCTTAGTGGAACAGCTTAAAGCGGGTTTTAAGCTATGTCATTCGACACCTTGGCAACAGGTCTACCTATCTTTATCCCATGATAAGCAAGTGTTTAATATCACCATGAAGGGAGAAAAATTAGGTCAGTCTAAGATCAGAAATTTGAAGTTAACCGATTACCGTCAGCAAAAACAGTTCATTTCACAAGCTTGGTTAGATGAGGTCGACATTTGTGAATAGAAAATTACTCTGGGGGATCAACACATTCGTCTTGATTATATTAATCGTCAGCGTGACAATCAGCTATCGCCACCTTAATCCATCACAAACTTTGATGATGAGCTGTAGTTCAGAGCTTTTTGATCGTAATGAACCGGGAGAAAATGTCAGTCGTCATTATCTCTTGGTCGATGTGTTTGCCAAAGGAAAGTTAGCACAGTTAAATTATCGATATTTTAACCATGATGGCAGTTCTGCTGGTAATATCAGGATGAAAGGAAGTGTGTTGGATGTCAGCCTCGATGCGCAAAAGTATTTATTTTCAGTAAAAACTAAGGAGGAGTTTGGGTTTGATAGTGAGGTGAAACCGCCGGAACATATGCGCTACCTCTCCTATGTCAGCTCCTTTAACCTGGATAATAAAGGAATGCATAATCTGAGTGTTGAGATGCTAGATTTCAATGAGCAGCATGATTATGCTGTAGTGCTTTTTCAACCGAGTAATACTGTCTGTGGTTGTCGTTTAGTTCAATAAATGACTTTTTGAGCTATAGTTAATTAAAATAAGTGTTTGATTTTATTTCGCAAATATTCAGGGGTTCAGTGTCTAAAATTCGCGTTAAGCAGGAAGAATCGCTTTCAATAAAATTTATTCATCAGATGAAGGTGGGTGATAATCGACGTCTGGATCTTTATTTTTTTCTGCCCAAAGAGATGGGGATTGGACCTCATAGCCTTGATGAGGAAGAGTATTACCATTCGTCCATTACTGGCCGTCGCTCTTATTACTCCACTGGTTTACATCTGCCCTTGGTACAGAGTCGTTTCATCAGCCAGAAGAAGCGAACAATTGAGGAGTTTAGGCTCTACCAAAACTTATTTGCTTATCAGTTTGCTGTGGCTATCGAAACAGACGTGAAGGAGCTGGCGCAGATTGAGGACCCAAAAGTCTTTTATACAGACCTTAAAGAGTTGAGCGAATTAGTGGCACAACTGTTGAAAAAGTTTCGTCGTAATGAGCCTAGCGACCCGAAATGGAAATCTTATTTCGAAAATGCCGATAACTATCTCTCTTGGTTTTGTGAACAACAGTTACTTAAATTATTGTCACGAGCGCCCAGAAGCAGTAGTTACAATGAGGTAGTAGAGAGTGTTGTTGAACTCTGTCGTGGTGAGCGTCTACATCGAGATAAGCGGCGTTACAACTCCCAACAGACTCAGGATGACCCTAATCGTATCTCTAATAAGATGTTGCTATTAAGGCGATTAATTCAGCAAGGTGTTGTATTAAAAGATGAGCTTAAAACCTTAGGCACTGGCCTTAAAAAAATGACCACAGGTGTTGCAACTGCTGTGGTGATGTTAGTGGTCTCGGCCTTGATTATTAAGGCGCAAGGTGTGTTTAGTGGCTTAACTATCGCGTTAGTGCTTACCTTGGCAGTGATATATGGATTTCGTGAGATATTTAAAGAGGATATACGCAATGCATTATGGCGTGTTATTCAAAAAGGTCGGCCCAAGTGGAGCCGAATACTAAGGGATACCACAAGCCAAACAGCCATTGCAAAACAGTTGGTATGGCTTGATTTTATGAAGAGTGCCGAATTACCCGATACTGTTTCTGGCATCTTGAAGCGACGCCATAGCCAAAATAAACTCGATACAGAAGTGCTTCATTATGGGATCCATACCCGAGTGACCCAGAAAGAGTTTCTAACTGGATACACCTCAATTCAGGAGCAAGTTAACATTAGTTTGGCACCGTTTGCTCGCTATTTGGAGCGAGGCAAGGCTAAGATCTATAAAGAGCAAGATGGTAAGATAAGTAATGACTCAGTCGAGCGCCGCTATCAGATTAATTTGATCCTCGCCATTAAAAATGGCAAAGAGGAAACTAAATATGCCAGATACAAGGTCACTATGAATCGTTCAACCATTGTCGATGTCAGTCAGAGTGATCTCCCCGATGGTGTTCCAACGATGGATTAATCTGTCTAAATAACGACAAGTTTCATCGCGACACTCACGACTTTCTCTGCTTTATCCTTGGTTAATTATCCTATGTTTTGTCGAGTAAATGCCTGACAGATCATCTGTTCCCCGGTCTGTTTTGCTCGCTTAAGTGCAACTTCGGCGTTACTTAAGTATTGCTCTAATGTCAGCCCGGTTTGATAGGCTGCAATCCCCATACAGATCCCATCACTTAAGCCTATGTCACTTAAATTACTCATGGATTTTATCGCGAAATGGTGAGCTTTATCGGCATCGGTGTTTGGCAATATGATGATCAGCTTGCCTAATTGCCAATGGGACATTTGATATCCGGCTGGCAGATCTCGTAATATTTTTAGTTCAACTTCTTTCTGTCTGTTTTCTAATTGACCTATATCACTCATGTGGCTCAGCATACTTTCTGCTGTGATATCCATCAGTATCAAGCTTGACGTTTCTCTGCTTTTAGGTTCTAGTGACTTAAAGTAACTTTCTAGATCCCTCAGGTTGACTAACACAGTCGTACGATGAGGTACCAGTTCGCCACGTTCTGCAAGCAACTTCTTTTCAACTGCCTGTTCAAAAGTACATACGATATATTCAATCTCACCGGAGGGATCCAAATGTCCTCTAAGGGTCGCTTGAAGACAGCTATTATTATTTTGTGAGCAGATAACTTGCCCTTTCCAACTTCCTTGAAGGATTATCTGTTGTAATATTTGCGACCATTTGTTACCTAAGTCGCGGTTTAAAAGTTCGGTTAGATCCTGTGTTGGATTCTGCTGAATTTGGAGTTGTTCATTAAAGGCTTGGTTTGTGCGTACCAAGTTACCATCAGCTTGAATCAGGGCCGTCGGAACTGCGCTATCATTAAGCATTTGGTTTATATAAGCATCATTTCTTGCACTGTTTAATTCACTAACATCTTCAAAAGTGATCAATAAATATTGATTATTTTTTATCGGTTCATGCTGAGTTTTGATATGTGCGATAAGTTGTGCCTGACTCTCACCCCCTGAGTCAAACTCTCCAATCCATTCGCCATCGTGCTGCACCTTAAGCATTATCTCAGAATACTCATGGTCTTCTAAATGCAGGAGTCGTTGCAGACTACGATCGAGTAGCTCATCTTTGGGTAAACCTAGCTGTTCGGCTGCTTTCTTATTTGCAGAAATCACCCGGCTATTCCTAACGATAATACAACCAATGTTGCGACAAAACAGACGACTAGAAAGCTCAATACTGTATTTCCGCGAGCCTTGCTCCAACCTATAAAGGTGACTGAGAAATATAAGTAAAGATGCCAGAATGGTCAGTACAGAAGCCCCGACAACCAGTAAGCTTCGCCATTCAGTGAACTTAGCAGCAATATCGTCATTAAGTATATAGGAGACTAGGAAATACTCTCTGCGAGTTTCATATTGATCGGTGAACTCAACCTTCAAATAGACAAATGTTGCATTGTCACCGTGAAATTGGCCGAAGTTACTGATCGCCATCTTACGCCACAGTGCGGGGTAGCTTTGTCTAAGGCTACCGCCCATGGTATCAGGTATTCTTTGCAATGGAGGCGTTGCTTCAGCTCCAGCGTAGAGTAGTCCCTGTGTATCAAGCATAAGCAGTGGTGACTGGCTACTTGAGTAGGCTGGTTTTATGCTTTTTAATATCTGAGCCATTGAGGTATAAGTGACCAGATAACCTCTGATACTCTGATCTGGATTTTCAAGCCAAGCAAGTTGATACATATAAGGTTCTAGCTTACCCTTGATTGGGCTAAATTCCAGTGGCGACGTGTAGATCTCATCGCCTCCCATATTACGGGAAGCACCGAGTAACACTGCGGGAAGAGGTTCACGGCCAAAGTCATCACTGGTGGCAAATTTAAAATTACCTTGGGGGTCGAACAGAGCTAAATCAAGCAGCTCTGGAATATTATTTCTGATAATATTCCAGTTATGGGTTAATTTCTCTTCTCTTTCGCTGCTGGGAAACTCTAGGTATCGCTTAAGTAGCTCTGATTTAGCAAACATCTGTGTGCGAAATTGCTGAAATGCGATCTTATCCGCAATTACAGTACCGACAGCCTGTAGTTCACTGTATCTCTGAATCGCCCAGTCTTCCTGAAGCCGACGCTCGCCGATGGTGATAATGACATTACTGAGAAGCGTTACGGTGAGGATTAATAAACAGATCTGAGCTGCGATAGCCAGTAGGCGTTGATGAGACCAGTGGATCCCTTGTTCAGCAATGAGAAGAGGTTGTTTGCGCGTCAGCATTGATGTTTTTTAGTTATCTGTTTTATGGAAAGAGATATTAACACAAATTTATCATCCAAACAGTGGCAGTTGTATTGAGATAACTTAATGATAGTTTTTTTCATTATCTGCATATCTAGCCAACTACGCCTAGCACTCTATGTTTAAATTCGGCTCCACAGCGGGTGACAAATTTTCGGCAAGCCTCAATATCCACTCCTTCAAGTCCATCAATTGCCGAGACCTGTACGGAATTTATATAATCAGGTGCGAGTGTGATAAATGCCCTAACTGCTTGGTAGCTGTTTTTGAGCTTAGGTTTACAATGGCGTTGGTAGGCTTGTTCTGTATCGGCATTGAGAGAGATGGATAAACTGTCTACGTACTGGGCCAACTCAGGCAAAATATTGCGTTTATGAAATAGATTACCTAAACCATCGGTATTGACTCTGACTCGTCCACCTCTTTGTTTAATTACCTTTGCAACACTCATCAAGGTTGGCAAGTTAAGTGTGGGTTCACCATAGCCACAAAAAACATACTCTTCAAATAGTTCCACATTGCCTAGCAAGGCGATGATCTCTTCAGCTTTTGGCTGATTATCTAGATCCAATTGATACTCATGTACCTGTTTACTGCCGTTATGTTTAGGGCAAAATTGACAGCGCAGAGTACAGCGACCAGTAATATTGAGGTAGCGACTGTTGCGTATATCGTAAACGAGTGTTGAGTTGCTCATAAGATGGGATCTAAAGTGGCTGATAAGCTGGGCAGCTTATCCCAAATCAAGAGATGATAATGTTGCCCAGATCGAAAAAGGGAGGCAAGCCTCCCTTTTCCCTATATTGTCATCGCTTAAGCGATATCATCTTGATGATGCTTTGGTTGCCACCACCAGACATAGAAACGTCGCAACGCTTTACCTAACCATGATAAGAGATGCCTGATGTCATCAAGAATGATATAAAGCAGCGGGATCAAAATTAGTGTCACCACCGTCGAAAACAAGATACCAAAAGCGAGAGAAGTTGCCATAGGGATAACGATCTGAGCTTGCAAACTGGTTTCCAAAAGAATAGGAACTAGCCCAACAAAGGTCGTTAATGACGTTAAGATTATCGCGCGAAAACGATAACAACCTGAGTCCACCGCGGCTTGGATTATCGATTGACCCTGAGCTCGCGCCTTATTGACAAAGTCGACCAGAATGAGTGAGTCATTCACGACAACGCCAGCGAGTGCGACGATGCCACATAAGCTAAGAATGTTGAGTGTTAAGCCAAGCAGCAGATGGCCAAACAACGCCCCTATGATACCAAAAGGGATCACCGCCATAATGATGAATGGTTGACTATAGGATTTCAATGGTATTGCCATCAAGGCATAGATGGCAAATAGTGCGAATAAGAAGCCCTGCACTAAGCTAACTAATGCACTTTGTTCATCGGCGCTGCCACCATCTAAGGTTGTTGAAATTTGTGGATATTGCGTTTCTAAATAGGGCAGAAATTCTTCTTGAATTTCAGCAACGATTTTAGAGGGCTCCACTTTATCTTTATCGGCATTGGCAATAATAGAGATAGCACGGCGTCCATCGACTCGGGTAATGGATGAGTAGGAATCTCCTAACTGAATATCAGCAACAGTAGAGAAGGGGACAGAATTTCCATTTGGAGTGCGTATCATCATATTTTCAAGATGACCAATAGAGCGGCGTTGATCGAGAGGATAACGCACCATCACCTTCACTTCCTCTTTACTCCGCAATATTCTCTGTGCTTCGAAGCCGTAAAAAGCGTAACGAACCTGACTGGCGAGATCTGACAAGGTTAACCCTTGGGCCTCTGCTTCAGGCTTGATGTTGAGGCGGATCTCAAGACTTCCTGATGAATTGTTATCGGAAATATCATAGATACCTTCATAGGATTTCAGTTTATTCTTTAGTTCAGCGGAGGCTGCTGCTAGCTGCTCTAAATTACTGGAAGAGAGTCTGAATGAGATATCAGCGCCAGTGTCATTGGTACTGGCATTGATGTTTAGTTTTTTAACGGATAGTAATTCGGGTAAATTATCACGCCAAACATTGGCGATCCTTTCACCATCGACCTCACGATCTTCGCCCTTGGTGAGTTCAGCAAAGATAAAGGCTGAGGTACGTGAACTCATGTCAATAAAGCTGTGTTGAACTACAGGGTAACCTACTTCATCTTTTATCTGTTGATTCATGGCATAAAGGGCGTCCTCAATCTCCTTGACAACCTTTAAGGTGTTCTCTTCTGAGCTACCCGCTTCCATCTCCAATTGAACCTGAATGAAGTCCGAGGGTATATCTGGAAAGAAGACCCAACGTACTGTCCCGCTAACAACTAGGGCCACAGATAAAATAAGCACCCCGATAAATACGGCAACAACGGTATACCTTTTCTTGATACAGGTTTCTAAAAAGTAGCGATACTTATGGTTAATAAAATATTGAAGCTTGTCGTTAAGGGCAATTTTAAAGCGCACAAATACATTGGGGTTAAGGTTAGGTTTTTTAGGCTTCATATGAGCCAGATGAGCCGGTAAAATAAGCTTAGATTCGACTAAGGAGAACACTAGACAGAGGATGACAATCATGCCAATGGATTTCCAGATAATCCCTTGAGGGCCCGATACCATCAGCATGGGCACAAAGGCGGCTATGGTGGTTAATACCCCGAAGGTGGCTGGCATAGCGACCTTTTTCGCGCCTTTAATGACGTTATCAAGAGAGTGACCATGGCGTTCAGTTTCTGTGTAGGCACTCTCTCCTATTACAATAGCATCATCGACAACAATGCCGAGTACTAGAATAAAAGCGAATAGAGTTAATAGGTTGATCGACATCGAAAAGGGTTCAACGGGCATTAATAATGCGGTGCCTAAGAAACAGACCGGCAATCCCATCATGACCCAGAAGGCCAGTTTGATCTCGAGAAAAAGCGCGAGAATGAGAAATACTAACAAGGCGCCGTAGAACATGTTGGATAGCATCATGTTTAAACGACCTTTAAGGTAGTGAGTCAGATCGCCCCAAGTGTCTAGCTTGACAGATGCAGGCAAGGACTTACTACGTTCGGCTATATACTCTTTTACTTGAGCTGAGATCTCTAGTGCATTTTGATCATCAATACTGGAAACTTCGATAATTGCTGCTGGTTTACCATTAAAACGAGTGTACTCCTGGCGCTCCTCAAAATCATCCTTAATGGTGGCAACTTGTGGCAACATGATTCGGCTACCGTCGGCCTGGGTTGACACCAAGATTTTAGCAAAATCCTCTCCGGTATAAGCTTGGCCTTTGGTTCTCAATAGAATGTCACCATCTTGTGCCCGAATTGCACCGCCAGGAAGATCGATAGAGGAACTTTGCACTGCTTTTGCCACCTGAGCGAAGCTAAGCCCATACTCTCTGAGTTTATTTTCTGAGACTTCAATGCCTATTTCGTAATCGCGTACCCCAGTGACTTTTGCTCGGGTTACCGAAGGAAGTGAGGTGATCTCTTCTCTAATACTTTTGGCCAACTCCTTCATTTCGTGTTGGTCGAGATCGCCATAAACAGAGACCCAGATAACATTGCTTTCTGGTTTAATACGAAAGATGTTCGGTTTTTCGATATTATCGGGGAAGGTCGATATAGCATCGAGTCTTACTTTTGCTTCATCTAAAACATCTTGCGGGTCATAATTGTCTTGCACTTCAATGGTGACTGACCCTACCCCTTCGCTGGCGATAGAGGTGACTTTTTTGATGCCATCAATATCCTGAATCGATTCCTCAATTTTTATGTTGATCCCCTCTTCGATCTCCTGAGGTGCTGCGCCGGGATAGGCAACGGTAATTTGCAGGTAATTGAGTTCGAAAGTGGGAAATATCTCTTTGTTAATAATAAAAAAGCTGCTGAATATTCCGCCAAATATAAGGAAAATCATCAGCAAGTTTGCGGCTACAACATTTCTTGCAAACCAAGCCATTATTCCTGTTTGTGGGGCCATTATTGATCACCCACTGCAGCTAAGTGTTTTTTGGTTATATCGGTTTCAGGCAGGTTAGTGGCATCCTTGCTAGCTTCACCTAAGATTTTGATTTTTTGCCCTGAACGCATACTGGCCAATTTTGTTAACGAGATACGCTCGCCATCTTGCAGGCTATCCTTGATATAAACACTATTAATATCGGTACGTACGATGTTAACGTCGCGAACTTCAACAATGTTATTAACGGAGATGACAGCAACCTGACCGTTACGGACTATATGGCGTGGAAGCTCAACAATACCATCGACGGTACGCCCCTTTATCACAGCGGTGACAAAACTGCCATATTTAAGCGGTAACCGTCCCTCTTGATGAGATTCTCGCAGGTAAGGATCTTTAACTTCGGCAACCAGATAAACCATGCGGTTGTCGGCATCGATCACGCCTTCGCTGCGGACTATATCACCAGTCCAAGTGACGTTTTTACCCGCAAGTGATGCGCTAAGGGTGACTTGTGTATCAGGATTATCTACCGATTCAAGGTAAGCAAGGTCGTTATTGGCGAGGGGAAGACGTACTTCTGCAATGCGCGTGTCATAAAGCTCACCTAAGTTAGTGCCCAACGTCACGTACTGGCCCAGATCTACATTTCTTACTTTGATTATCCCCTCAAAAGGAGCCCGAATAACGGTTCTTTCAAGATTACGTTGAGCGCGAGCCATAGCGGCTTCAGCAAATTTCACATTCGCTTGTTCTTTTTTTAGTTGAGGCAGACGCAATCCAAGTTCAGGGGGGAGTCCACCGTCATAGCCTTTCCAATCATTTTTGGCGACTTCACCACGGGCGATCTCTTCCTCTAATGCTGCGTTTGCCTGGGCTAGGCTGGCTTGGGCCTGACTCAGATCTGCCTCGTAGTCAGAAGGCTCAATCACGGCAAGCTGTTGGTCTTTCTTGACGACACCACCGGCAACAAAATTGGGAGAGATGGTAAGTAAGCGACCTTTCACTTCTGTTACCAGCTGAGTTTTGTTCTTTGGGGTAACAACACCGTATGAAGGCAGGTTTAAGGAGACTGTTTTCTGCTCGACTTTAACCACATCTATGATAGGGACTGCTTTTTCTTCTTCCTTCTGTTCGGGGGCTTCTTTGGTGTTAATGAGAAGCCAAGCGGCTAAACCAAAAAAAACAAGAATAAAGAGGGGAGTCAATCTTCGGAGTATTATTTTTATCATTATTTTCCCGCTGTTCCATGCTGAAATTCCTATACATAAATGAATTTAACAGAGTCGGGAGGCGGGATAAAACGTTTTTGTAAATAAAGTGTATCAAATGTGGTTTAAATGGTGCGAGAGAAGATAATTAATACTGAAGAGCTAGGACTAATAGATATTGCTGGTTAATTATTGAACGAATGTTAGGTCTGGACACCAAAACAAAAAAAGAGCCGCTGATAGCGGCCCCAAGAATAGCATTACCTTATTATAAGGTTTACTTTTTCTTCTTTTTATTTTTCTTGCTAAAGACTTTCTCACCAGATTTAACTTTATTCTTTCCTGGAGGCTTAGCTTCTTTATTCTTAGGTCTAAGATCTTTAATAAATCGACGTTTAAGAGGTTGATCTAAATAGCGTTCAATCTTACCTACGACACGAATGTCATGGGCTTCGACTAGCGAGATTGCAGTGCCTTTAGCGCCAGCACGACCTGTGCGGCCTATGCGGTGAACATAGGTATCGGCAGATCTTGGCATATCAAAGTTGATTACATGAGTGACGTCTTCAACATCAATACCACGCGCGGCAACATCGGTAGCAAGCAAGACGTTTACTTCGCCTTTAGTGAAACGACCGAGTGCTTGGAAGCGTTGTTTTTGTTCCATATCACCACGCATAAAGCTGCAGGTGATGCCGACTTTCTGCAGTAAGCCTTCAAGGCTAGCGACTGATTCGCGAGTCTTAACAAAAACGATGGTTCGCTTAGTCTCTTCTTGCTGAAGAATACTGCATAAGAGCTTAAATTTGTGTTCTTTATCATCAGCTATATGGATCCACTGATGGATTTTTGCTTTTTCACTGCGAGGTGCTTCAGCTTCAATCTTTGCCGGGTTAGTAAGCAATTGATGAGAGAAACGACCTACGTCACTGCCTTCTAATGTGGCAGAGAATAACATGGTTTGTTTACGACCTACTGATTCGATTGCTAAGGTTTCAACCGCGGCAGAAAAGCCCATGTCGAGCATTCTATCGGCTTCATCGATAACCAGAATTTCAACCTCTTCAGCGTTAAATAGCCCTTTATCCATGTATTCCATTAAACGACCGGGGGTCGCGACTAGAATATCAACATTGCCTTTTAGTGCTTCTTCTTGCGGAGCATAAGGGACACCACCAGTGATGATGACAGTATTCAAATCTAACTCATAAGCCAAGTGAGAGGCATATCTGTGGATTTGACTCGCTAGTTCACGGGTTGGCGTAAGAATAAGGACTCGGGCTTGGCCTGAAAATCGACGTGGGAAGTCAATAATATGTTGTAGAGCCGGCAGTAAGAAACTAGCCGTTTTGCCAGTTCCTGTCGGTGCACGCGCAAGAATGTCCCGCTGATCCATGGCCAATGGGATCGCTTGTTGCTGTATGGTTGTAGGCTTAATATGGCCCATGGCTTTCAATGACTCTAATAATATAGGGTCAAGCAGGAAGTCTTCAAATTGCATGTGCAGGTCTCAATAAATAATAGCGGCACATTATAAAGGTTAATCGAACTAACTTAAATCATTAGTATTGAAAATCACCATTAAAGGAGGAACAAAGCGACTAATTTGGTTTTAGCTTGATGAAAATAGAGCAAATTATCTCTTTTAATTTTCAACTCCGTATTCCACTTTAACGGGTTAATACTTTAGATAGAAGTCTGTGATTAGCGCAATCATCTCTTGAGTGTAACTCCCGTCCCGTTCTTTGATACAGAAATCAGCTTTTATGAGTGACAGATCTTGCTCAGAATCAGCATCTCGATGTTTGAGGGTAAATAGATGACGATGAGGGCTTTTTTGCTCAGAATCTCGAATGTCAGTTATCTGATTCATCCATAAAGGAGAGCGGAGTAGTTCCTCATTAAAGGGCGACATGCTTTGAGTGGGCAAAATTAAACTTGCAGTGCCAGTTGAGGTCAATAGCTGAGCGATTGCTTGCAGCAGTGAGCGAAAATCTAAGGTATCTGTGTGACGGGCTTGTGCTCTAAGTCGGTTGCTGGACTGAGTGCCTCCCTTAAAATAGGGCGGATTGCAGATAATGTGGTCGAACTTAACAGCATTACTTGCCTGATGAGTCAAACTAAAGTCTTGCACACTGGCGTGTACCAGATCCAATCGGCTCAGCCATTTGGAGGTGCTGAAGTTTTTCTCGCATGCGCGGACAGCGGTATCATCAAGTTCAATTGCGGTGAGATGTGCATTACTTCGTTGCATAGCCATCAAGCTAAGTAAACCGCTACCGGCACCGATATCTAAAATATGCTTAGCCTGAGTCATAGGAGCCCAAGCTCCAAGCAATACGGCATCAGTACTGACAGGCATGCCGCAACCATGGTCGTCGATATGAAATTGCTTAAAAGTAAAGGCCATTTAGGGTGTTTGACTGATTGAAATAGGCGCGGATTGTACGCTAACTGATTTCATATCGCGAGCTAAAGGCTTGCATGCAGTAATTAGGCAAGTAGAAGCATGGGTAAATGAGTCGATTTCTGTGGGAAATTATTCCTTATCTGTTGTTATTATCCGCGTAAAAGAACAACAAATCAAAGAACGAAAATCACACATTTCATGTTGCTCCTTTGTTGCTTGAGTCTTTTGGTAGCGGCTTATGCTTTCGTTAAGTAACGAGTGTTAATCGTGGGTTTTTAAACTGTTACTTGTCTGGTGTTGATTGCGTGATTGGAGATGTGTTTCCTTGTCAAGTCTTAATCCTTTTGATAATAGTATGCCCCCCAAATCAGATTTTGACAGTCTTTTGGGGCAGGCAAACCAGTTTTAAACAAATTTAGCACTAGTGTTTTCTGTTTCTGTTTAATAACTAGACAAGTATCGACAAAATTAACTTTATAACTGTGTAAATAATACGTTACACACAATGCAAACTCTCTTTATGAGTGGTACCTGTGATTGGTGCGATGGCTTGAGAACGATAAAAAAATATAATGATGGGGCAAAAAGTGCAAAATAAACAAATGACTATATCTGATACCTTGGGCCTAGGTTTTATGACTTTCGCTTTTTTTCTCGGTGCAGGTAATTTAATTTTTCCGCCGCTTGCTGGTTTCTTATCCGGTGAGAATATGGGCTTGGCCATGACCGGCTTCTTAATCACCGCGGTTACCCTACCTTTGATCACTCTTATTGCCGTTGCTAAGGCGCAAGGGAAGATCATGGGTTTGTTACCTCCATTGGCAGCTACGGCATTTGCTGTCGCTATCTATATCGTTATAGGGCCTGCTTTTGCAGCACCTCGTGCTGGCCTTGTTGCTTATGAGATGGGATTAAAACCTTTTCTTACCGATAGCAGTGTGACCTTCATGATTGCGGGTATTACACTTAATGTTTCTCAGCTTCTCTATTCTTTAATTTTCTTCGGTGGCTCTATGCTACTGTCGCTCTATCCGGGCAAACTGCTCGATAGCGTAGGTAAAGTGTTAACACCTATTATGTTACTGCTACTTATGGGGCTGGCAGCATCGGTATTTATGACGCCTGGTGCTGAAGTTGGTCAGGCGGTAGGCGATTACCAAACTAATCCTTTAACGAAAGGTATTTTGGAAGGCTACAACACCATGGACACTTTAGCTTCGCTTATTTTCGGTATGTTGATCATCGATATTTTGCGTCGTAAAGGGGTGAGTGATAGTCAAGATCAAACTCGATATTTGATTCAAGCAGCCTTTATTGCGGCTGCAGGCTTAGCGTTTGTTTATATTTCACTTTTTTATCTTGGCGCTACTGCGGGTGATGTTGCTGCTGGTGCTGACAATGGTGGTGTGATTTTAACTAACTATGTGAATCATGAATTCGGTGAGTTTGGTCAAGTACTTTTAGCCGCTGTAGTGACTTTAGCTTGCTTAACAACGGTTATCGGTCTAGTGACGGCTTGTTCTGAGTTCTTTAATGAGCTTATACCTAGCATCTCTTATCGTGCATTTGTCATTATTATCAGTCTTATTTGCGCCACGGTTGCCAATGTTGGCTTATCGCAGCTCATTAGCATTAGTGTGCCTGTGTTGTATACCATCTACCCAGTGGCGATTGCGCTAGTTGCGGTGACTTTCCTAACGGACAAGTTTGCAATGCCTGAGTTCTCACACCGTATCGTGTTGAGTGTTGCACTTGTGTTTGGTGTGATTGACGGTCTGAAAGCTGCTGGCTTGGATATGAGCTTGGTCAACTTTATGCCGTTATACAGCGAAGGAATGGCTTGGTTGCTGCCGACGGGGATGACCATTGTGGCATGTCTGCTTATCAAGAAAAGCAAAGCTGAGCCAGTATTGGGATAGGTTAATAGATATGGTATGGAGGCCTGCTAAACTGTTAAGTGTCGCGGGTTTACCATAGAATACTAAGCGCGGTCTCGATGAGAGCGCGCTTTTTTATTTCAAGGAGAGATTAGCTTGGCTGAATTAGCTGATTCTACACAGTATCAACCTAACCCTATTATTGACAATTTTCTCGATGACTTATGGTCTGGCCGTGGGTTAAGCAATAACACTTTAAGTGCTTATCGAACCGATCTTTGTCACTTTGAACGATACCTAATTAAATTAGACATCACTTTGTTAGAGGTGACTCAAGCAACGATACGGACTTACCTCAATGTTCGCTTAGAAGCTGGATTTGCTCGAACAAGTAGTGCTCGCTTGATGAGTAGTCTAAGGCGATTTTATGGCTTCCTATTAGTGCAGAAAAAGATTGAGATTGACCCTATTAGTCAGATGAAATCGCCAAAACTTGCCCGTTCACTGCCAAACTCTCTCAGTGAAGCCGATGTTGACAGTCTGCTCAGTGAGCCCAATGTTGATGATCCGATAGAGTCTAGAGATAAGGCTATGTTGGAGTTATTATACGCAACAGGTCTACGAGTCACTGAGCTCGTGAGTTTAACGATGGAGCAGATCAGTTTGCGCCAAGGTGTCGTTAGGGTTGTTGGTAAAGGTGGCAAGGAGCGGCTGGTCCCTTTAGGCGAGCTAGCCATTAATGAGGTGGAGAACTATCTGTTTGCTGCCAGAGGTGAGCTATTAAAGCAGAAATTGAGTGATGTGTTGTTTCCCTCTCGACGTGGAAACATGATGACTCGACAGACTTTCTGGCATCGAATTAAATTGTATGCATTAAG
Organism: Shewanella sp. MTB7; assembly: GCF_027571385.1. Taxonomy (NCBI): domain Bacteria; kingdom Pseudomonadati; phylum Pseudomonadota; class Gammaproteobacteria; order Alteromonadales; family Shewanellaceae; genus Shewanella; species Shewanella sp. MTB7. Next base: position 4,868,511 of record NZ_CP085636.1, on the reverse strand, counting down.
AGCTGGGATTAGCACCACTTTGTCGCCTCATACTCTAAGGCATGCTTTTGCGACACATCTGCTCAATCACGGTGCCGATCTGCGAGTGGTGCAACTGCTATTGGGCCATAGTGATCTGTCGACAACCCAGATATATACCCATGTTGCCAAAGCTCGACTTAGTCAGTTACACAGTGAGCATCATCCCAGAGGATAACTTTACTTAATGCCAATCTCACCTAATTGACAACTTTTTGTGCATTAGGCTGCATTTGATGGATCTACTTACAGTTTATATTTGCTTTAATCTCACTGAAACTGTAACTTTTCAGTACTAATCGGGGTCTACTCTCTTATGACTCATTAGTTCACTCTTTATTGATTATGTTTGACATAAATAAGAACAGGATAACCCATGATTTTGACCCGAGTATGCTCTTTGTTTTTAGCGCTAGTGTTCGCTCAATCAGCTATGGCAGCACCCAACACACCGATAGATAACAGCGAAGTGTTAAAAGAAAAACTAACAGAAATGTTAAGTGTCAAAGTTCACTCGCTGCAAGAATCACCAATTCCTGGATTATATGAAGCCTTGACCGACCGCGGTGTGCTTTATATTTCACAAGATGGTTCAAAGATGTTTCACGGTAATCTTTATGATCTCGACAAAGGAATGAAGAACCTGACAGAGGCAGCAATGGCTGGCCCGCGTATTGAGATGATGAAACCTCTTGAAGAAAACATGTTGGTCTATAAGGCCAAAAATGAGAAACATGTGGTGACAGTGTTCACTGATACCACATGTGGTTATTGCCGTAAGTTACATAACGAGATGCAGGAATATAATGATCTAGGCATTACCGTTCGTTATTTAGCTTTTCCACGTAGTGGTGTGCCTTCAGCGAATGCTGATGAGATGGAATCAGTATGGTGTGCAGCTGATCCACTGCAAGCGATGACTGATGTAAAAGGTGGCAAGAGCCTTAAACTGAGTAAGTGTGATGCGAAAATTGCAGAGCAGTACAATTTAGGTCAAAGCTTTGGTGTTAATGGCACTCCGGCAATTGTCCTTGAAGATGGCAGCATGATCCCAGGTTACCAACCACCTACTGCATTACTTAAAGTGTTGGAGTCGGCTAACTAGTCGATAATGAAGCAAGGGTAATAACCCAAACTATCCCTTAAGCCAGTAGCTCACCCTACTGGCTTTTTATTTTAATTTATGTGCCATCGCTTATCTCGTTTGATAAGCTGTGCTTTTGTATGTATATACCCAAGATACCTTTTTGAATAAGGCTGTAATGACGTGATCCATAAGATTGTTCGCCGCGCTAAAGTCGATGATAGTCACCTTCCGCCAACACTTTCACCACTGCTAAGACAGATCTACGCCAGTCGCGGTAGTACAGCCTTAGATTGTGACTTAACTCTGAAACGATTACTCAGGCCAGATACAATGCGTGGGATCTCGCGTGCGGCAGAGGTCATCGCTGACGGGATCCGCGATCAACGTTCAATTCTTATCATGGGCGACTTCGATGCCGATGGTGCAACATCGACTTGTGTGTGTTTGCTAGCGCTTAAGATGATGGGGGCGACTCGGGTGGATTATCTTATCCCTAACCGGTTCGATTTTGGTTATGGTTTAAGTCCTGAGATTGTCGCGGTTGCTGGCCAGAAGGGCGCCGAGTTGTTGATCACCGTCGATAATGGCATCTCCTCCATTGAGGGTGTCGCAGCAGCAAAAGCAATGGGCATGCAAGTGGTTATCACTGATCACCACCTTCCGGGCAAAACCATTCCTGACGCTGATGCTATTGTGAATCCGAATCAGAATGATTGCAGCTTTGCCAGTAAATCGATTGCTGGTGTTGGCGTTGCCTTCTACTTGATGTCGGCATTGAGAACGGAACTGAGAACCCGTAACTGGTATCGAGAGCAGGGCATCGCTGAGCCTAATTTGGGCCAGTTACTGGATATTGTGGCATTAGGCACGGTGGCGGATGTGGTCGCACTCGATGGTAATAACCGGATTTTGGTTGAAGCGGGGTTACAACGTGTGCGCGCTGGACGTTGTCGCCCAGGGATCACCGCACTGTTAGAAGTGGCTAAACGTAATCCTGCACGGATTGTCGCTTCTGATTTTGGTTTCGCGGTCGGGCCAAGGCTAAATGCAGCAGGTCGACTCGATGAGATGGCGCTCGGGGTCGAAACTTTGCTCTGTGATGACATGATGACGGCAAGACGTATGGCATCAGAGCTTGATGGTCTCAATGCTGAAAGGCGCGATCTCGAAGCTGATATGCAGCAGGAAGCGTTAAAAAGTCTGGAGAAGTTAGAACTTAATGAAGATCAGCTTCCATGGGGCATCGCCCTGTTTAAGGAGGATTGGCATCAAGGGGTGATCGGGATATTAGCCTCGCGGATTAAAGACCGATATCATCGACCCGTTATCGCTTTTGCCGATGCTGGAAATGGGGAGATAAAAGGTTCAGCCCGTTCGATTAAAGGCTTACATATGCGGGATCTGCTGGAGCTTATCAATAGCAGGCATCCCGGTATGATCCTTAAGTTTGGTGGTCATGCTATGGCCGCTGGCCTATCGTTGCTTGAGAAAGACTTTTTCAAGTTTGAGCAAGCCTACGATGAAGCAGTAAGAGAGCTGTTAAAACCAGAACAGTTAACTGGAGTGATGGTGACTGACGGTGAGCTCACTCCCGATGAGATGACCTTGCCTATGGCATGGGAGCTGCGAAATGCTGGCCCTTGGGGACAGGAGTTTTCAGAACCTCTGTTTGATGGTTATTTTAAAGTGGTTCAGCAGCGAATTGTCGGTGAGAAGCACCTTAAACTTGTTTTGGAAACAAGTTGTGGTCAACTGATGCTTGATGCTATTGCCTTTAATGTCGATATGAAAACCTGGCCAGATGCCACCATTCAGCATGCTAGAGTGGTGTATAAACTCGATGTGAATGAGTTCAGAGGTAATCAAACGTTGCAGTTGATGGTCGATCAGATAGAGCCCATATAATTAGGTGAGCATTAACTATGCTCACTATGTTTATCGTTAATAATCAAAATAAGCGGCCAGAAGTGAATACCTCTGGCCGCTTATTTTATACAGCTCTGATAATGCCCAATGCTATAAATGGACAGTGCTATAAATATTTAGTGCTATAAATGAATAACACCCTCTAAATATTGAATAGCTTTGCCCGAGATATAGACCTTGTCAGCTTCGACGCGACATAAGAGTAAGCCTCCTCGCTTTGAAGCTTGATAGGCAATTAATTCACCTTTAGCTAGCTTTCGTGACCAGTAAGGAGCTAATCCCGCATGAATTGAGCCAGTGACTGGATCTTCTCCGCCGCCATTAGCTGGCCAGAAATAACGGGAGACGAAATCATATTTTTGTTTTCCAGTCTCAGTGCTAGCCGTAACCACAACGTCGAAAGGGGCTAACCGTTTTAGTAACTCATCATTCTTCTCTACACCAAGCACGTCAGCCTCATCTTGATAAACCACAATATAGGCTTGCTGATTGAGCAGTACTTCTACAGGTTCAATCGATAATCCATCGAGCAAAGCTCGGGGGGCATCTGCTACTACTTTTGGGGCTAGATTGGGAAAACACATCTCAATATAACCATCAAGGCCTTGGGTAACGGTCAATTCGCCTACGGCCTTCGCACTAAAACTTATCTCCTTTATCTCTTGATACTCCTTAAAAATCACAAAAGAGGCAGCAAGCGTGGCATGGCCGCAAAAATCAATCTCAGTGAGCGGAGAGAACCACCTTATCTGATACTGTTTTAGAGTCAGTTGTTTCAAAAAAGCCGTTTCCGACAGATTATTCTCGATAGCAATCGACTGCATCAGCTCATCAGATAGCCAAGAGTGGGTAATGATCACCGCCGCTGAATTACCTTTAAATCTCACATCGGTAAAAGCATCAATAATATGTATTTTTAAATCCATCTCCACTCCTTAGTAGTATTTAGTTTTGGCTATTTAATGATTAAAGGTATCGTTAACAATAATAAAAATCCCATTGTCCAATTAAAGTGACTGCGTCGCTTGGCTGAATTTAACTGTTCACGAATCGCCGCCCCAAGAAACACCCAAGTAAACGATGCTGGAAATCCCACCAGGTTATACACTAGCACCCCCAATATACCGCTCAGCCAATAAGCATCACCGGTAACAGTGAAGGCACTACAGAGAGTGATGGTGGCCATCCAGGATTTAGGGTTGATGAGCTGAAACAAGGCCGCCTCTTTAAAGGTCATCGGTTTGCTCTCCTTTGCGCAAGTCGGATCGTTCACTGAAGAGGTTGAAATACGGTAAGCTAAATAGATTAAGTAACCGATAGAAGCGACTTTAAGCACTTGATGCAACATAGGCCAGCTCTCGAATAAGCTGCCTAGGCCTAACAGTATGGCGATGTGCAGACTAGTTTGTCCCGCTCTGATCCCCAAAAGATGGGGTAAGGTTCGCTTAACCCCATAATTGGCACCCGATTGAGTCAATAAAATGTTATTTGGCCCTGGCGTCATTGTCATAGTGGCACAAAAAAATGCTGCTGATAGCATCAAGGTCCATAGTGTCTCCTGCATAATCTCTCCATTTGATAACATTGAATATATCGGCTCAATAATTGTATGCATACAATGATTGACATTAAGCCCGCTTAAGTGCATGTTAACGACTATGTGAAATGGATCAATGAGTTTATTGTTATGGGTACAATCTGGCATTTAGATCTCAATGACTTTACCGGACCCAAATATCAACGGGTTGTTGCAGCGATAGAACAAGCGATTCAGTCGGGTGAGTTAGCTGCAAACAGCAAGCTTCCTCCCCAGAGGCGTCTAGCTGATACAATTGGCGTGACAATAGGTACAATTACACGTGCCTATGCACTGGCTGAGCAGAGAGGTTATGTTGAGGCGCGGATCGGTGATGGCACCTATGTCAAGGCTCAAGTCCTATTGCAGTCTCAGTCTGAGCAAGATGGTAAAGTCAATTTTGCTACCTGTCAGCCTCCGCTGACGAACCAAACTACCGCGCTCAGTGATGTGCTCTCAGCCATTGCTAAAGATCCACACACGTTAAATCAGATCATGGGTTATCAGGCCGATCCACTGCCTCATCAACAACAGGCGTTTCATCGCTGGCTTTTAGCCCGTGGCATTGAGCAGCAAGCTAAACAAGTGATCTTCTGTCACGGTGCACAGCAAGGACTCTTCTGTGTATTGAATGGCCTGCTCGATAAGACAGACCTGTTGATGTATGAGGAGAATTGTTACCCGGGAATTAGAGTCGCAGCTAATCAGCTTGGGCTTAAATCAATGTCCATGCCACTGACTGACTCAGGCTTAGATTTGGAGGCATTAACAATTTTGGTTGAACAGCATCAGCCCAAATTACTCTATCTTACGTTGAATAATCAAAACCCTACTTGTATTCAGTACAGCATGGCCCAGCGGCAAACTTTACTGTCTATGGCCATAGAGCATGATTTTTATATTCTCGAAGATGACGTTAACTATTGTTTACCCGAAGAGTGGCACCTGCCGTTATGGCAACAGGCCCAAGAGCATTCAGCTCAGGCACAATCGAGAGTTATCTATCTTGCCAGCTTGTCTAAAATATTTTCCGGTGGCTTACGCCAAGGTTTTATTTTGTTACCAGAGCCATTACTGGCTCCAGTTAAGTTGGCACTGCACGGTCAATGTTGGATGGTGTCACCGTTGAATATGGAGATAGCCGCTCGCTTGATTAATACCCTCGCCCTTAACGGCGATAGAGCACAGCTCATCCGTGAGCGGCAAGCCTTAGCTGTAGCCATGTGTGATCGCTTAGGTTTACAACACCGCTGGCGCGGACTTAACGGTTGGTTAAAACTCACTCCACCTTTAAAAGCTCATCACGTGGTCACTGCTCTGGCGGCAAAAGGGATCATGGTGCGAAATGGCGATGACTTCGATAATCACGATAACCATATTCGTATCAGCATCGGCGCTGCGCAGAATATGGCTCACTTTATCAAAAGTTTGTATGAGGTTGAAACCACTATACAAACACTCAGTCAAAGTGCTTATTCGGTGGTTTAACGATTTGCGCGATAGTAAATAATCACTCACTATCAGCTTTGCGAGTTTGAAAAGTGATGTTATCGTTAGCTTAGTGCTGATTAAAGCACTAGGCGTATCCCTTCTTTAGCAATATTAAAGCCCTGAGAGTTAACGTACTGGCTTTCTTTACTATCGGGGTTAAGTAAAGGGTTGGTGTGGTTGAAGTGAATAAACCATACTTTCTTTTTCTGTTGCGGCGAAAAATCGTTAAATAGTTCCATACTCTCTGAAACAAAGGGATGAGGCACTTTAGACATATCTCGATTGCCAAGTTCTCCATTAGCAAAAAAGGTTGCGTCAATAAGAGCATAATCAACTGTGCGGATTAAATCAGCAATATTTACCTTCCACTTTGACCATTTATCTATGTCGGGAATAAACAGTGCAGATCTGTTGGGTCCCTCAATACGATATCCTACGGTTTCAGAATATTCATCGCGATGAGGTACTAAGAAAGGAGTGATTCTAATTCCATCTAACACTTGCACTTTATTGTTTTTAAGAGGGCGCAGCGTAATATTATTATGACTGACTAATTGGCTCCAAGGGCCATTACTTTTTAAAAACTGACTCATTTTAGGCATAGCGTAAACCGGGACACCAGTTGCCCCCATCGCCTCATGACCTAAGAACATCAACCCTGAATAGTGACCAATATGGGCATGGGTAATAAATAATCCCGAAAACTCAAACTGCTCATTAGGTGCTTCCTTCTCTAGCTCAAACAGCTGTTCAGGAAAATTAGGCGTGGCTTCGAACATATATTTTTTATGGGCTGCTGGATCGATAAGTCCAAGAGAGACCGCACCACGTCTAAGCTGAGGATCATTCCAGCCCGACATGCAGTGCTCGGCATAACAGCCAGTCTGCGGGTAACCCGCATCTTGTGCTACCCCAAGAATATATAGATATGGCTGCTTATTTTCTGCTGAAAGTGAAAAACTATTGAGAGTCATGGTGCATGTGATCAGCATTAAAACGTTACGTAACAGGCTCATCAAGTTGCTCCACCGGTTCACAAAGATAATATTCAAAGAATGCCACAAATTAACAGGCGTAGGTTTTAACATCAAGTTCGCTAATATCTGCAGCTGAAGCGAATCTTGCTATAGAATCGCGATAGACGTATCGATCAAAAAATAAGCTTGCATCGGATGTTATTGTTTTTTATTTACCTTTTTGAGTTCTGCAAAGGTATGCTTAACGTCCTGCTATAAATGGAATGTATATTTGTGACAAGTTCCAATGTTGTACTGATGCTGCCGATTATTCTTACCTTAGTGATGGCTTTTACATTTCGTAAAACCCTATGGGCATTAGCTGCAGGAGTTATTAGTGGCGCATTTATTCTTTCGCAATATTCAGTTCCGACAACGCTAGTTTATATTGTAAAGACTGGCCAATCACAATTTTATGCCAATGGTCAATGGCAGCTATGGCATATAAACGTACTCATCGCCATGTTGTTGCTGGGCTCATTAACGCAACTACTTGCTCGCGGTGGTGCAGTTGCTCAATTTAGTGATTGGTTGACGCTAAGATTACACAGTCCTAGACAAGCTCGATTAGGGGTCGTGTTATTAGGTTTTATGGTATTTATTGATGGTATTTTTAGCTGTCTATCGGTAGGGCATGTATGTCGGCCATTACAAACTAGTTATGGTATTAGCCGAACTCAACTAGCTTATTTTGTTGATTCAACGGCATCGCCGTTATGTTCTTTGTTACCATTTTCTAGTTGGGGGCCGTATGTTATGGCTATTCTAGCCGGATTAACCCTATTGAATGAATCCCCCATATCAGCATTTATTGAAATTGCTCAACTAAACTTCTATGCCGTTGCGGTGTTGTTACTAGCGATATGGGTTGCATGGTCTGGGGTCGGTTTTAAGCTTGATACAGTCGCCTCAATAGAACCAGAGGCAACGACCAAAGCAGTTGGTGATCCTTGGTTGTTAGCCTTGCCTATGTTGAGTTTGTTGATTCTATCTATGTTACTCACGTTAATCTCTGGTGCCCAAGCTTCAACGAGTCATAGTGTCATCCAGTGGTTAGCTAAGGCTGATATTGGCGCGGCAATGCGTAATGCTTGTTTATTATCATTAGCATTATCCTGTTGGTTATTTTGGCGTTCAGGACGAACTTGTCTGCAACTATTGATAGACTTATGCCATGGGATTAAATCGATGTTATTTGCCATGGCTATTTTGGTGTTTACCTGGTTAATTGGGCAGGTCATTAAAGATTTACAGATAGCCTCAATGCTGGCAGGACTCGCAAAAATATATCTATCGCCTAAATTTTTGGTGGCAGGTTTATTCATTCTTTGTGCTGTGATGGCATTCGGTACAGGTTCAAGTTGGGGAACATTTGCCATTATGTTACCGATCGGTGCGCAAATAGCTCACACACTCGACTCTAGTTTATTATTGGTGACATTAAGTGCGGTGATGGCTGGATCTGTGTTTGGCGATCATTGTTCACCGATATCAGATACCAGTGTGTTAAGTGCGACCAGTAGCGGCTGTGATCCATACCAACATGTGGTAACTCAACTGCCATTTGCATTAATCGCTGCTAGTGCGTCTGTGATTGGTTTTCAACTGATCAATTTACAAGTTAATACCTGGTTAGTCTGGCTGATCGTTTTGCTTTTTTTAGTTGTTGCAATGTTATTGATGAAACTGCGGGAGGGTAAAAAAGTATAGCGGTTCATTAACAATCTTTTTTGCTTTTGCTCTGTTACAGACAAAAAATAGGCTACTGATTTACCAGCAGCCTATGTTCATTTATTATTAATCAACTAAGCGCCACACTCCCCATTCCCCAGTGGTACCAGGCTCATCACCTTTGGTCCACCAATGAGCACGCCAGTTTTGATTATTATGCATGACCACATCATGCTCACTATATTCCACTGTTGGGTTCCATACTTGGCCTGTAACTGGTGGCTCTGGTAATTCAGGTTCTGGATCAACCGTACCTGCAATTTCACGCCATACCCCCCACTCGCCAGTGGTACCAGGCTCATCACCTTTAGTCCACCAATGAGCATGCCATTTTTTATCCTTATGGCTAACTACATTACTTTCTATATAAGTAGCCGCTTTATCCCAGTGACCTGCTGGTACTTCTGGTTCAACTGGCGGTTCTACCGGTGGCACTTCTGCTTCAATAATGGAGAGCACAAATGATGCATTTGCCTGCTTAGATAACACTTGGTTTGCATGAACGTTATTACGGTCATACATATAATGCGCCATTTCAGCATGCCAGATACCAATAAACCAATCCGGCTTATGTTTATCTGATACTTGCATACCGAGTTGTTCTTGCCAGCTGTAGCGGTTATCAGCAGTGATCAATAAGCGCTCTTCAAGTATTTCATGACCTTGGTCGTTAAAACCGCGAAAGCTCATATAATCACCTTCATCAGGTGTTGGGTAGCCCACTGGAATGTAATAGCCTAATGCCGTTAAATAGGGCTTATCTGGGTCGGGGATCTCTCCGCCACCGCCACCGCTTTCACCATCAGTACTAAAACTGATATCACTGCAATTGTAGAAACCTTCACCAGCAGCATCGTCACGCTGCCAACGGGTATATAGAATCGCATCATTAGTGCGATCATTTGGTAAGGTTACTTTAATTCGATACTTACGATCACTATCAACCGCGGCATTGCCAGCGGTATCGACTAACTCAAGATCATCCCAAGTTAATGCTTCATTATGATCATAACCTGGCTTGGTTATATAGAATTGCCAAAACGATGGGTTATGTGGCGCAGTAGCATTAAATACCATCTCAATTTGACCATTGTTGTCTAACTTTACCTTGGTTTTCTGCCATTGAGGTGAAGCAATACTCATGCCTGCTTTAGGTTGATTACCTGCAGAACATAACTGACCATCGGGGACTTGGCGTTTAACCGCTTCCATATCGTGATAGTTTTTAGTTAATGCTGCAAATTCATTTTTTTGAATAAATGGGTAAGTACCAGACTGATCAAATGCTGCTTTACAGGCCGCATTAGGAATATCTTGGCCATCTACAGACCAATAACCCCCATCGTTATAACAAATAACTTGTCTGGCCGCAGGGAATTCAACCCAACCATGGGCCGATACTGTGTGTGAAATGGTGGCACATGCTAATAAGCTTAATGCTTTACTAATACGATTTAATCTCGACAAGGTGTTTCCTTTGATACTGCCTAAATGATAACTTGCGTAATATAATTCAAGTTGTTTCACGGTTGCAATGTATTGATCTAGGTCAAAGTAACTAAAATGCACCTTATTGTAATTTATTTGTTTATTATCAGCATTTTGAAATTAATTTTATTATTGTTTAATGGTGGGTGTAAATGTGTTTCTTAGCCTTTAATTGGTTTAAAAGTATCATATTGGTTATAAAATATAATAGAACTGTTATTTAGTATTAAAGAACATTATTTCCCATACTTTTCAAGGGTAAGTATAATGTTACAATTCAATATGTGTTATAAAAGCTAATCGTATGTGTTGATTGTTTTTTAGATAGTGACATCTCAGTTATACCTTTGCGATGTAATACTCATCCTATTAAATGTCTGATCGTTCAGCGGGAATTCAAAACGCAGTAAGCAGGCTATCACATAAGTATCTCTTCGATTTCTTACTTTTATTAGGCTCTAATTGACTATGACTTCTTATGTAGTGTGTTAGCCGGTTAACTAACACACTATTTTCATGTGGCTAAAAAGTTATCGGCTTAAAAGAAGCCCATGGCATCCTTGCTGTGTGAGGTTAAGATATTCTTAGTGTGGCGGTAGGCATTTAACATCATCATATGGGTTTCACGGCCTATGCCAGATTTTTTATATCCCCCGAATGATGCATGTGACGGATACATGTGATAGCAATTGACCCAGACGCGGCCCGCTTCGATGCCTCGACTCATCTTATGAATTTGATGGGTATCACGAGACCAGACACCGGAACCTAGACCATAGATAGTGTCATTGGCTATCTCGAGAGCCTCATCTTCATCCTTAAATGTGGTCACCGCTAACACAGGGCCAAAAACCTCCTCTTGGAAAATCCGCATCTTGTTGTGTCCTTTAAACACGGTAGGCTTAATATAATACCCATTTGGGTAGGTCTTATTATCGTAGGCCTCACCACCGATTAATAGCTCGGCGCCCTCCTCTTTGCCGATGTGAATATACGACAGGATCTTATCCTTTTGACTATTAGAGCACTGGGCTCCCATCATCGTTGTGGGATCTAATGGATTTTCCATAGTGATAGCTTCGATGCGCGCCAGCACTCGCTTCATGAAGGGCTCATAGATAGACTCTTGAATCAAGGCGCGTGATGGACAAGTACACACCTCTCCTGAGTTGAAGGCGAACAATACCAAGCCTTCAATCGCTTTATTGAAGAAGGCATCGTCTTTATCCATGATGGATTCAAAGAAGATATTTGGTGACTTGCCACCGAGCTCTAAGGTCGATGGGATGATGTTGACCGTAGCATATTGCATGATCAACTGACCTGTGGTGGTTTCACCAGTAAAGCCGATCTTTTTAATATCTGGATGAGTTGACAGATGCTTGCCTATTTTGGCACCAGAACCGTTGATAATGTTGATGAGTCCTTTAGGCAACACATCTTGAATGGCTTCCATCAAAAGCAAGATGGACATAGGTGTACTACTTGCAGGTTTTAGTACCACAGCATTTCCCGCTGCGAGTGCGGGGGCGATTTTCCAGGCTGCCATCAATAGAGGAAAGTTCCATGGGATAATCTGAGCCACGACCCCTAATGGTTCATGAATTTCTTGTGAGACGGTATTTTCATCTAAGTCACATACTGTACCGCTTTCACCGCGGATAACCGAGGCGAAGTATCTGAAATGATCCACGACCAGCGGGATATCGGCGTTGAGTGTTTCTCTAACTGCTTTGCCATTATCTAAGGTTTCAGCGATGGCCAGATCTTCTAGTCTTAGCTCGATGGCATCGGCTATCTTATTGAGCATAGTCGAGCGTTCAATGACTGTACTGTGCTTGTATAAGGCGAATGCAGCGACTCCAGCTGCGACAGCAGCATCGACATCGGCCTCGTTCGAACGTGGGACCCGAGTTAACACTTCACCATCAACGGGCGAAATATTATCTGTGTACTCACCACTTAAAGGTGCAAGCCACTCACCATTAATAAAGTTTTCATACTGTTTTTTATAACAAGGTTTAGTGTATATCATGTTCAGTCCTTGGTTTAGATAGAGAGCTATAGCCTTGTTCAAATCTATCCCAATTCAGGAAATATTCATTGTTCTGTATCAAATTTGCTATGTGTTTATTGAATGATTTTGTTGCATGCAGTGTCGAGACGCACGGATGTTGAACTGGGATTTGTAAATGGCAGCAGTTTGCATTTGAAGGCGAAAAAAAGCTACCAGTATTAAGTGGTAGCTCTATGATTTTTCGAAACTCGAAACTCGAAACTCGAAACTCGAAACTCGAAACTGATCCTAATTGTTAGAAAGAGGTTCTCTTGTAACGTCGATACTCTGCTGTCCAGAAGTTGTTTTCGATTGATTGCTCAAGTAGTTCATCGGTACAGGGGAGAGCATGTCCCTGTTTTACCGCAACCTTGGCAACAGCGAAGGCGATATGCTTGCTGACCTTATGGATCTCTTCAAGTGGCGGTAACAGAGGACCTTCACCGTTTATTGCTAATGGTGAACATTCTGCTAGGGCGCGGCTCGATGCCCTTAGCATTTCATCACTGACACGTTTTGCGCCAGCAGAGAGTACGCCAAGGCCGATACCGGGGAAAATATAGCTGTTGTTACATTGGGCTATTTCGAAGGTATCACCGTTAAGCACGACGGGCTCGAATGGGCTACCTGTAGCAACGAGGGCTTGACCATTGGTCCAGTGCAGCACATCTTTTGGCGTAGCTTCTACACGGCTGGTTGGATTCGATAGTGGGAAGACAATAGGGTGAGGGCAGTGTTTATGCATCGCCTTGATGATCGCTTCGCTAAACAGCCCTGGTGCGCCAGAGACACCGATTAGTACGGTAGGCTTAGCATTATTCATCACATCGAGCAGACTGACATTGCCGTTCTCGATTGTCCATCCCTTAACCATTTCAGCTTTTTGAGCCAGCTTCTGTTGAAAGTTTAACAGGTTAGGCATGCTGTCTTGTAGCAGTCCCCAACGGTCAACCATAAACACTTGGCTGCGTGCCTGAGCTTCATTAATACCTTCAGACACCATTTGTGCAACGATAGCTTCTGCAATACCACAACCTGCGGAACCTGCGCCGAGGAAGGCAATGCGTTGCTCACAAAGCTGACTTTTTGCAGCCTTACAGGCGGCAAGTAGAGAGCCAACTGTGACAGCGGCGGTACCTTGAATATCATCGTTAAAGCAGCAATATTGATCTTTGTAGCGTTCAAGCAGCGGCATCGCATTTTTTTGGGCGAAATCTTCGAACTGAATAAGAGCATCGGGCCAACGACGACTTACAGCCTGCATAAAGGCTTCGACAAATTCCTTGTACTCGTCGCCACCTATGCGCTGGTTACGCCAGCCCATATACATGGGGTCTTCGAGTAGATGTGGGTTATCTGTGCCGACATCTAATGTGATCGGTAGGGTGTATGCCGGGCTGATCCCACCACAACTAGTATAAAGAGAGAGTTTACCTATTGGGATCCCCATGCCGCCAATACCTTGATCGCCAAGACCTAAAATACGCTCGCCGTCGGTGACCACAATGATTTTGACCTTCTGACGAGTCGAGTTATTGAGGATATCTTCGATACGATCTTTATGGGGATAGGAGATAAACAGACCACGATTACGGCGGTAGTTTTTCGAGAAACGTTCACACGCCATACCTACTGTAGGAGTGTAGATGATAGGCATCATCTCGGTAATGTGATTCTGCACTAATCGGTAGTAGAGGGTCTCGTTAGTATCTTGAATGTTTCTCAGGTAGATATGTTTGTCGAGATCATTAGTAAAGTTGGTGTATTGGTCATAGGCACGAGATGCTTGCTCTTCGATGGTTTCAATCACATGGGGAAGCAGGCCTTCGAGGTTAAAAAATATACGCTCTTCATCGGTAAATGCACTGCCCTTGTTAATGAGGGGAGCTTCGAGAATTGCGGGACCAGCGAATGGAAGGTAGAGCGGGCGTTTATGATCGTCCATTAGTGACCTTTATAATGTCTTAGTTATTTAGAATGTTGTTTGTATTGCAAGATTAGCATGAAATGTGAGCTTTGTTCTGTTTTTGGCAGTGATTATTTATATTTTTTCAACTTATCTTTAACCACTGATTTCTTAATGCATTTAATTTGACGGAGGCCACAAATGCAGCAGAAATATTGTCTGTAGAAGGTGATATTATCTCCGGTCTCAAACATGTATGACGTCACGTTAGATTAATTAATTAGTCATATATATTCCAATAATCAGACTCGTTCTTCGGCCTTGTTATTAACCAGTCGAGCTAGTTTTTAATTGTAAATAATTTTTGGTGATTTTAAATATGTGGTTAACGTTTAAAAATCAGTTTTTTATTAAGTTCTGGTCGCCTTTTGCTGCCGTGATTGCCGCAGGGATTTTGTCTACTTATTTTTTTGGTTTAACGGGCTCGCTTTGGGCCGTGACTGGGGAGTTTACGCGATGGGGCGGACATGTATTACAGTGGTTCGGAGCGGAACCTGAAACATGGGAATATTTTAAAATTATCGGCTTGCAAGGTACACCGCTGGATCGTGTCGGCGGCGTAATGATTATTGGTATGTTTGGTGGCTGTTTAGCTGCAGTGTTGTGGGCGAACAACATGAAGCTACGGATGCCCAGTAGTAAGAAGCGTATTGCACAGGCACTGATTGGCGGCATCATTGCTGGTTTTGGTGCTCGTATGGCAATGGGGTGTAATCTCGCCGCCTTCTTTACCGGCATTCCACAATTTACCTTGCATGCATGGATCTTTGCCTTTACAGCTGCCGCGGGTACTTATATTGGGGCAAAGATCACCTTATTACCTTTTTTCCGCTCAAGCGCAAGGGTTAAACCCGGAGGCTTGAAAAAAGTGACGAAAGTTAATATTCATCAAGTACAGCACCGTTTTCGTCTGGGCTGGGTGGTATTTGCAGTGATGATATCGGGCTCATTCTATATGATGAGTCGTTCTACAAAGCTAGGTATGGCTATGTTTATGGGTATTATTTTTGGTTTGTTGATTGAACGAGCTCAGATCTGTTTTACCTCAGCCTTCAGAGACATGTGGATCACTGGCCGGACCCATATGGCTAAAGCCATTATCTTAGGCATGGCGGTCAGTGTTATCGGCATTTATAGCTATGTGCAGCTAGGTATGACGCCAAAGACCCTTTGGGCGGGTCCCAATGTCGTGATTGGTGGCTTGCTGTTTGGCATCGGCATTGTGATTGCTGGTGGTTGTGAAACGGGTTGGATGTACCGTGCATTAGAGGGCCAAGTTCATTTTTGGTGGGTGGGTTTAGGGAATATTGTTGGCGCAACCATTTTGGCTTATTACTGGGACGAACTCGCGGAACCTTTGGCAACGAGTTGGGATAAGGTGAACTTATTAGATGTGTTCGGGCCATTAGGGGCTCTGGGGGTGACTTACCTATTGCTTGGCTTGTCGTTTGTGCTGATTTTATTGTGGGAACGCCATTTTTTCAAAAAGCAGAATAAGGTGAAAGAGATAGCTGCCGCTGATATTCGTTAACAAATTGATTAACTTTATATAGGGCTCAAGGTGACTTGAGCTTATTTTTGCTGAGGAGCAGAGTATGACAGGATCTATCGAGCCTGATTACAATTTAGAGATTTATGGGGAGCCTTGCCCTTATCCTGCGGTTGCTACGCTTGAAGCGATGGCATCACTAAAACCAGGTGAAGTGTTAGAGGTGATCACCGATTGCTCGCAATCAATCAATAATATCCCTAATGATGCAAGAAGCCACGGTTATGAAGTGCTGGACGTTAGTCAGCAAGGTGTGATACTGCGTTTTTTGCTTAAGAAATAATAGTGATTTAAAGGTTGTGGGGTTTCAGTCAATCAGATGAAATGCGTTTCAGGTGTAACTGAGACGCATTGGATATCATTTTTTAGGGTGATTACTTACCGCGAAGCTTAAGCGATAGACCCGCTAGGAAATTACGTAATACTTGATCGCCACACTCTTTAAAGTGTTTATGACCTGGCTTTCTAAATAATGCACCTAATTCAGACTTAGACATATTGAACTCGGCTAATGCTAAAGTGCTAATGATGTCGTCTTCACGCATCTCAAGTGCCACTCTTAACTTCTTAAAAATTAGGTTGTTGTTCAGTTGAGATACTGGCTCAGGAATTTCAGCACCCTCTTTAAGACCACGTTTTTCAATGATTAAACCATCTAAGAAAAGACACATAGTCTTGTCATTACATGGTTGATAGCCCTCTTCTGACTCTTTCTTAAGCATGTTGAGTAGAAGCTCTTGCGTCATTTCATGATTTACCTTTGCGAAAATTTTAATCATTTTTGCATTTTGGTAATCAAACACGAAACGGACACGGCGTAAAATATCATTGTTTATCATAAGTCTTCATTCTTTCATCTACGCGATTGCGCGGCTGCGCAATCATCATTTGGCGACATTATATACCCAAGCTACTTGGAAATGCAGGATTCAGCGGGAATTTAATGTGCTTTAGGCAATATATTGATTTTAGGTAATGGTTGTTCCCTTGGCAAAATCAGTATCACTGAGTTTGGTGTCAGTTATTTGTTTTATTTTTATCCAGTGAGCTTGTCTATTTCACGAGTGTTCTAATGGCGGTGCGCATCTGATCGTGTAGTGAAAAAGTGCGCTTTATATCATTAAGAGATAAAGAGGTACTCTCAAGCACAATGAGGTCTAAATTCGCTTGAGGATAATGCAGTGATAGGGACATATAACCAGGTAGATAGCCGCTGTGGCTGTATTCGATTATTCCATCTTGTTCATTTATTTGTAAACCGTAGCCATAGTTCATTTCAGGCCAGCGATGGGGACGAGTGGTGTGCGCCTGAGTCATCAATGCATAACTTGTATCACTCATCAATTTTCCTGTATGCAGTTGATGCATAAAGCGAGCAAAAGCAGGGGCTGTGCTCATGAGCCCGCCAGCGGGAATCAACTCATGGGTTATGGTTAAATCAGTAGGGGATAACTTTCTATTGGTCTCGACTTTTCCATAAGCGAGAGAGGGTATCTGGCTGTGGAGCTTATCGATAGTGCCAGTTCTGGCTGAAATTCCTTTGAGTTGATTAATTTGATCTAGGTTCGTGATCTGTGCTTGAAAGCTGAGATGATTGATCTGTTCCAGCACTTGAGCCAGTACTGTGTAGCCTAAGTTTGAATAGTGAAACTTTGTTCCCGGTTTAAATAGATTGGGTTTTCCTAAGTGATTAATACCTGAGGTGTGACTAAGAAGTTGTTCCAAGGTGATACGTTTGTCATAGTGAGCAAACCGAGGAAATTCTTTGGTTGTACCCTGCTGATTAAGGTAATGATTGAGAGTGTGCTTCAGGTTTAGCTTTCCATTGTCGACGGCTTGCATAACCAGTACGGCAGTGATCTGTTTCGACTGTGAAGCCATAACAAAACTGGAGTTGAGCGTGATCCCCTCTCCCTTTGTCACAGAGGCGAGAAGCTTACCATTTTTTGAAAGCAACACTCTGCCACTGAAAGGGACTGCAGCTTTATCAAGTATTGATTCGATAAGGGCTTGATAATCACTGCTCTCTATTTCTGCTGAATGGCTATAACCAGACTGTGCCATGCACAAAAGCAGCGTCACAGACATGGTGGCTGTTTTGATGTATCTCATTGAATTGTATTCCTACCTAACGGCTTGGTTATCAGGGTTACTTTACTTAGATACTATCCAGTAGATAAACAGGCCTGCAAACCCGAGTAGGTAAATCATTCCCAACAAAGATAACGCTTTCATCTTATTACCGTATCTATCTTTTTCTGGCAAGGCTTCACTGGTCATCAGCTTGTAGTTGAGCCAGGCAAAAATAACCGTAGTCATGAAAGCGAGGATCATCACCAATTCAAGTAAAGGCAGCAGGGCGCCTTTAAAGAAAACAATGATGGCTAGCCCCAGTGTACAGATTGTAAGCATGATGCCAGTTAGGCGTTTATCTGAGTCCTGTTGTTTAGTCAAAAGTTGCCAGCCCATATTTAAGGTGCGGCTATAACCATCGATCACAGTGACAGTGGTGCTAAAGATGCAGAGTAGGGCGACAGTGCTAATAAGATAGCGAGTTTCATTGCCGAGAACCTGACTATACAAGGTGATAAGTTGACTGGCGAACTTAGCCCCTGATGCAGAGAAGTGTTCACCACTGCCATGCATAACCAGCGACCCTAAGGCTAAGAAGACAATAGCTAACAGCGCAGTGAGCAAGTAGCCAAAGTTAAAGTCCAAAATGGCCTGCTGTTTAGATATTGGCTGCTTTTTTTGTTTTTCTAGTAACCATAATGAGTTCCAAGTGCTGACTTCTATTGGTGCTGGCATCCAACCCATCATGGCAATTAAGAAACCTATATTGGCCCACTGCCAAGGAGACTGTGAGATAAAGTCTGGCTTCATGACCGGCGGGATATTAAACGCTAACGCGACAGCAACTAATGTGCTGATAGTAAGGCTGAGCATGATGACCTTAGTCAATTTATCGAGCAAGGTATAGTGGCCAAAAATTAACAGAGCAATACTAGAAAGCAGCACAATTAAGGCGAGTAGATCGATTGATAGCGGTATAAATAGCGTCAACATAGCAGCGGTTAGCATGGTCACACCTGCGGTGCTGGCGATAGCGGCAAAGGTATTTAATCCACTAAAGAGCAGTAGGTAGCCTCGCCCTTGTTTTAGGTAACCGTGGAGTAGGCTCTCACCAGTAGCAGCGGTATAACGAGCACCTGCAGCAAAAAAAGGGTACTTGAGTAGATTAACGGCAAGAATGACCCAAGCGAGCTGCCAACCAAATTCGGCACCAGCCCGCGTCGAAGAGACTAAGTGAGAAGCGCCAATCGCTGCGGCAGCCATTAAAATCCCAGGCCCTAATGCCGCTAGAAAATATTGAAATCGTGTTAATAAGGAGGTGTTAAGATTATTATTTTGTGGGTACAACTTTTCCATTTTACCTATTCTAATTTCATATTTAAGCAGTGCCATAGAATATGACATGCTTATGACCTAGTTTAAAGGGAGTATTTTTCACTCCACAGTTTAACGTCACTGTTCAGAATATTTATTTCCTCAGAGATATAAAATATAGCTAGAGTGAAACCATCTAAGCTATTGATTTTAAACAGTTAAATTATCTGGCTTATATTGGCTATCTTATACCTATTTTTACGAATTTTTACATTTTATCTCCATCTATTCATTTGACTTTACTAATTTAGCCCTTAGGTTGGGTTTTGTGATTGTTTGAGTAACGTGACTGAAGTTTGTAGTAGTCGAATCACATAAAAAATAAATATAAAAATATAAAACTTAAATCAGAGGATGATTATGAAATTACTACAAGCTTTACCTAGCCTGTGCGCTGCGGCTGTAACAGCTGTTTACGCACCTAACATAATAGCGGCAGAAGAGTCTGTTGAACGTATTCAAGTTACTGGTTCCCATATTAAACGTACCGATATGGAAGGACCTTCACCGGTAACATCGATATCAGAAGAGGACATTAGTAACTCTGGGGCCACTGATTTGATAGGTTTATTTTCGAAACTTCCTATTTCAGGACAAGGTACTTTCTCTACACAAGCTAACAGCAGTGATGATACGGCTAATGGTGGCTCAAGTGTTTCACTACGTGGACTCGGTGCTGACTCCACATTAATCTTGGTGAATGGGCGCCGCGTATCGGTGAGTCCATTTGCTAAGGGCATTGATACCGCTTTTGTTGATATTAACAACATTCCTGTATCAGCTATTAAACGTGTTGATATTCTTAAAGATGGGGCGTCAGCGACCTATGGTTCAGATGCTATCGCTGGTGTAATTAATATTATTCTTAAAGATGATATTGATGGCGCTGAGATCATTGCCAGAGTCGGTGATACTTCTGCTGGTGGAGGGAAGGAGGAGACTGTTAGTTTAGTGTGGGGAAGCCATACTGAGAAAAGTAGCCATACCTTTATTTTAGATTATTTTAATCGCGAAGAGTTACTCTATGGCGATCGTGATTACTCAAGATCATCTAATCAATCGGCGTTAAGGCCTAATGATCCCTTTGCTGAAGATATGAGAAGTTCTTCAGGTTTTCCTGGTACAGTTGCATTAGCTTCAGATCCAACCAATCGCCTGCCGGATACCTTTGGCAATGATGTCTGTGCTCCAGAGGATATCGATTTAGCCAATAACCTGTGTCGCTATGATTATGCGCCTATGATGACCATGGTGCCTGAGAATAAGCGCTTTAGTGTCAATTATATGGGTAAGTACGAAATTAATGATAATGTTAGCGGCTTCCTTGAGTTTAATGGCCAAACCTCAACAACAACGATTAAAGGTGCCGGTAGCCCAAGCTTTAATGAGTTGTTTATGTCAGCCAACAATCCAAATCACCCTTTCGCCGATATGCCAACCCATGAGTTTTATAATGAAGACCTGACTATGCGTCGACGTATGGTGGATATTGGTAATCGTCTAAAAGAAGTTGAATCAGATTACTATCGAACTATCGTAGGGCTCAATGGTCAGTTTGGCGATTGGGATTGGGAAACGGCATTTAGCTATATAAACAGTAAGTCTATTGAGCGCGGCATTGATGGTTTCCCTAACTCTCGCCGTGCCCAAGAAGCGATAGACAATGGCAGTTGGAACCCGTTTGAGCCTTCAACAAATACCCAAGCAGCGTTAGATTTTATCGAAACCACCACCAATCGTTTTGGTGAGTCGACTAACCGCTCAATAGATGCAAAAATCTCCGGCCCTATCATGGAGTTGCCAGCTGGTGAGCTGATGGTGGCTATGGGAGCAGAGTATCGAGAACAATCAATCAGTGATAATCCCGATGATCAATTTTTGCGCGGTGAAGTATTTGGCACTGAGGCGACTCAGGCCAATGGTGAGCGAGATAGCACCGCTTTCTATGTCGAATTAAGTGTGCCACTTCTTGACTCATTAGAGCTGCAGATAGCCGCTCGTCATGAGAATTACAGTGATTTTGGTACAACAACCGATCCTAAAGTGGCACTCTTATGGTCAGCCACAGAAGATCTCTCCTTTAGAGGCTCTTGGGGCACTGCATTTAGAGCGCCATCATTGGCTCAACTGGGTTTAGGTCGTACCGATGAGTCACCAGGGCTTGTGGATACAATACGTTGTGCAGCGGTGGGGAACATTAATAAGGCTTGTGAGACGCAAGAGTACACTGCTGTGTTTGAGGGTAATCCGGATTTAGGGCCGGAAGAGTCCACAAGCTATAACTTAGGTATGATCTACAATGTAACCGAGGAATTTAACTTTACTCTTGATTACTATAGCTATGATATTAACAGTATAATTGATTCAGACACCCAATTTGTATTCAGTAACTATGGTGATGACCCTAGCGTCGTCGAGCGTCTACCTTCGACCATTCCAAATGATCCCGGTGAAGTCGTCACCATCTATGACTCATTTCAGAATATCGGCGATCTCGTCACCACAGGTTTAGATTTGGATGCAAAATATCTGCTAGAGACCGATGCTGGTGAGTTTAAATTCAGTTATATGTTGAACTATGTTTTCAAGTACGACGATAAACGCCCAGCTAGTCTTGATAAGCCTGGAGAGAAAAGGACCAATATTCGAGTGGGAGAATTTGAGCAACCTAAAGTACGTTGGACTGCTGGCGTTGATTGGACCATCAGTGATTTTAGGTCCTATGTGGGTGTGAATTATATTGGCGAATTTGATCAAAAAGAGGTCGTTCAAAAAGAGGGCATGGACAACATTGATGCCATGATGACGGTTGATGCTTCGGTTAACTATTATGGATTACCCGATACAGTATTAACACTGGGTGCGACTAACCTGTTCGATGAAGAGCCACCGTTCTCTTATCACGACTTTATGGGCTTTGTGACTTCAGTGCACAGTGGACAGGGACGTTTCGTATACTTGCAAGCGAGTTATAGCTTCTAAATTTATCTGTTGAAAATTTAAACTGTAACTAAATACTAAACGGTCGTACTTGGGCCGTTTTTTTTGCTTTAATGGCAACACACTTATAAAAAGCTAATTGTCGAAGGAGTGAGAATGATTAAGTTATATGGCGTGCCTCGTAGCCGTTCACTGCGCGTATCTTGGATGCTTGAAGAGTTAGGGCTCGATTGGCAATACCATTTTATCAACTTTGCTAAGGGCGATAGTCGCAGCGAAGCTTTTCTGGCCATTAATCCCTGCGGTAAGGTACCCGCCTTGGTTGAAAATGATTTAGTGATTACTGAGTCGGCAGCAATTGTGCTGTATCTTGCCGAAAAGTATGGTGATGGAAATTTGCTGCCTCAGAGGGGAAGCAATGCAAGTGCGCTGCATCATCAATGGGTGAGTTTTATTACCTGTGAATTGGAGCAGCCACTGTGGACCATAGGTAAACATAAGTTTGCCCTGCCCGAGGAGTTACGTCAGCAGAGTATGTTTGCCGTGGCTAAATGGGAGTTTGATAAGGCGGCTGCGATTGCTGAAAACTGGTTGCCTGATAGTGAGTTTTTGCTTGGTGATAAGCTGTCAGCAGCAGACATATTATTAGGGCATACTCTATTATGGGCAACACGGTTCGAGCAAGACATTCCGCCTAAGTTAGCGGCTTATCGTGACCGTGTAACATCCAGACCAGCAATGACCAAAGCGCTAGAAAAGGAGATGGCGGGTGCCGAGTAGCTTTTCTCACTATAATCTCATCTGTTAGAAACGAAAAAAGCATCTATGAAAGATGCTTTTTTCGTTTATGCTCTTCGAAACTCGAAACTCGAAACTCGAAACTCGAAACTAAAGCTGTGCTGCCGCCCATTTTGCTCGGTTTTCACGACTCTCTTTCAAGCCCTCTTTTTCACGGTAGGCTTTATAACTTTCAATTTCTAATGCCACTAAAGTGACATCAACCTCTAAGATAAGTTGACACTCTTTCTTAATGCGCCAAGCTGAGGTGTTATAGAGCTCTGTAAGTGGTAGAGCACCTAAAAATTCAGGGTTATATTGTGCGTAAAGCGCTTGAGTTGGGTAAACCACGAAGCTAAGCTTACGCTTTGGTTCCTGCTTGAATAGTTCCTCGATACCATCACACGTATTAAGTACCTGCATCTCGATGGTCTCATCGATTTCGATTAGCTTCTTTTCTGCTAAACCAGATACAGGTTTCTCGCCCGCTTCCCATGCGATAACATCCTCTTCAGTTGCTTTACTCAGCTCACCAACTTGCGCAGGAGTGAGGCCTAAAGATAAACGCAGGTACTTTATTTCAATGGCATTTAAGCCTGAACTCTTTGACATTGTATTTCCAATATATATAGACTTTTCGCTAGTTTGAAGCGAAAAGATAAACGCTTGACATGCTAGAACCTAGAACCTAGAACCTAGAACCTAGAACCTAGAACCTAGAACCTAGAACCTAGAACCTAGAACCTAGAACCTAGAACCCAAGCCTAGAAACTCTAATTTGAACTTAACTCTTCATCCAGACTTGTTCGACCCATTCCCACAACGATTCCCAGTACTCACTTTCGGTTCCATTCTCGTTCCATAACAGCACCTGTCCTTCTTGATCAATACAGTAGAAGTTGTTGCTATTGCCCTGCTGACAAATTGGAACGTACTCACGGGACATGCCAATAGACCAAGCGTATGCAGTGACTTCAGGAAGAAAAGTATGGGAGTTTGGATCGCTGACAGTAACAGGTTCTAGCGAACCATAGATAACATCACTGGCGTAGAGCAGATACTGTTTTAACTCTCCGGGTAGAGGCATTAAAATTTCCTCTTCGGCCATGACGAGCTGATCGAATGTTGGAAGTTCTAAAGGAATAGGAACGGTTTCACTCATTTCCTGTAGTTGCTCTATGATGTCGTGCATTGTCTCTTCGCTAGTTAGCTATCAGTGAAATGGGAGTATATCCCGAATCGAGTGAATTTGTTAGTTAGGCCGCAGCTTGGAGCACACCTGCATTATCAATGCGCTTATAGTTCAACCAAGCCTTATGATATTGCTTGTGAGAACTCTGACGTAACTGAACAATCCTTGCGGTTTCTGCATCAAGTAAGTTTCTGTTTTCACTGCTCGCAAGCGCTTCGATCCCTTGTACCTCTTGATAATTTTGATGCTCTGAGCCACTTTTGATTTTAGCTATTTCATTGAGGTGGAGTTGAACTTCGACAATCATTCCTGTTTGGGGCAGCTTAATCAACGCATTAAGATCTCGGTAGCCAGACTCTTTTGGTGAAGCGAAGCGGTTTTTGACTTGGATAACCTCTGTCTGTTCACTGAGAGTCTGGTATGCCTGCATGAGATCGTGAATGTTATGGGCGACAATACTGGCTCTGGCTAGGTCTGTTATCTGGCTAGCGTCACCATTAAACTTTGTGGTGACCTTATTATGGGCTCGCTCAAAAGTCTTTATCTGAGGCAGTGAAGCAGTGAGGACAGTATTCTTTATTATCTGTTCTATGAGGATATTGAGTTCATTCTGAGCGGGTTGAGCTTGAGAGTATAGGGTCTCCAGATCACTACTTGTCTGTCTGGGAGTATGATGCTGAAGACTTGAGATGGAGTTTAGACCAGTGAGATTTTTGGGCAGTGATTGCCTAGCTGCATAGTTATCACTTTTCTCTTTGACTTGGTTTTGAAATTCATGAGTTGCAGCAAAACCGGTACGGGTAGAAAGGAGCAGAAGAAAGATAAAAAATGTTCTAAATAGTTTGTTCATACTGTTCATAAACATATTACGGACCTCAAAACTGGTTAAGAATGCGAATGTTTCAAGTAACAATGTATATGTGATTTCCTTAATCTTTGCTGAATGAAAAATTAAACTTTGTTCATGGACAATACCAACCACTGGAAAGAGATAGTATCGACCATTTTCTTGTACCTATTAAGGTTAGATTACTCCTATTTTTCAACAAAAAAGAGCGCATATAGCG
Organism: Shewanella sp. MTB7; assembly: GCF_027571385.1. Taxonomy (NCBI): domain Bacteria; kingdom Pseudomonadati; phylum Pseudomonadota; class Gammaproteobacteria; order Alteromonadales; family Shewanellaceae; genus Shewanella; species Shewanella sp. MTB7. The sequence goes on along the minus strand of NZ_CP085636.1, from coordinate 4,843,184 downwards.
CTCTTTTAAAAGATAAAGGTGTAATACCAGTCAGTATAAGAAAGTGATCTACTCAGAGCGTTTTTTGGCAAACTAATTCAAGGCGAATGGATGACAGAATGGTTATTCCCTTGTGAGTTCATTTAACGCAGAAGTAGGCAGCCAAAAACACTCCTTACAGGCGTGTTTTAGCGCGTCCGATGCGATGTTAACGAGCTTAAACGTAGAACAACTATGTTCTTCACTCGTTGCCTTGCCTCAGAAGCGCTAAATTCTCGCTGAGCGATCACATCTTTATGCTGATTGGTATAAATTTGTATTACCAGATCTTTACGCGATTTTCAGGAGCTATGTACATTGCATCATCTTCTTTTAGGTCGAAGGTGGTATAGAACTGAGGCATGTTCGACAGGGCGCCTAGTGAGCGGAACTTCGCTGGTGAATGTGGATCTGTTGCTACGCGATTACGCATTGATTCCTCTTTGATCTTGGCGCGCCAGATCTGAGTGAAACCGATGAAGAAACGCTCATCACCAGTTAAACCATCGATAACGGGTGCCTCTTTGCCGTTGAGTGACTTTTTATAAGCCTTGTAAGCGATAGTCACCCCGGAGAGATCACCAATGTTTTCGCCCAGTGTTAGCTCACCATTTACATTTAAGTCATCAAATACAGCATAGCCATTATACTGATCTACAAGTGCTTTACCACGAGCTGCAAATTCTGATAGATCGTTTTCAGTCCACCAATCACGCATGTTGCCTTCGCCGTCAAATTTAGCACCTTGGTCGTCAAAACCATGGCCCATTTCGTGTCCGATCACCGCACCAATACCACCATAATTGACCGCATCATCCGCTTCCATGTTGAAGAAAGGAGGTTGCAAAATAGCCGCTGGGAAAACAATTTCATTCATGGTTGGGTTGTAGTAAGCATTAACGGTTTGTGGTGTCATATGCCACTCCCACTTACGAATAGGACCTGCAAGTTTTGCCAGCTCTTTTTCGTGTCCAAGTTCGTTAGCACGAATATTGTTACCAATCAGCTCATCGGCCTTGATGGTGAGTTTATCGTAATCTTCCCACCTGTCCGGATAACCTATTTTGGGATCAAACTTAGCCAATTTATCTCTGGCAGCCACTTTAGTGTCTGCACTCATCCAAGTCAGGCCGTCTATACTTTCGCCGTAAGCGCCACGTAAATTTTCAACTAAGGTCTGCATACGTGCCTTAGCTTCAGGAGTAAAGTGACGTTTAACGTAGACCTTGCCTACGACTTCACCTAACACACTATTGACCGTGCTTACACCACGTTTCCAGCGAGGTTGCTGCTCTTGCTGTCCATTGAGGGTTTTAGAGAAAAACTCGAAGTTTTCATTATCAAGTTCGGCCGTCATTTCGCCAGCGAAATGAGTCAGTAACTGCCACTTCATGTAGGTCTGCCAAGCTGCAAGTTCATTCGCTTTTAAGACTTCATTGAAGCCCTCAATAAAGCTGGGTTGATTGACGATGATATCTGGCTGTGTTGCAACGCCTAGAGTGGTTAAATAGCCTGTCCAGTCGATATCAGGTGCTAGAGCGGTAAGCTCTTTAATTGTCATTTTGTTATAGGTTTTAGTGCTATCACGAGTTTCAACCACGTCCCAGTGTTTGCTGGCGATGGCTGTTTCCAGAGCCAGAATCTGCTCGGCACTGGCTTTTGGATCATTAAAGTCTGCTAAAGTGAACATTTTTTCGATATGCTCGACATAGGCTTTACGAATATTGACGAAGCGTTCGCCTTCATTAAAGTAGTAATCTTTTTCCGGCAGGCTTAAACCATATTGCCACAGGTGGGTAGCGTAACGGCTTGAATCTTTGGCATCAACATCGATATAGAAAGCCAGTGGTGTTCCACCACCGATAATTTGGCTGTGGGCAAAGTAGCTCACCAGCTCTTCTTTCGTTTTTAGAGCGGCAATCTTATCTAACTCAGCTTGGATTGGTGCAGTCCCTAGTTTGTTTAGTGTGTCAGTATCCATAAATGAACGGTAAAGATCTGCAACTTTTTGTTCGTCAGTGCCGACAATTAAATCAGTCGTAGCAGCGACTTCTTCGATAATGGCTTTTATATCGTCACGAGATTTTTCACGTAGATCGTAAAAGGCACCTGTGCTAGTTCTGTCACTTGGGATCTCGGTGTTCTTAAGCCAGGTGCCGTTTACATAGTTATAGAAGTCATCTTGAGGACGAACAGACTTGTCGAAATGAGCGAAATCTATGCCTGAGCCTAGGGCTTTAGATACTGCTGCCGCCGTTTCTGTTTTGCTGGTATCGGGAGTTTTCACTTCAACTTTTTCATTATAGCAGGCAGTAAGTCCTACAATGAGTGAGGCACAAAGTCCCCCAACGAGTGCTTTTTTCATTTGTTTTCCTTTTAATCTGCAGTTTGCCCATATAGGGTCATTTTTGTTATCTATCAATCGCAACTTTGCATAGTGGTACACATGTTAAGGCTATTGGAGGAATGTAAACAAGGGGAGGGGGGAAGATGGTGGGGTTTCAATCAGCTTCATGTGTAAGAAAAGGTTTCCTTAAGTGTTATTATGTTTATCTGTAGCGAGAAATAATACCGTCATAAGACTTTTATTACTTTGGCTGGGTTACCAGCTACGACATGTTTTTCGCTAACGTCTTTGGTGACCACTGCGCCAGCACCGATAACCGCTTCATCGCCAATTCGTACGCCAGGTAAAATAATCGCACCACCTCCAATCCATACTCTTTGGCCAATGTATATCGCTTTTGCGACTTCAAATCCGCTGCAGCGCTGTGTGGCGTCGAGTGGGTGACTCGCAGTATAAAGCTGTGCATTGGGACCAATCATGGTTTGTTGACCGATATAAATAGGGGCATTATCTTGTAAGGTGGCATTGGCATTAATAAATACTTGCTCTCCAAGTGAGATATTGACGCCGTAACTGATATAGCAGGGCAGAATAATACAGGCAGTGTTGGCAATATTGGGCAGGAGTTGTGAATCGATTTTGCCATTGAGATTCATTTGTCGATTACGAACTTGCTGTTGTTGCCTAAATTGGCTGAGCTTTGCGTCGAGGCAATGATATTCTTGACCCGAAATCATCTTTTCAAATTCAGCGATGTTAATCATGCTAGGTGGTTGATCCATTTATATTCTCCTACGGAATAGTTTGGCACCATACCTCTTACTCTATTACCGATTCAAGCAAAACTTTGCCCTTTGACGGCGCTAGCCTCATAATGTCGACCATTGTTATATAAGCTGAGTTTCTCCTGTGCGTTTAGATAAATTTATTTGTGAATCAACTTCACACTCTCGTGTTTCTGCAAAGAAAGCCCTGCACCGTGGTGGTGTTACCTGCAATGGAGAGATAGTTAAAACCTCTGGTTTTAAAGTGACGGATGGGCTAACCATTTGTCTAGATGGGGAACCACTGTCGATTATTGGTCCGCGTTTTATTATGCTCAATAAGCCAGTGGACACAATCTGTTCGACGGTTGACGAAATTCACCCATCAGTGATTGGTTTGATTGATGTTATCCGTGCTGAAGATCTGCATATTGCAGGCAGGCTTGATGTGGACACTACCGGTTTAGTGTTAATTACAACTGATGGTCAGTGGTCACATAAGATCACTTCGCCGAAGAAAGAGTGCGGTAAGCGTTATCTGCTTGAGACGGCTGAAGCTTTGAACCCTTTGTTAATCGAAGAGTTTGCTACGGGTCTACAGTTGAACAATGAAGACGGGTTGACTAAACCTGCAATATTGGAGATTTTAGGCTCCCATCAAGCGCGCCTAACTATCACCGAAGGCAAGTATCATCAGGTGAAGCGTATGCTGGCTTCGGTTGGGAATAGTGTAACTAAATTGCACCGTGAAAGTGTTGGTGAAATAGAGTTGGATCCAGCACTCGCTCCCGGTGAGTGGCGTTATTTGACGGATGCTGAAATGAAATCAGTTAAATAACACTAAGATTTAATCTGTATTAACGATAAACGGCTCTCATTTTGAGAGCCGTTTATATACCAATCAGTATAAGAAGTTGATCTACTCAGAGTGTTTTTTGGCAAACTAATTCAAGGCGAATGGATGACATAATGGTTGTTCTCTTATGAGTTCATCCAACGCAGAAGTAGGCAGCCAAAAACACTCCTTACAGGCGAGTTTTAGCGGTTCTGATGCTGTGTTAACGAGCTTGACCGTAGAATAACTATGCTTCTCACTCGTTGCCTTGCCTCAGGACCTCTAAACTCTCGCTGAGCGATCAAATCTTTATACTTATTGGTATTATATAAAATAAAATTGATTAATAACGCTTAGTTAGACAACTTAATTGTGCCGCTGATGGTTGATATATCGATATCAGCTTGGGCATCACCCATCTTAAATTTAAGATATGAGGTGGGAGAGTATTTCTCTTTACTGGGCTTATCCGAAGTTAACTGATTAATAATTTTACCGCCAGGACCACCATTGATCTTGAAACTGGCATTTATATCCTGAGTTAACGTTAAGTCGATATCACCGCTGACACTGTTTAAGCTTGCTTTAGAAGTAAGAGAATCTAAAGATAGTTCGATATCACCGCTGACGGTTCTAACCTGAAGCGATTGTAGATCTGTTAGCTTGATATCGGCATCACCGGATACAAGTTCAATAGATACATCCTGTGCGGATGAGTTAGCATTTAATTCACCGCTGACAAGCTTGTAGCTTATCTCTCCTTTACTGTTATTGTCTTTTATTTTTCCTGACACCGTTGCTAATTTGATTTTGCCATTGAGTGCTGAGGCGTTAATGTTGCCCGAGACCGTTTTGGTGTGCACCTGCTTTTTTAAATCATCAAGGTTAATATTGCCACTGATGGAATTGACAAAGATATCACCTTGAATTTTGCTCACTTGATAGTCAGCCGATAAGCCTTTTACGGTTAAGTTGAGTGATTTTGGAACCATAAAAATTAATGATGAACCCTCTTTGTTTTTACCGTTAAACTGGCGGGGCATTTTATCTTCTAGGGTTAACTTGTTACCTTGATGGTCGACGACAAAACCTTCACTGAGCTCATCTAATTTGCCACGAATACTGACTTCTTGTTTATCCCAACTTCGGATTGTGACATCACCTCTTAATACCTTGATATAGAGTTTAAGGTTATCATCTACCTTGAGCTGTTTATCGATAGACTCAGCAGCAAGTACAAGTTGACTCGCCAAGATAAGCGGCAGTAGCAGGCAGTGTGTTAGGCTTTTCATCTTCATATTATTACTCCATTTTGATCCTGTATTAAGGGAAGAGATTGAGCTTGTGTCATTAGCTCAATTTCTCTGGAATGTGTCCATAACCACAACTGCCAGAGTTGCTGATCTGTTGGGTTGAGTTTTAGTGATTGGTAAATCAGTGTTGCGGCTTCTCTGAGCTGTTTTATTCCGGTCTCTACTGGTGAGCTAAACGGACTCGATTGCCAATTCACCTTTTTTCCTAGCAACTGCAGTTCAGCAATTTGGTTGGCATGTTGCATCTGAATATCTTCAATGCTCGCCAACAGGGTTTGATTAGCATCAGGAATGACATGGATGGGATAAAACAGTTGTTGACTGATAAGTAAGGAGAGTGCGATAACGCTGGCGACGGCTAACGTACGCCAATGGTTTATACGCTTAGTCTCTAGAGCGTCGAGCTGTTTCTCTATCGCTCCCCAAAGATCAGACTCTGGAGTCAGGTTTTCAGGTAAGTTTGATATCATATTATCAAGTCGTTTATTGCTATTATTCATGACATCATCTCCTGCAGTAGTTTTCTTGCTCTATGATATTGAGCCTTACTGGTGCCTTGCGCTATGTTCAATTGTAGTGCTATTTCATTATGCTGATAACCTTCAATGGCAAACAAAACAAAAACAATTCTGGCACGCTCAGGTAATCTCAGCAGTAATTTGTCTAATTCAGCATATTCCATCTCAGTTTCATCAATTTCAGTGTGATCAGTTAGGGAGATAAACCGTGTCCAAAAGCGTTTATGTTTCTTTATACTGCTTAAGGCTTGGTTAACAGTCATGCTGTGCAGCCAAATGGAGAACTGGCTATCTCCTCTAAATAGAGGCAACTTTTGCCATAAGCGAACAAATGTATCTTGAGTCGCTTCTTCAGCTAAAAAGGTTTGTCCACAGAGCCTGTAACAGATCCCGTATACTCGCTTATGATGGTTAAGATAGAGCTGCTTGAAGGCATTTCTGTCACCTTGTTTAGCTTGTTCTATCAGTTCCGATTCGGGGATCTCACAAGGTTTGATGAACCCTACTTGTGCACTCACACTCAGTTCCTTGTGTTTATTTTTCTTAGATAATGATTAGACATAGCCAAGAGGGTAAAAGGTTTGAATGACGTTCATAAAAAAGAACAAAGGTATAACATTGAAGCGTGTAAGTGAAGGGAATGATTAGATGAAATAAAGGGAGGGATTCTCCCTTTATTTAGGTGAGTTTATAATGTTAATTGAATACGAGAATAGACTAATTGTGCGCCCACAAGATCTGCTAGCGCAGTACCTACAGTTTTAAAAACGGTGATCTCTTGATCGTCCGTGCGTCCCGTTATCTCTCCTTTGCAAAGTTGTGCTAGCTCGCCTTTCACTGAGTCCAATTTATATAGACCTTCAGAGATCGGGATTAAGATCTCTCCGGCTTCAGCGAAAACATTGATTTTTGAATCTACATACACCGCCGATTTTAAGATGAGCTGACTGTCACATTCCCGTCGATCATGATTGTGGTTGCCGACAAAGTCTGTGTGTGTGCCAGGTTTGACCCAATCACTGTTAAATAAAGGTTCTGCAGAGCCAGTGGCGCAGCTAATGATATCGGCAATTGGCACAATCTCTTTTAGGCTTTGGCATACAGTGACTAGGATGTCTGAGCGGACTTTTTTTATTTTCTCTACTGTCTTTTTTGCTTTTTCAATATCACGTCCCCAAATGTAGATTTTCGTGATGGGGCGAACACCGGCATGGGCTAGCGCCATATATGAGGAAAGTCTGCCAGTTCCGCAAACTAAGAGAGTACGGGCATCTTTTTTAGCGAGGAAATCACTTCCAAGCGCTGATATAGCGGCTGTGCGCCAGTAAGTGATACTGGTGCCATCGACTAAAGCTTGAGGCACTCCCGTTTTACGATCAAAAATCATGATCTTAGAATATAGACTTTCCAGTTCTGGATTTTCCATTGGATTTTCAGGGAAATAGGTAAAGGCTTTTACTGCGATGGTTTTGTTATTCCATGAAGGCAATATCGCAAATGCATCACTATGTGAATTCGCTTCATCTAGGTTAAATACTTGTCTTTGTGGCATTCCAGCAGGCTTTGAAAAAGCATCTCTAAGTTCAGATATTAACTCTGGAAAGTTAAGTGTGTTATGTACAGCTGCTGCATCAATGACTATCATACTCACCCCTTTTTAGGGATATTGTATACCAAATAAGTGTTTATATAAATATCTCTCAATAAAAGGGGATGGATGAGCAGTGAAAGTGCTTGATTGGGGTTGCTTAGAACGGTATTTAACACTGCCTTTACGTTTAAAGTTGGATTAATAATGTTAACCTGACGGTCGATAGCCGAGGTAAATAAAGAGTCGCATTTAATGTGGCCGTGTTCATTTTATCATAGTGTAAATTTTTAACTATTTTTTATAGTTTGCTTGAATTCTAGGGATCTAAATATGCTCATCCGTCATAAATTAATGCTCAGCGCTGCAGTATCGATTGTAGCGTTAGTGGCAATGTTCTCATTACAGCGATATTCCAGTGGAATACAGCAAGAGTTATCACTTGCCGCACTAGGGGTTCTTAAGCTGGAGAAAGAGGTGTTGAGTCTAAGAAAGGATGAAAAAGATTTTTTTTCCGCTTAGACCTTGCTTACCTTGATAAGCATCGCAGAAGTGCTGATGAGATAAATTCAGAAGTAGAGTCTCTTAGGGATATCTTTGAATCAAATGTTATCCCTGCTGTCGAGCTTGATGGTTTTGAAAACAATATACAGTTTTATCAGGATTCATTTCAGCGTGTTGTTGCACTTCAACAAGAGATAGGTTTAACCCCTAAAACCGGCTTGTATGGGGCATTAAGGCAAGCGGTTCACAATGTCGAAACCTTAGTTAAAGAGTATAAACAGCCAGAATTAATGGTGATAATGCTGCAGCTTAGGCGTAATGAGAAAGATTTTATGCTGCGTCGAAGCATGAATTATGTCGAAAAGTTTAATGGCAACATTGAGAAGTTTCAGCAGGGTTTAACTCATTCTGATATCGACAGTTCAGCTAAAGATGAATTGTCCGAATTAGTGTCAAGTTACCAGAAGAATTTCGCCTTATTAGTGTCTAAGGATCAAATCTTAGGCTTAACTCATAATGACGGTCAAATGGGAAAGCTTGGTGATGCCATTGCATCAGCGAATTCGAGCTTAGTCACATTAAAAAAACAATCATTAACAGCGATTGCAGATTCTGAACAGTCTTCAATTACCTTAGGTTTTGTCCTTTTCAGTATTATAACAATCATTTTGATCGGTTTTACTATCTTCATTATCCGTAGCATCATGGAACCCGTTACTCGTCTCACAATGGCGATCTCAGAAATTGAGAGAAATAAAGATCTTACAATCCGTTGTGATACAGGTGCAGATGACGAAATCAGCCAAGTGGCAAAACATTTCAATACAATGTTGGATAGTTTTCAACGGTTAATTGAAGAGGTTATTGAGTCAGTTAATAGCATGACCCACTCCTGTTCTGAATTTCTTTAAATGCAGTAAAAGCTTCTGAAGGTGTTGGGCAACAACTAAATGAAACAGATATGGTCGCTACAGCGATTACAGAGATGGGGGCTACCATCGATGAGATTGCAAAGAATACTGAATTGGCTGCTGAGCGCGCAAGTAATACTTATAATAATGCGCTTAAAGGTCAAAGGAGTGTAGAGCAGACGATTGAGAAGATTCAATGTTTAGTAGAGCAACTTAATAGCTCGTCGAAAGTTGTTGGTGAATTAGAGCAAGACAGTAAGACGATTGGCAGTGTTTTGGACGTCATTCGTGGAATCGCTGATCAAACAAATTTACTTGCTCTTAATGCCGCAATTGAAGCAGCTCGAGCTGGTGAGCAGGGAAGGGGCTTTGCTGTTGTTGCTGATGAAGTGCGTAATCTGGCAATGAGAACACAAGAGTCGACGGAAGTGATCGCTAGTATTATTGAGACCTTACAATCTAGAACCCGCTCCATTGTAGAGTTAATGACAACAACTGAAAGGCAGGGAGGTGAAAGTGCTGAGCAAGCAGCTTCGGCTGGAACTCTATTGCAACAGATTAACTTAGATGTGACCAATATTATGGATATGAGTACGCAGATAGCAGCTGCAATTGAGGAGCAAAGTATGGTGGCTTCAGAGGTCAGTAAAAATGTGGTTATCATCCGCGATATTGCCCAGGAGTCGGCAACATCAGCAGATGATAATGCACGAGCTTCTGAAGAGGTTAAGGCGAGTGCTGATTTACTACATAACGCTGTGAGCTTATTTAAGATCTAACTTGTATGAGTAGGCTAAGCTTAAGGAGGTGAATAGATGGGTATGATTGATGAAATTAAACCATTTTTTAAACGTTCTGGGTTTAGCCTTACTCTTGGTCTCGCTTTCACTGACAAGTGTGCTGTACTATTTTGCTTATCTACCAGCGATCGAATCTGAAATTCGTGCTCAGCAAGAAAAAGAGTTACTTGCCGTTCAGATGGGAATTAAGTTTGCACAACGGAATTTAGAAGTGTTGTGCTACGACTATGCCGTCTGGGATGAGATGGTTGATTTCGTTACGCTAAGAGACCCAGATTTTAGCTTATCGAGCTTGAACAATAATACCTTTGAAGCAGCTAATATAGATGGTGCCTATCTTTTTGATTTAGATGGGAGGCTGTTGTGGCATTACAGCAGCGATGAACGCCTACTTCCTCAAACCTTTCCGCAACAAAATAGAGATTGGATAGGCTTAGTTCTGCCTGATAGAAAATCCATAGAACAAGAGACACCAACAACTCGAAATGGACTGATAAACCTTGGTGGAACCGTTGTTTACTTCAGTAATACATCAGTATTACCGTCCGATGAAAGGGGGATCGTTGTAGGAAGTCTACTGATGGTAAGGGTGATAAACAACAAACTGACAGAGGAGATTCAGCAGCTAAGTTTGGTTAATTTTAGTTTGGATAAATTAGATCCCAGCAATAAATATGATGGCCTTGAAACCTTTAATAATGTGCCTACCATTGATTCTTTGTCACCGCAACATATGTGGTTAGTTAATGATGTGTTTGCAACGCCTGCGTTAAAAATATCCGTGACTCATGATAAGAACCTGACCCCCTCACTATTTACCCCTGAATCTGCAATGCTATTTTGTATATTGTTCATGGTCTCTCTAGGTACGATAATCCCTATCTCAATTATGGTATTGAAACCGCTCCGAACTGCTAACCGTGTGCTGGTGAAGATGGCAGAAAGTGGCAAGTTGATCAAAATGAAAACCAAGTGGCATATCGACGAGATCACGAAATTGTCAGTTTCGTTTAATCAGGTGGTTGAGAAGTTAGAACGACACCAGAATTATCTTGAATCTTTGTCTTATAAAGATTCGTTAACAGGTGTGGCTAACCGCCGAAGTTTAGAAATATTCGCCCAAAGGGCTTATGAACAGTGGCGTGAAGGAAAAGGGATGATAGGTTTCTTGATGATCGATATTGATAATTTCAAAGCTTATAACGACACGCAAGGTCATTTGGCTGGAGACAAAGCTATTTTGACGGTAGCACAAACTTTACTTCTAGAGTGTCGACGCAGAGGCGAGTTACTGACTCGTTATGGTGGCGAGGAGTTTTGTGTGGTGATCCATGGCGACAATATTGCACAGATGGAGTTGTTGTCTAAAAGAATGTTAAAGCAAGTGTGGGCGCTAAATTTGTATCATCCTAAAGGATCTCATGGCAAAAGAGTGACGATAAGTATAGGAGGTAGTTTGTATGAGAGGTTTCATCCCTCATTTTCAGAGATGACGTGGGAGATGATGATAGATCATGCGGATATACAGCTTTATGAGGCTAAAACATCAGGACGGAATCAGAGCAAGCTGGAATACAACAAGGAGGAAGAATTAAAATTGGTAGAGTGAAATAGAATATGAAATTAACAGTAGTTTAAATTAAGAGGTACAACTGAGAAAATGTTCGGAGTGCTAATCAAACTTTATTTTAAGTAGAAAATTGGTGCCCGAACCCGGAATCGAACCAGGGACACGAGGATTTTCAATCCTCTGCTCTACCGACTGAGCTATTCGGGCAACGGGGTGCATTAAAAAGCTTTTGCGCTTTTGAGTCAACAAGTTTTTTTTAATAATCGTTATTTATCTACTGATTGCACACCTTTCGCACTAAGTGGTGTCAAATGATACAAGTCGAATCAGGAAGACGCTGAAAACGATTAACGGTCCATGACCGATCTTCATAAATGTTCCAGATAAAAAAGCCCCGAACATCGGAGCTTTTAAATCAATCATCTAACATCTAGTTTGAAAGTGTTGAGTTTTCTGGGAAATTGACTTTCATTACTGATAAGACATTTTCTTTTAGCTTCGTCTGCCCTAGTTCACCATAAGCTACTGACATTATCTCTAATGCTCGTTCTGTTGATGGAGTACCAGGGTAAGTTTCCATTACCGATTGGGCTCTTATTGCAGCAGCGCTCCAAGCATTCATTTTGATATAGTATTCGGCCACAGTGATTGAATATTTAGCCAAACGGTTTTTCAACTGCTGCATGCGTTTTGCCGCATCTGGAGCATATTTACTATTCGGGTATGATTTGATTAAGCGGTTGAAGTCTTTAAATGCATCTTGAGCAACCTTAGGGTCACGATCAGTTCTATCAATGTTCAACATATCATGGAACATATAGTTATCAGATTGCATGTTGACTAAGCCACGCATGTAGTAAACATAGTCGATATTTTTATGTGTTGGGTTGAGTCTGATAAAGCGATCTATATTAGCTATACCCGAAGCGGGGTCATCTAGCTTATAATAGGCGTAGATGAGGTCGAGTTGCACTTGAGTTTTATGTGGGCCAAACGGATAGCGGGAGTCTAATGCTTCTAAAGATCGTACCGCTTTGCTGTAATTACCTAGCTCCATAGAGGTTCTTGCTTGTGAATACAGTACGTCTGGAGAGGTTTTGCTAGTCTTCAGCTGATCTTCTTGGTTACTACTACAGGCGGTTATGGCCAGTGAAAACAGGCCTATTAAGGCGCCTTTAACAAAATTATGCATACTTAAATTCGATTCTTTTAAAGTTATAGTTAGGAATTTTTCCATTTCAAGATAAAATAGAAACAATTCGATTGTAACAGATTACACACTTTTTATGACCCCGAAAAGCGGGTACGGTTCCTATGACACTAGAGATTAATCTAAAAAGCGAGATTACAGCAACACAAACAGGCCAAAGATTGGATCAAACTTTGGCTGAATTGTACCCTGATTATTCGCGCACACGCATCAAAGAGTGGATCCAATCAGGTTGGGTTTACATTGATGGCGTTACTTCAACTAAGCCAAGAGAAAAAGTGCTTGAAGGGCAAGAAATTGCTGTTGAAGCGACACTCCAAGAAGAAACTGCAGCTAAGGCTCAGGCGATCGACTTAGATATTGTTTATGAAGATGATCATATCATCGTGATTAATAAGCAAGCAGGTCTAGTCGTCCATCCTGGCGCAGGTAACCAAGATGGCACCTTAATGAATGCCTTGCTGCATCATAGCCCAGGAATTGAACTCGTTCCCCGTGCTGGTATCGTGCATCGTTTGGACAAAGATACGACAGGTCTAATGGTTGTGGCTAAAACGGTAGAAGCTCAGACTCATCTGGTTTCTGCACTACAAGCTCGTGAGATCACGCGTGAATATGAGGCTATTGTTTTAGGCTCTATTATTGCAGGTGGCACAATCGATGAACCTATCGATCGTCATCCAACCAAGCGTACTCATATGGCTGTCGTGCATAACGGTAAGCCTGCTATGACACATTATCGTGTTGCTGAAAAATTCAGAGCTCATACCCGTTTAAGATTACGTCTTGAATCGGGTCGTACTCACCAAATTCGTGTGCATATGGCTCATATTGGTCATACCTTAGTCGGCGATCCAGTATACGGTGGTCGTCCTCGCCCGCCTAAAGGTATTACACCTGAATTTTTTGAAATCTATATGGGCTTTAAACGTCAAGCTTTGCATGCAATCAGGCTTGAATTGGCGCACCCGTATACATTTGAAATAATGAGTTGGCAAGCTCCAGTACCTGAGGATATGGTTACTTTAACCAGAGCCTTGAGAAAAGATACTGAAGATAATCCTGTCATTGTTTAAATGTTTGAGCTTTATCTTTCAAGGTTTTTAGTAAGTGAGCAAGATTTATACTTAAGATAAACGTAATGAAAGATAAAGGCTGGCACATTCCCAATGGCGTTAATATCGCATTTACTACCCGCCGTGATGGTGTAAGTAGTGCTCCCTATGCAAGTTTAAACTTAGGTTTGCATGTGGGGGATGTCATTGATGATGTGTTGGCAAATCGAGTGCTTGTTCAAGAGCGCTTACAACTCCCTGTATCAGCCGCTTGGTTAAACCAGATCCACAGTACTGATGTGGTAAAAGCCGATAATCGCACGGTTCAAAATGCCGATGCTAGTTATACTGATTCCCTTGAACAAGTCTGTGTGGTGATGACGGCAGATTGCTTGCCTATTTTATTATGTGATCAAGCTGGTACACAAGTGTGTGCAGTGCATGCTGGATGGAAAGGTTTGTGCGACGGTATTATTGAAGTTGCTTTAGGGACATTTGATGTTAAAAATAGTCGATTAATTGCTTATCTCGGTCCGGCAATAGGTCCTGAACAGTTTGAGGTCGGTGCAGAGGTGAGGGCATTATTTTTATCTCGACATGTAGAGTCGGAACAATATTTTATTAAAAAATTGCTCCCCATATCTTGTCTAGAGGGCGAGATGTCCGCTGAGGATAAATATTTTGCCGATCTTCAGGGGCTGGCAAAACTTCGTTTAACACTCGCGGGTGTGACCGAGGTCTATCAATCCGATATTTGTACTTTCAACCATCCGGATGAATATTTCTCCTATCGAAGAGATAAAACTACTGGTCGAATGGCTTCATATATTTGGTTGTCATAAATACTATAATTTCTTTCACAGAAAGATTACCTTATACCTTGAAAAACCCTTAATATCCCCCATATTTTAGTTATTCAGGTATGTTAAATTTGTTTGTGGAGGCTGTATGCGACTCGATCGTATGACTAATAAATTTCAAACTGCAATTTCCGATGCACAATCATTAGCGCTAGGCCGTGATCACCAATTTATTGAACCCATTCATCTAATGATGGCCTTATTAAATCAAGATAATGGTTCGATTCATTCACTATTAACCCAAGCGGGTATGAATGTTAGTTCGCTACGTTCTTTAGTTAGCCAAGAGTTAGAACGTTTACCTAAGGTAGAGGGCACTGGAGGCGATGTTCAGTTATCGCAGTCTCTGATCCGCTTATTGAACTTATGTGACAAACTTTCCCAGAAACGCAAAGATAAATATATTTCTAGTGAGTTATTTATACTCGCAGCTCTCGAAGGGAATGACACGCTTGCACAGAACCTGAAAAAGTCAGGTGCGACCAAAGACTTGATGGAGCAAACGATCAAGCAGATACGTGCAGGAAAAAATATTGATGATCCCAATGCGGAAGATCAACGTCAGGCGCTCAAAAAATTCACGGTTGATCTTACGGAGCGTGCCGAACAGGGAAAACTCGATCCGGTTATTGGCCGTGATGACGAGATCCGTCGAACTATCCAGGTTTTACAACGTAGAAGCAAGAATAATCCGGTATTAATCGGTGAACCTGGTGTAGGTAAAACGGCAATTGTTGAGGGATTAGCCCAAAGAATCATTAATGGTGAGGTTCCTGAAGGGATTAAGAATAAGCGTGTACTTTCATTAGATATGGGGGCATTGGTTGCTGGTGCAAAATATCGCGGTGAATTTGAGGAGCGTTTAAAAGCGGTACTTAATGAATTGTCTCAGGAAGAGGGACAAGTGATTCTCTTTATTGACGAGCTTCATACTATGGTCGGTGCCGGTAAAGGTGATGGTGCCATGGATGCGGGCAATATGCTTAAACCTGCCTTAGCAAGAGGAGATCTTCATTGCGTTGGGGCAACGACTCTAGATGAGTATCGCAAATACATAGAAAAAGATGCAGCGTTGGAACGACGCTTCCAAAAGGTGTTAGTTGAAGAACCTAATGTGGAAGACACTATCGCCATTTTACGTGGGCTTAAAGAGCGCTATGAGTTACACCATCATGTAGAGATCACCGATCCTGCAATTGTTGCTGCAGCTAGTATGTCAAATCGTTATGTCTCAGATCGAAAGCTACCAGATAAAGCAATAGACCTAATCGATGAGGCTGCATCGAGTATTCGCATTCAGATGGATTCGAAACCCGAACTATTAGATAAGTTAGATCGCCGCGCGATTCAGCTTAAACTTGAAGAACAAGCGCTTTCTAAAGAAACGGACGAAGCAAGTCTTCGTCGGCTTTTGACTATACGAAAAGAGTTAAAAAGTGTCGAGACTAAAGCGTTAGAGTTAAATGAAATTTGGCGAACAGAGAAAGCCGCTTTGGCCGGAACTCAACATATTAAATCGGATCTTGAACAAGCTCGATTAGATCTGGAGGTTGCCCGACGAGCAAGCGATCTGACTCGTATGTCTGAATTACAGTATGGCCGTATTCCAGAACTAGAAAAGCAATTGGATTTGGCATCTCAAGCCGAAATGCAAGATATGACTTTGTTAAGGAATAAAGTCACGGAAGTTGAAATAGCGGAAGTGCTATCCCGTGCAACTGGGATCCCTGTTTCTAAGATGCTTGAAGGAGAAAGAGAGAAACTCTTACATATGGAGGATGCTCTTCATACTCAAGTGATAGGGCAAAACGAAGCCGTT
Source organism: Shewanella sp. MTB7 (assembly GCF_027571385.1). NCBI lineage: Bacteria > Pseudomonadati > Pseudomonadota > Gammaproteobacteria > Alteromonadales > Shewanellaceae > Shewanella > Shewanella sp. MTB7. The sequence goes on along the minus strand of NZ_CP085636.1, from coordinate 4,827,072 downwards.
GATGCAGTGTCAAATGCGATTAGGCGTAGTCGTGCTGGTCTGTCAGATCCTGATCGTCCAATAGGTTCATTTTTGTTTTTAGGTCCTACAGGTGTAGGAAAAACAGAGTTATGCAAATCCTTGGCTAAATTTCTTTTTGATACTGAAGCGGCATTAGTACGTATCGACATGTCTGAGTTTATGGAGAAGCATTCAGTTGCGCGTCTGCTTGGTGCTCCTCCTGGATATGTAGGCTATGAAGAGGGAGGATATCTGACCGAAGCGATAAGAAGAAAACCATATTCGGTGATCTTGCTTGATGAAGTAGAAAAAGCCCATCCTGATGTCTTTAACATTTTACTGCAGGTGCTTGATGATGGTCGTCTAACTGATGGTCAAGGGAGAACGGTCGACTTTAGGAATACTGTGGTGATAATGACCTCTAATTTAGGTTCAGATATCATTCAGGAACAGTTCATAAGTTTATCCTATGAAGAGATGAAATCTGAGGTGATGAACGTCGTGATTCATAGCTTTAGGCCTGAATTTCTTAACCGGATAGATGAGATGGTCGTGTTCCATCCATTAGGTGAGAAAGATATTGAGCATATCGCTTCAATTCAAATTGAATCTCTAAAGAAGCGTCTTGAAGAGAAAGATTATGAATTGAGTTTAAGTGATGAGGCGTTAGCTTTTATTGCTAGAGCAGGTTTCGATCCTGTCTATGGTGCCAGACCACTGAAGCGAGCATTACAACAAGAGGTAGAAAACCCCTTAGCTCAACGTATTTTAAGTGAAAGTCTAGTACCTGGTAAGCCTATTAATGTTAATTGTTTGGAAGGTAAATTGGTTTTTAGCCAATAAGTAACCTTAGATGTCATGATGTAAAATAAAACAGACTCATTTGGGTCTGTTTTATTTTTCAGCCACATTAAGGTTATTGATCACAGAAGAGCTTGATACGTTCTTGTTGAGTGATAATCTCTTGCTGCCTGTCCTCCTCTTTCATCGAGGTAAGTTCACCTGTTTTTTCATTTTTACTCCTTAATCTGGAGTGAGAACTTAGAAGATGTAAATTTTGTTTTGCACTTTCACATATAGCACTCGCTTGTTCACTGTTTTTTTTCTTAATGGCTTCAGCGTTTTTTTCATCTTCACTTTGAAGTGGAGCGGCATGTTCTCTTACTTTTGGCTGGATAAAGCCAATAGGTTGTTGTTCTAAATCCTCACTATAAATTTTACTTGAGTTAGTATTTGCAGGTGGTTGTTGACTGTAATGAGTGACCCCATTCTCATCTATCCATTTATGGATCACGGTAGCTGATAACGAAGGAATAAGCGTTAGCAGTAAAGAGAGTAAGATAAATTTTCTGAACATAATACCTACTTAATAAAACCTATTTGTTAAAAGTAAAAGAACTGAAACTAGTCTAATCAATATTCAGTTGAAGCTAAGCTTAGGTTTAACATCGATATAATCAGTATGGTTTGTTTTTTATACAAGATACTACCGATTTAGTCATATGCAAGAATTTGACATGGCGATTGTGGCAGATTTTGGTGGTTTTAAGCTCAGAGTGCGCTTAAAGTGTTCAAACGGCAGCGTTGAGACAAAAAGCCCTTGTGCTCTTCTCCGATATCCCTATAATGCGCATCCACTGACACGGCACAGCAGGCAGACTACCCAGTCGAAAGGCTAGATAGCACGGGACTTGCAGCGTGATTAGTTCACTCTTTTAACGAAGAGTGAGAGTTAAAACTCTTCGGGGATTTGATTCAGGTGACAACCGCTTTACGGGCTTCGAGTTTGACTTCTGCTTAAGAAATCACCACTCGAAAAAATTGTTAAAATAAGCGCTTGACGCCGACACTGGAGAGTGTAGAATACGCCTCCTCAAGCCAATGACCTAGCGTCTACCGGCAGTATCTGAAAGATTGATGCTAACGCTCTTTAACAATTCAAAACAAGAAATCTGTGTGGACACTCACAGGTGTTGAGTTATTCGAAATTGTCTCTTTTGAGGCAATCAAAAATTTACTCAATGAACCACTGAGTGACCATAGCAACGGACTTCAACTTCTTTCGGGAAAATGAGGTTACGGAGCAATAATATGTGAACTTCATGAATCTTCGGGTTTGTGAAAAACAGTATAATTCGTTGAGCCGTTTTACTTCTAACGGAGTAGAACAAAAAACTTTAATTGAAGAGTTTGATCATGGCTCAGATTGAACGCTGGCGGCAGGCCTAACACATGCAAGTCGAGCGGAAACAGGAAAGTAGCTTGCTACTTTCGCTGTCGAGCGGCGGACGGGTGAGTAATGCCTAGATATCTGCCTAGTCGTGGGGGATAACAGTTGGAAACGACTGCTAATACCGCATACGCCCTACGGGGGAAAGGAGGGGACGCACTTTCGAGAGCGCCTTTCGCGATTAGATGAGTCTAGGTGGGATTAGCTAGTAGGTGAGGTAATGGCTCACCTAGGCGACGATCCCTAGCTGGTCTGAGAGGATGATCAGCCACACTGGAACTGAGACACGGTCCAGACTCCTACGGAGGCAGCAGTGGGGAATATTGCACAATGGGCGAAAGCCTGATGCAGCCATGCCGCGTGTGTGAAGAAGGCCTTCGGGTTGTAAAGCACTTTCAGCGAGGAGGAAAGGTTGTCGTTTAATAAACGACAGCTGTGACGTTACTCGCAGAAGAAGCACCGGCTAACTTCGTGCCAGCAGCCGCGGTAATACGAGGGGTGCAAGCGTTAATCGGAATTACTGGGCGTAAAGCGTACGCAGGCGGTCTGTTAAGCCAGATGTGAAAGCCCCGTGCTCAACCTGGGAATTGCATTTGGAACTGACAGACTAGAGTCTTGTAGAGGGGGGTAGAATTTCAGGTGTAGCGGTGAAATGCGTAGAGATCTGAAGGAATACCGGTGGCGAAGGCGGCCCCCTGGACAAAGACTGACGCTCATGTACGAAAGCGTGGGGAGCAAACAGGATTAGATACCCTGGTAGTCCACGCCGTAACGATGTCTACTCGGAGTTTGGTAACTTAGTTACTGGGCTCCCAAGCTAACGCATTAAGTAGACCGCCTGGGGAGTACGGCCGCAAGGTTAAAACTCAAATGAATTGACGGGGGCCCGCACAAGCGGTGGAGCATGTGGTTTAATTCGATGCAACGCGAAGAACCTTACCTACTCTTGACATCCTCAGAAGAGACCAGAGATGGACTTGTGCCTTCGGGAACTGAGAGACAGGTGCTGCATGGCTGTCGTCAGCTCGTGTTGTGAAATGTTGGGTTAAGTCCCGCAACGAGCGCAACCCTTATCCTTATTTGCCAGCGAGTTATGTCGGGAACTTTAGGAGACTGCCGGTGATAAACCGGAGGAAGGTGGGGACGACGTCAAGTCATCATGGCCCTTACGAGTAGGGCTACACACGTGCTACAATGGTCGGTACAGAGGGTCGCAACGCCGCGAGGTCAAGCTAATCCCACAAAGCCGGTCGTAGTCCGGATCGGAGTCTGCAACTCGACTCCGTGAAGTCGGAATCGCTAGTAATCGTAGATCAGAATGCTACGGTGAATACGTTCCCGGGCCTTGTACACACCGCCCGTCACACCATGGGAGTGGGCTGCACCAGAAGTAGATAGCTTAACCTTTCGGGGAGGGCGTTTACCACGGTGTGGTTCATGACTGGGGTGAAGTCGTAACAAGGTAGCCCTAGGGGAACCTGGGGCTGGATCACCTCCTTACCTATACGACTAACTTAATGTTTGTTGAGTGTTCACACAGATAACTTGTTCTTGTTAGAGCGAGAAACACGCCTTTACGGTGATGTTTGTTCTTTAAAAATTTGGAAAGCTGATAGTGTTAATGTGAAAGGGACAGTAAATATCTTATTTGTAAGTGATTTATTGTTAATAGCATTAGCGCGAAAAATAAATAATTGAGTTCTCAAACACTTAAATCAAGTGCCGAATCATCTTAACGATGGTTCAAGAGTATTCTTTTGGCGAAAGTAAACACCATTAGTTGCGATACATCTCGTTCAAACTTACCCGTTTGAACGATAGATAATATCAGCGCAGCAAGTTGCGTTTTTGTCTAAGCCGTAAGTTGAGAGAGGAAGGAGTGTAGCGTGCTACATGACTGGCGAACGAAGCTTGCAATACAGACAAAATAGCAAATCGCAAGCGAGAAAAACCTATGTGGGTTGTATGGTTAAGTGACTAAGCGTATACGGTGGATGCCTTGGCAGTCAGAGGCGATGAAGGACGTAGTAACTTGCGATAAGCGTTGGCGAGCTAGTAACAAGCATTTGAGCTAACGATGTCCGAATGGGGAAACCCACTAGCATAAGCTAGTATCACATACTGAATACATAGGTATGTGAGGCAAACCCGGGGAACTGAAACATCTAAGTACCCGGAGGAAAAGAAATCAACCGAGATTCCCCTAGTAGCGGCGAGCGAACGGGGATTAGCCCTTAAGCGTAGAGGGTGTTAGTGGAATGTGTTGGAAAGCACAGCGGCACAGGGTGATAGCCCCGTACATGAAAACTAACTTTACGTGAAAACGAGTAGGACGGGACACG